>JASJCW010000004.1 GCA_030065265.1 Prochloraceae cyanobacterium
GATAATAACAATAAAAAAGATGAACATAGCCAATCCACTTAATTATCCTGTAGCCGTTTTAGTTAGTGGCATTTTCTTTGTTGGCGGCGTGCGATCGCAAAATATATCTCCCTTAATAATGTTGCCATCAGCAGCCGCGATCGCCGTTGGGGGTGCAACAGTTTTAAAAACCCAATCTCAAAGACAAATAAATCGGGAAAATCAAGCTAAAATCCAAGAAATTGAAGCCATTAAAGCGCGATCGCAATCGATAGCAGAAAAAGCAGAAATACTGCGCCAAGAATCGGAAAAAAATCTCACAGAATCGAACCAAATCGAACTTTTAACTGCCGTTCAATACGGTTGCAATCTGGCTTTAGAATTGCCCGCAAAAATTGAAACATTAGCAAGTCGCTTGCACGGGTCTGATTCTTTACTTGCTCCCCAAGAAATTGAAAAACAATTAACAGAAGTTAAAGCTAAACTCGATAATAGTAACGGGGTGGCTCGGGCCAGACTGCAAGAATTAGCAGCTAGTTTAGAAAATAATCTTAAATTAGCCAAAGAAGGTCAAGATGCCCGCGAAGCTCAAATTGCATCCCTTTCTACTTTAGTCAGTAATTCGGCTGGAATTTTACAACAATTACAAAATCAACTGAGAAACTCTAATTTAAATAGTTCCGAACAAATCGAAGAATTATTAGTTTTGAGCGACGAACTAAAAAACATTCAAGAAAATGTCGATCTCTTAATTACTTAAACCAATAATAAATAAGAATCAATCACACCATTTCTAGCTAATATGAAAAGAAGAACTATCCTCTCTCTGGGCATTATTTTAACTGCATTAGGTTTAGCTTATTTGCCCGCACCTGGAGGAAAAAGCAAAATTATTATTGTCAGCGGAACTGAACTGCAAGAACCTCTTAAAGAATTAGAAACTATTTTTGAAAAAAATAATAAAAATATCGATATTGAACTTAAATTTCAAGGATCTCAAGATACGATCGACGATTTTATCGACCAAAAAAATGACTTTAAACCAACAATATTAATTCCCGCTAATGGCGAGAAATTAAAAGAATTGCGCGATCGCTATGCAGCACAAACAGAAGAAGATCCTTTTTACTTCCAGCCTCAAGTTATTAGTAAAACAATGGTAGTCGCAGTTGCTTGGCCCGATCGCGGTAAAGTATTATTCCCCGACGATCGCTTTGACTGGCAAAAAATCGAGCAAGCGATGAGAAAACAAGATTGGGGTGCGATCGGAGGCGATCCCAATTGGGGTAGTTTTGACTTTTTGATGACTAATCCAACTCGTTCTAATAGCGGTCAGTTGACGATGACTTTGTGGAGTAATGAAGAGTTAGGAGTTACTAATTTAAATAGTAGTAATATCAACAATCCTCAAATTACTACTTTATTTTCTTTAGTCAAGCGATCGGTTTATCAACCTCCTCGCTCTACCGATACTCTCTTAGAAAATTTTATTACTTTAGGGCCTAATAATGCTGATGTAGCCACTGTTTACGAAAGTATTGCTCTTTATCGCTGGTCGCAAGCTAAAATTTCTCAAGATAGATCTTATCAAATTTATTACCTCAATCCAACAATTGAAACCAAGGCGACTGCTGCGATCGTACGTCGCGATGTTGATGGCAATACGGCGCGATCGGCTAAAAAATTCGTCGATTTCCTCAGACAACCACAACAACAAAAGATCTTTGTTAAATACGGTTTTCGCTCCGTCATTCCAGGTATTAACTTAAAATCCGTACCCCAAAGTCCTTGGTCGGAAGATATTCCTGGAGCTAAAATTAATCCACCTCAAACTATCGAACCACCTCAAACTGAAGTTTTAGGAGAAATTCAGCGTTTGTGGCAACGGGCTAATTGATTTTATGATAAATGGTATTAGCTATAGCAGAAGGCAGAGGGATTATGCTTAAGATTTAAGGCTTCAGCCTCTCTTAAAATGTCCTAACCAAAACTTGTACTGCTATAAAAAACCAATAGAGCATTATTTTAGGGGATTTGTATAGTTATAGAAATATATTTTTAAAAACCTTGTTTGTAATATTTACTGATTATTATTAATTGCTTTGATAGTTATTAAAGATTAAATATTTATAGTTATTTAGTTGTGAACGATCGCCGTTACATTTCGATCTCAAATAAGATTATTTATGACGGCAAATTTAGGATTTTTAACTGCAACGTAATATTATGCAACAAAAAAATATTAAGTTTTATTAAGATAGCTCGGTACAAATACTGGGAATACTAGCGATCTATTTGCGATCGGAGTCTCTGTTTAAGTGCGATCGCGATCTTAAAAAACGCTAAATTAGAATTTTTTGTCAAAATAGCTGCAAAAAAGATCGTTTTAAAGTCCCAAAACAGGCAAGTAGATCGGTGCGATCGCGGAAGTAGAAAACTTGAGAATATTACAGAATTTTTCATTAAGTGGAACTACTACACTTTCTTCTGAGTCAAGATTGTTTAAAGTAAAATTAGGAAAAATAAAAAATTAAAGAAAATTAATCAATAAATTAATAAACCAAAACTAACTTATTCTGAGGATATAATGAAGCATTTTTCTAAAATAAGCACAATAACAATTTTGGGTATTATCGCAACAACAACAGCAAACCCGGCACTAGCATCGTTAGAAGTTAAACAAAAACAGCAGATCTCACAAGAGTCTTTAGAAGCCGTAGAAAAATTTTATAAAAGTGGTTTTATAAAACTCGAAATAGGAGATTATCGAGGAGCAATTGAAGACTTTAATGAAGCATTAAAAATAAGTCCAAAAAATGATGAAATTTATCTAAGTCTCGGCATTGCAAAAAGACAATTAGGAGATTATCAAGGTGCGATCGCTAACTATACAAAAGCAATCGAAATTAATCCCTTAAAATCCGCAGCTTATAACAATAGAGGTAAAGCAAAAACAGATCTCGGCAACTATTCTGAAGCGATCGCCGACTATACTCAAGCAATCAAAATTACCCCTAAGTTTGCCAAAGCATATTACAATCGCGCTTATGCTCGCAAACAAATTGGAGACTATCCTGGAGCGATCGCCGACTATAGTCAAGCAATTAAGAATAAGAGCAATTATTTTATCGCTTTCTACAATCGAGCTAATACTTACTATCGAATTCAAGAGTTCGATAAAGCGATCGGTGACTATACTCAAGCAATCCAAATAAATCCTAATTTTGCCGGGACTTATAATAACAGAGGATTTACTAAAATTCGTCTTGAAGACTATTCTGGAGCGATCGCCGACTTTCAAAAAGCGATCGAATTAGCCCCTAATTACGCTCCGCCTTATACTAATCTAGGTTTAGTATTTAAAAAGCAAGGCAAAACAACCGCAGCCTTAGAAAATTTCAGCAAGGCGATTTCATTAAATGCAGCTGATGCAGTGGCTCATTTTAATCGCGGAGTTACTCTAGGGAAAATAGGCGAAACTGAACTTGCGATTAAGGATATCGAAAAAGCATCTCAATTAGCTAAAGAACAAGGAAACTTGAAATTGCACGAGCAAGCGCAACTAATTGCCGCGAAACTGAATCGAAATTAGTAAAAATCGCTTTTAATTTTCAAACCTCGCTGCTTTTTAAAGCGAGGTTATACCCAACTATCTTAAGAATAAATCGCGCTCGAAAGTAAGTTCTAAATCGCGATCGGGGTAAATGACAATTACCTCTTTTTTACCCCCACCAATGACTCCCGCTTCTGGTAAAGCCCATCCTGCTAAAGCACCAGTCGCAGCCCCAGCCAAAACTTCTAAAGCGGCGACTCCTCTACGGCCGGTTACTCCTGAAATGATAGCTGCAGCACCAGCACCAGCCGCAGCACCAGTCAAAATATCTCTAGCACTAGCTCCTTGTTTGATGGTTTCTCTTCTGCTTACCGTGCGAGAAGTGGCATCAATATCGTACTCTCTATTATCTCCTTCTAAGATCAATCTTTCAGCCACAAAACGAGAACCGTTTCGACTCGGCTCAATCCTACCTTCGATTTTACTACCAAAAGGAATTAATAATTTTTTATTGAGATCGCTTATGTTGGCATCTACCGTCAAAGTAACGGGAAAAGTTTCGTTAGGAGCTGCTAAAATTTTCTCTTTCTTGAATGCGACAGGAATTTTCGTACCTCGAGGAATCGCCGCACGTTGGTAATAGCGACGATCGTATTCTCTGCGATCGTACTGTCTTTGTGATTCAAATTCTCGAGCTAATACTGAATTTAATGGTAAAAAAGAACCTATTGCTGTAGCAGTTACTACCGCAATTAAGAACCCAGAAATACTAGATTGAAAATAATTATACTTGTACATAAAGACAAACATTCCTTTTTTTTATATCGAGTAAATCAAGTGACGCAAAGTAATTTTGCTTTGTTCCTATTCTTAAGTTAGTGCTGTGTTAGGATAGCTAAAAATTATGAAAAAAGATACTACACAGAAAACACCTTTTTTGTTTTCTTCAGCCTTAGCCTTATTGTTACTTGGCTCTGCAGTTTTATTTTTACCAATATTCCGTCAATCTTACCGAGAAGAAGAAAATAACAGCAATAATAAAGTATTAACTTTAATTTCTTTATCGCCTCAACAAAGACAGTCTCAATTAGAAACTTTTGTTAATAAAAATAAATCTATTTCTCGAAATCGCGCTCGTTATTTACTTGCCAAAGATGCGATCGCGCAAAAAAATGGCCAACTCGCACTAAAATATTTACAAAATTTAGACCGAGATTATCCCCTACTTGCAGCACCAATTTTATTACAAAAAGGAATCGCTTATCAATTAGAAGGGAAAGATAAAACGGCAATTAAAATCTGGGAAAAATTAATTAAACAGCATCGGGATTCTCCAATGGTGGTGGAAGCAATTTATTTATTGGGTCAATCCGATGTTCAATACTGGCAATCTTATCGCGATAAAATTATCGGTTTTTACAATCATCCGCGCAGCAAAGAAATTGTCGATCGATTATTAGTAAAAAATCTTGATAGTCTCGATTTATTATTAGCTCTAGTCAAATCAGATCCCCAAGACAATCGAACTAGAGAGCGTTTAATTAATGATTTTAGCGATCGCTTAACCCCGGAAAATTGGCAGGCGATCGCCGATGGTTATTGGCAACAAGGTCAGTATAAAAAAGCAGCAGAAACCTATATTAATGCAACTCATAGCGGTCGTAATGCTTACCGTATTGCCAGAGGATTGCATTTGAGCAAACAAACCGAACAAGCAAAGAAATTATACCAAAGCTATCTTAATGAATTTCCCGATCGTCGACGAGAAAGAGGATTAGCCCTCAAACATTTAGCAAGTTTATCGAGCGATCGCGAAAGTTTAAAATATTTAGATATTTTAATCGCCGAATTTCCCGAACAAGCCGCTAAAAATTCTTTAGAAAAAGTCAAAAAATTAAATCGCCTTAAAGAGAATCAAAAAGCAGAAAAAATTAAAGAATCTCTTGCAGAAAAATACCCTGATTCGCAAATAGTTGCCCGATCGCGCTGGCAACAAGCCCGAGAATTTGCGGCAAATCGAGACTTAGAAAAAGCGATCGCTAAAGCCAAAGAAATAGTCGCTCAAAATCAAGATAGTTATTTAGTTCCGAAAGCCTCTTTTTGGAGCGGAAAATGGTCGCAAGAATTGGGCAATTCCCAAGAAGCAAAAGCAGCTTTTGAATCCGTTTTAAAAAATTATCCTCAATCTTATTATGCCTGGCGATCCGCGGTGCATTTAGGTTGGGATGTAGGCAATTTTACCAGTGTAATTCATTTAGAACCTGCGATCGTCAAACCACCAACGAGATCCTTACCTCCAGCAGGATCTGATACCTTTAAAGAACTATATTTATTAGGTCAAGATCGGGATGCTTGGAACTATTTTCTTGTCGAAATTAAAAGTAAATTGGAACTGAACGTTCAAGAAAAATTTACCGAAGGCTTATTAAACGTAACTCGAGGTAATTATCAACTAGGAACTTATCAAATTTGGAGCTTGCAAAATCGAGCAGAGCCTCAAGAAAGACAAGAGTGGAAAGCTTTACGAGAAACCCCTCTATATTGGCAAACATTATTCCCTTTTGCCTACGAAGAAACTATCTTAAATTGGTCGGAAAAACGGCAAATAAATCCAATTTTAGTTACTTCTTTAATTCGCAGAGAATCCCGCTTTCAAGAAAGTGTCAAATCAGTAGCTGGGGCGACGGGTTTAATGCAAATAATGCCCGCAACAGGGAAATGGATTGCTAATAAAATAGAATTAGAAAATTATTCTTTAACCGATCCAGAAGATAACGTTAATTTGGGTACTTGGTACGTCCAACACACCCACGAAATATACAATAATAATTCTTTGCTAGCTATTGCCAGTTATAATGCCGGCCCGGGTAACGTCAGAAAATGGATTAATAGATACGGTTTTGCAGACCAAGATACCTTTGTCGAACAAATTCCTTTTCCAGAAACTGAAGGCTATGTTAAAGCGGTTTTTGGCGGTTATTGGAATTACTTACGCATTTATAACCCTGAAGTTTCCCAACTACTCTCAGATCGCTCTGGTGCTGAAATAGAATAAGAGCCAAAGGCGCGATCGAGAAGATAATTGAAAATTAGTCTGACTTTCCAAGAGTTATAAAAAAAGACTCCTGCCTTGACATCCTCACCGCCGTAAAAAGGACGGTTTAACATATCTTTTGTGAAATACTATGCTAAAAGAGTAAAGCCGCGCTGAAGACGCGGGGTTTTAGACCCAAAATTTCCGATGACTGAGGCAAAAGCAAGAGATATTTAAGGGTTGTTTCAGTCTATAGCAACCCGACAAAGTGCAATGGCCCGTGTCCGCTCACCAACTCAACAATTAAAGCAATAAACCCCAACATTGCTAAACGACCGTTCCAAACTTCGGCCGTAGTAGTCAAACCCCATTGCCAGCGTTCTTGGGGATACATTTTCATATTCTTTTTCGGACGGGTTAACTCGGCAAAAGTAGCCGAATCATTATTTAACGCTTCAGCAACCATCTCCGCTAAAGCTTTAATAAAAGTAGGGTGAGTATTTAAGGCCGGAACTCTACCAAAATTTTCAATCCCAGCATTTTCGGCAACCTCACGATACTCGATATCTATTTCTTGTAAAGTTTCGATATGTTCGGAGACAAAACTGATCGGAACGACTAAGAGATCTTTGACTCCTTGTTGCCCTAACTCTTCAAGTGCTTCTTCAGTATAAGGTTTGAGCCATTCTACCGGGCCGACGCGACTTTGATAAGCTAAAGTGTAGGGATTGGGTCGATCGAGAGTTTCCATTATCTTTTGGGTACATTGCTCGATTTCGTACTGATAGGGATCTCCTGCTTCGGTGACGTAACTTTGAGGGACTCCGTGCGCGCTGAAAAAGATATGCACCTCGTGCGGGTTAGAATAATGCTCTAATTCTTGGCGAATTAAATCGGCCATTGCTTCGAGATAGCCAGGATTATCGTACCAAGAAGGAACGATTTTATATTTAACTATCCTCATTGCCGGATCTTCGCGCCACATTTGTTCTAGCACTCGAAAACTAGAGCCGCTAGTGCTGATCGAAAATTGAGGATACAAAGGCAAAATGACTAATTCAGAAATGCGATCGCGTTTAATTTTAAAGATCGCTTCTTCTGTGAATGGATGCCAATAACGCATTCCTACATAAACTCTAGCATCGGTTCCTGCTGCAGAGAGTTGTTCTTCTAAAGCTTGTGCTTGTGCTTCGGTGATTCTTCTTAATGGCGAACCGCCACCAATTTCAAGATAATTTTGTTGCGATTTTTCCGCTCTTAAAGTGGAAATTAACCAAGCTAGTGGTTTTTGTAAACTACTAATTGGTAGACGAATGATTTCTGGGTCAGAAAAGAGATTGTATAAAAAAGGACGTACATCCTCAATCTTATCTGGCCCGCCTAAATTGAGTAATAAAACCCCGACACGACCCATAATTTTTGTAAGTTTGTAATTTTTTTAGCTTTTTTACCAATTTTAACAATATAGCAATGCTCGTCTATAACTGGTTGTTAGCGATACACAATTTAACCCCATTTAAAATAAGACAAAAATTATCCGACATAAGTAAAAGTTAAACTAAGCTAAATTATATTAGCGAAGAAGTTTGCCACCTTTAAGCAGAAAAAATAAGCTAAAAATCTTCTTTGCTGCAACAATTAATTATCTTTATGTCTAAAGCAGCTATTTTACAACCCGACTTAGTTCTCGGCGGCCCGATTGTCGAGCTTTCCCCAGAAATATTAGAAAAAAATCAACTCAAAGGTCTAATTTTAGATGTAGATGAAACTTTAGTCCCCTTAAGAGAAAAAGATGTTTCTTCAGAATTGCTTGAATGGGTCAAACCAATTAAGCAGGTCGCAGCCATCTCTCTAGTCAGTAACAATCTCAGCGAAAATCGCATCGGTAGGATCGCTCGAGACTTGGAAGTCCCTTATTTCATTCGCGCTCGCAAGCCTTCAAGACGCAAATTAAGGCAAGCTCTCGAAGGGATGAATTTGCCAGTCTCTGAGGTTGCGATGGTAGGAGATCGGCTTTTTACAGATGTCTTAGCTGGCAATCGACTCGGTATGTTTACTATTCTCGTCGAACCGATGGTCGATCCGGCTAAAATCCCTAATTCCTATCCATTACGTAATCTTGAAGTCTGGCTCTCCCGCGCTCTCGGCGTTTCTTTGTCCGGTCGCAAATAAAACTTTATTGAATGTCACAAATATTTAATTATTTAAATATAAAGAAAACATTATGAAACAAAGAGATACGCAAAATCTCTGACATCATAGTTTACAGATTCAAAGAAGCCAGCTTATATAAAGGCTTCAAACATAATAGATAAAAAATAGGGTTAGCTTATATAAAGACCCTAGATATAAAATCAAGTTTGAAGGGCGTTGATTCTGTTACTTTTAATGGGATCGACGCTCTAATAATTTGTTTTGCCCGAATCATTAAAAGTATTCTTGAAGGTTGTGAGTCAAACTTTAGTAGTAAAAATTGGCACCTCAAGTCTCAAGCGAGCGTCGAACGGACAACTAGCACTCCCAACCATAGCTTCATTAGTTGAGACTTTAACGGATCTGCATCGAGAAGGCGATCGCATCGTATTAGTTTCTTCAGGTGCTGTAGGAGTAGGTTGTGCGAGACTAGACTTGAAAGAACGACCGAGATCGATGGCACTCAAACAAGCGATCGCCGCAGTGGGTCAAGGTAGGTTAATTAGAATTTACGACGACTTTTTTAGCAGTCTCGCTCAACCGATCGCCCAAGTATTATTAACTCGTCGCGATTTGATCGAACGCAGCAGCTACGTCAACGCCTACAATACTTTTCAAGCACTCCTAGAATTGGGAGTAATTCCAATTGTCAATGAAAACGATACGGTTGCCGTAGATGAATTGAAATTTGGCGATAACGATACTTTAGCGGCTCGGGTTGCCAGCATGCTCGAAGCTGATTGGTTATTTTTACTTACTGATGTAGATCGCCTTTATTCAGCCGATCCGCGAGTCGTACCGGATGCTAAACCGATCGAGCGAGTTAACGATCGCGAGTTAGATCGCCTCGAAATAGCAACGGGATCGTCAACTACTCAATGGGGAACTGGGGGGATGATGACAAAATTAAATGCCGCTCGGATCGCAACTTCAGCAGGAGTGAGAACCGTAATTACTGGCGGACAAAAACCGGCCAATATTCAAAAAATTTTGCAAGGACAAGCGATCGGGACTCAGTTTGAACCCCGCTCTACGAAAATAGACACCGCTCGCAAACGTTGGATCGTTCACGGTTTAGAGCCAATGGGTAAATTATATCTAGATGAGGGGGCAAAAGTGGCAATTTGTCAAGGAGGGAAATCCCTCTTAGCCGCCGGAATTGTCGGGATTGAAGGGAAATTTAATGCTTCGGATGCAATTTCTTTGTGCGATCGCAAAACCGTTGAAATTGCCAGGGGGATCGCCAACTATAACAGCAGCGAAATTGAAAAAATCAAAGGGATGCGATCGGAAAAAATTTCTAGTTTATTAGGCTACGCTGGCGCAGAAACCGTAGTGCATCGCGATAATTTAGTTTTAGTCCGTCCCGATCGAGGCATCGAATTAACATAGCAGAGGGCAGAAGGCAAAAGTGTTGTTCGTTTTCTGATTCCTAATTTCTCGGTTTAAGACTCACCTTCTCTAAGAGAAAAGTTGCTACACTTCGGCGAGCAAGGGCAACAGGCAACAGGCAACAGGCAAGAAGAGCTTAGGTAGGGAACGCCTGCCAAGACAGGTAAAAAAATTGGAAAATTTATCCGTAGAATTATTTTTAGGAATTGGTATGACTTTTGCCTTTGAATAATCCCTGCTCCCCTCTTAATCGTCACAGATCCTATATAAACTAAAATAGTAAACAGGAAAAATACCAAAGATCTCAACCAAATTGAATGCTCGATGTTATCATCGAGAAAATGTAACAAATTTAACCAAACGATCGTAGGGCAATTTTTATGGCGCAAGCACCCGTATCTCCGGTAGTGCTAGTCATCTTAGATGGCTGGGGTTATCGCGAAGCAACTGATGCAAACGCTATTACTGCGGCAAAAACTCCAATAATAGATAGTATTTGGGAAACATATCCCAAAACCCTGATTCAAGCTTCCGGCAAACAAGTAGGACTGCCTCAAGGGCAGATGGGTAACTCAGAAGTAGGACACCTCAACATCGGTGCAGGAAGAGTAGTACCTCAAGAATTAGTCCGCATTACGGATGCGGTTGAAGATGGATCTTTATTGCAGAATCAGGAATTAATTGAAGTTTGTCAAGCAGTTAAAGCGAATAATTCTAAACTACACTTAATCGGCTTATCCTCTCCTGGAGGCGTTCATTCTCACTTACTCCATCTATTGGGATTGTTAGATTTAGCGAAAGCAGAAGGAATAGCCGATGTCTGCATTCATGCAATCACTGACGGGAGAGATACCACTCCCAAACAAGCAATTGAGGCGATCGAACAAATAGAAACTCACATAGCTAAAACTGGAGTCGGTCGCATCGCAACAATTTCAGGACGTTATTATGCAATGGATCGCGATCGCCGTTGGGATCGCACCAAACTAGCTTACGATACGATAACCGCAAACGGAATCATCGACGGGCGATCGGCTGTTGAAATCATCGAAGCTAACTATGCAGAAGATATTACAGACGAGTTTATCCAACCTACTCGCGTAAGTTCGGGAGCAATAGAAGCAGGAGATGGGGTGATTTTCTATAATTTCCGTCCCGATCGCGCCAGACAGCTTTGCTACGCACTTTTAAATCCTGATTTTGATGGTTTTGAGCGAGAGTTAATTGCACCTTTGAATTTTGTTACTTTCACTCAATACGACCCTAATTTACCGGTCAAAATAGCTTTTAAACCCCAAAACCTGGACAATATTTTAGGTCAAGTAATTGCCGATCGCGGCTTGCAACAGTTTCGCACCGCAGAAACGGAAAAATATCCCCACGTTACTTATTTCTTTAATGGGGGAAAAGAAAAACCTTTTCCAGGGGAAAAGCGAGAGTTAATTCAATCTCCTGCAGTAACGACTTACGATCTTTCTCCAGAAATGTCAGCAGATCTAGTCACCGAAACTGTCTGTAAGGCAATTTCAGAAAGAATTTATTCTTTGATTGTTGTCAATTATGCTAATCCAGATATGGTAGGTCATACTGGGAACATAGAAGCAACAATTACCGGATTAGAAAAAGTAGATCGTTGTTTGGGCAATCTGCTATCAACAGCCAATCAAATGGGTGGGACTGTTTTAATTACTGCAGATCACGGTAATGCAGAGTTGATGCGAGATGAAAATGATAATCCTTGGACGGCTCACACTACCAATCCCGTACCTTTTATTTTAGTTGAAGGAGAAGGACGTAAAATTCCAGGATACGGCACTGACGTATCTTTACGTCAAGATGGATGTTTAGCCGATATTGCACCAACTATTTTGCAAATTTTACAAATACCTCAACCAAAAGAAATGACAGGTCGTTCTTTAATCGAACCGATCGAATTTGAGGTCAAACCAAATCGTACCCCAGTACGCATTTCTTTGTAAAATGCTCGACTTACAATTAGAAAGATCTCGCTAAATTAGTAGATCTAGATATTTAAAACTCTCGCGGCTCTCGATCCAAATTCTTTAACTGAAGACAGCGATCCGATCCGCTCCTATTTGTTTCTAAATAAAGTTAAAATCGCTAAATAAGTTACGAGACATAATAGACATCATAATGAATGCAGAATCAATTGTTCAAGTCATCTGGGCCGTTTCTGGCCTGTTGCTAGTAGTATTCGTCTTACTCCATTCTCCGAAAGGCGATGGTATCGGTGGAATTGGCGGACAAGCTCAATTATTTACCAGCACAAAAAGTGCAGAAAAGGCACTTAACCGCATTACCTGGGTTTTTAGCATTACTTTTATTGCTTTGACTATTGTTTTAAGTGCTGGTTGGTTGCAAGCAGGGTAAGAAAAATAACCATAAGATAATTAAAATTAATGCTTTTAGGATTCGATCGCTGGAAGTATCTCCTACTATTTTTGCTCGTTCTGGGAATTACAACGGCGATCGATCTATCGAGGCCAGATTTATTTAAAGTTACCGCAGCTGAATTTTTAGAACTAAGATCGACATATAGGTCGATACCTTTAGGATCTCTATTTTCACGCCAAAACGAGCAAAGCGATCGAACGAGTATCTATTCATTTCCAGAGCAACAAGCACATTCTTTACCTTTAAGTTTATTGGGTTGGCAAGATCTTGAAAATTCCGGCGATTATTTCGATCGCATCCAACCAACACCATTGGGATATTTAGTTTGGTCTAATTTTCCGGTAAAAATATATTGCGATCGCCCTGAAAACAAGGATCGCCAGTTTAATGCCAGTCAAAAACGCTCTCAGCAGTGGCTAAAAGCCGTCGAGAAGGCGATCGCAGAGTGGAACGAGGTTATTCCCTTAGAAGTAGTTTTAGAGCCAGAAATTGCCGATATTATGGTCGATCGAATTTCTCCGGCAATAAAAGGCAAAATTAATTCCGAAACCGGATTGTTCGATTTACCTCCGGTGCGATCGGCAACAACTAGCTATAAATTTTATTTAAGCCAAGATAAGCCCCCGATCTTATCTCATCGCATGACAGTTCAAATTAGTCCCACTTTGGGCTACGATGCTATTTTAGGGGCAGCTCGTCACGAATTAGGCCATGCTTTGGGTATTTGGGGTCATAGTGAAGCAGAAACCGATATCATGTATCGTTCTCAGACTCGCAATTTAGCATCTATTTCCCCTCGAGATATCAATACCCTGAAAAAAGTTTATCAGCAACCGACTCAATTGGGTTGGAGAGTATCAAAATAATATCCAACGTTAAACTTAAACAAGTATTTCTACTCATCTTTTAACAACCACATTCCGGTATGAGTCACTTCCGAATCGTCCGGTTGTACTAGCAGGAAATGTAACCCATTACTGTTAATTTTTCTATCTTCATATTTTTGAGCCGCACTAGCAAATTCTTCGTCTTCAAAAGTAGCAAAAACCCAGCGATCGACCGATCCTGCTTCTAAAATTAACCCTCCCGATCTACCTGCTTCAGTAGGAATATAATTTAAAGAGAAGGGTTTTTGCTCTGCCAGCCAGCGAGCTAATCGCATCGATTGACGGCCGCCATATATGACTACTCCAGGAACGGTAACATCTGAAGCAAGACCTAATTCGATCGGATGTAAAGATTCTGGCAAATCTAAAATAGGAATCGGGCGATCGCTAGCAAAATCGATTAGATCCCCAGCAAGAATAGTGCCGAAACGCCATTCTTCCCCCCAAAGATCTTCTTTTAAAGCAGATGGAGGTAACTTTTCAACTGCGATCGGATCGTAATTGGGAAAATTTTTAGCACGCTTTTTTAATTCTTCTTTTAGAATTGGGGTGCGTCGAGTTGCCTCTACTTCAATTCCGAGTTTTTCTCCAGCACCAGAAATTAGATTAAAAGATTGGGGGCGGAAAACTTGAATTTTATTCGGTAAGTTTCCTTCTGCTGCTTTCTGGAGTTGGAAAACCAACCAGTCAATACTTGCTTCAGATTGAGGGCATCTTACTTCATAAACAAAACTATCATCAGAAGCGCAAATTAACAACTCCCACATATTTTGCCCTTCGGGGTTTTTGAGGGGACGACGGTAAAAATCAGCTTGCCAAATTCTCATATTTTGCTAACAAACATCAATACCATATAGTGACATCATCTTTAGTATAAAATTAGCCTTCTACTATTGTTAGCAGATTTTCTTATTTTATGACTGATTTAAAAATATCCAAACTTACTTGGGAGTATTGAGGTATTAAAGTCGTTTTAAGATACTAAGATTATTTTTGATATTTTAGATTCTACACTATTGACAGTAAAAAAACTTTATTATGGTTTATACTATCTGAATTTGAAAGGAATTAAGATACAGTGTTTCAAGAACTTAATCTAAAATATTGCGTGGAATACAGTGTTTTGTAATGGTCTGAAAAAATAAGCCACAATAAGATTCAAAGCATTTTAATAAACAGAAACTTTATTTTAATTTTATTCGCATAGACATGAACGATGAATGGTTAGAAATTGGTACTATAGTCGCAGCACAAGGAATTAAGGGATTATTAAGAGTATTGCCCAGTACGGACTTTCCTGCAAGATTCGAGCAACCGGGACAAAGATGGTTGCAATTCGATCCAAAAAAATCGCCGCGATCGGTAGAATTAGTTCGAGGTAATCAAATGGCGGGAAAAAACTTATATATAGTTGAGTTAGCAGGAATAGAAGATAGAAATCAAGCAGAAAATTTAAAGGGATGTAAATTATTAATTCCCAAAAGCGATCGCCCTGAATTAGAAGAAGATGAATATCATATCAGCGATTTAATCGATCTCGAAGTTTACCATCAATTAACTGGAGAAAATATTGGTAAAGTGATCGATGTTTTTTCTGCTGGTAACGATCTCTTAGAAATTAAATTGTATCAGTCTCCTAAAGCCGAAGAGAAAAAGGCGATGCAAACCCCCATCGATGTAAAACGCAAGGGAAGCGCACCAAGTAAGAAAAAAAATAAAAATCCGCGAGTATTTATTCCTTTTGTGAAAGAGATCGTTCCGGTAGTAGATTTAGAATCGGGAAGAATCGAAATAAATCCGCCATTAGGATTATTAGAAGTAAATCAAAATTAGTTTTTTAATAAGAGTAATCTGCTAAATACTGTTCGTAACCTAATCGCTCTAATTTTTCCTGTTTTTCTAATACTGATTTTGCCATTAAACGACGGTATTGTTGGACTTTTTTCAGTAATTCTGGATGATGAGAGGCTAAGATTTGAATTGCTAATAACCCCGCATTTTTAGCATTGCCGATCGCCACCGTAGCAACGGGAATTCCTCCAGGCATCTGCACGATCGAATAAAGAGAATCCACCCCTTGTAAGTGACGGGTTGCAATTGGCACGCCAATTACGGGTAAAGGGGTAAGAGAAGCTACCATACCAGGTAAATGAGCCGCACCTCCAGCACCAGCTACAATTACTTTTAAACCTCTTTGATGGGCAGTTTGAGCGTAGTTTATCATTCGCTCTGGAGTTCGATGAGCCGAAACGATCGCAACTTCCGAATCTATATTAAACTCTTCACAGATGGCGATCGCTGCTTGCATAGTCGGCAGATCGGAATCGCTACCCATAATAATACCTACTAAAACCCCATCTTCACTCATAAGGATAAAATTTATAACTACACTGCTTTAATTATTTAGTTATTGTGCCATTAAGTAAGTTCGATCGCCAAGATATTGTCATGTAAATTTCGCTCTTTTTTAAAACTTAAAATTTTGCAATTATCTTTATTATGAACTCGCAAATTAACTTGAAAATTATTAACGCTCGTTTACCTGGTTATTCTAGTTTGCAGGAGATTAAGCTCGCTCGAGATGGCACTATCGTTGGGATCGAACCGATGCAAAGTTGCCAAGAAACTGAAAATTTTAAAATATTAGATCTTCGCGGAGATTGGCTATCTTTAGGAGGAGTAGATTTACAAATTAATGGCGGATTGGGTTTAGCTTTCCCAGATTTAGAATTTAAAAATTTGCCTTTGTTAGCAGATATTTGTCAGTTTTTATGGCAAGAAGGAATCGATGCTTTTTTACCAACAATTGTGACTACTTCGGTAGAAAATATTCAGCGATCGCTTGCAGTAATTGCTGAATTTATGAAACAACAAGAACAACAGGGAAAAATAGAAACAGCACGAGTTTTAGGAGTTCATTTAGAAGGCCCTTTCTTGAATTATGAAAAACGGGGAGCGCATCCAGCAAAATATTTATTACCTTTAAATCTCGACAATATTAAAAAAGTTTTGGGCGATTACAGTGCGATCGTCAAAATAATTACTTTAGCCCCAGAATTAGCAGCGACAGAGCGAGAAATAACTTATTTAAAAGATCTGGGTATTACTATTAGTTTGGGTCATTCGTTAGCAAATGCCGAACGAGCAAAACAAGCTTTTAATTTAGGTGCATCGATGGTAACTCATGCTTGTAACGCTATGCCATCTTTACACCATCGCGAACCCGGATTATTGGGAGAGGCGATAATCAATAAAAATGTTTATTGCGGTCTAATTGCTGACGGTCAACATGTTTGTCCGACGATGATTAGATTGTTATTAAAAGCTAGCGATTTCGATCGAGGTATATTTCTAGTTAGCGATGCTCTTGCTCCGATCGGATTGAATGACGGTCTTTATCCCTGGGACGATCGCCAAATTGAAGTTAAAAATGGTACTGCAAGACTGTTAAACGGTACTTTAGCCGGCACGACATTACCTTTATTAGTTGGGGTGGAAAATTTAGTTAAATGGGATATTTGCGATTTAGGAGCGGCGATCGCTATGGCGACAGAATCTCCCCGCAAAGCTATTAATGCACCAGGAATAGATCGAGGACAACAAGCTCGATTGTTGCGTTGGAACTGGGATGAAAATAGGAAAAAAATAACTTGGCAGAGGTTGGAACTTGGGATTTAAAAGGCTGCGATCGCTTTGTAGATCTCTTGAAAATGTTAGTTGAACCTCCCAATGCAGGGAGTTGCCTCTTGCCTTCTTTAAAAGTCTATTCTCAACCCCAAAGCTCTAGCAAGACCGCAAAAAAGTTAAACTAGAAAATTACTAAGATAACAACCTCAATATTAGCTAGTATGTTTGATGCTCTCGCCGAACGCATAGACGGTGCTTGGAAGAAACTGCGCGGTAAAGATAAGATTTCCGAATCCAACATTAAAGACGCGCTTAAAGACGTGCGTCGCGCCCTCTTAGAAGCAGACGTTAACTTTCAAGTAGTTAAAAACTTTGTTGCTGCGGTAGAAAAACAAGCCCTCGGAGCAGATGTCATCTCCGGTGTCAACCCCGGCCAGCAATTTATCAAAATTGTTTATGACGAATTAGTTAAAGTGATGGGGCAAAGTAACGTCCCGATCGCCAAAGCAGAAACCGCCCCAACGGTCATTTTAATGGCTGGTTTGCAAGGTACGGGTAAAACCACCTCAACCGCCAAATTAGCCCTTTATTTACGCAAACAAGAACGCAGTTGTTTGATGGTGGCTACCGACGTATATCGGCCGGCCGCGATCGATCAATTGATTACTTTAGGGGAACAAATCGATGTTCCAGTCTTCTCTTTAGGCACGGATGCAGATCCGGTCGAAATCGCCCGTCAAGGGGTAGAAAAGGGCAAAGAGATGGGGGTAGATACGGTTATTGTCGATACTGCCGGACGACTGCAAATCGATCGAGATATGATGGGGGAACTGGCCCGAATTAAAGAAACCATTCAACCCGACGATACCCTGTTAGTAGTCGATGCGATGACGGGTCAAGAAGCGGCTAACTTAACCCACGCTTTCAGCCAGCAAATCGGCATTACTGGGGCAATTTTAACTAAATTAGACGGCGACACTCGCGGTGGTGCAGCCCTATCCGTCAGACAAGTTTCCGGCCAGCCGATCAAGTTTGTCGGGGAAGGGGAAAAAGTTGAAGCTCTACAACCCTTTTATCCCGATCGCATTGCTTCGCGAATTTTAGATCGGGGCGATATCATTACTTTAGTTGAAAAAGCCCAAGAAGAAATCGACATCGCCGATATTGAGAAGTTACAGAAGAAAATGGCGAAAGCCGAATTCGACTTTAACGACTTCCTCAAACAAATGCGGATGATTAAGAACATGGGTTCTTTTAGCGGCGTGATGAAATTGATTCCCGGGATGAGCAAAGTTGGGGGTGACGTACTCGAAAAAGGCGAAACCGAACTCAAACGCAGCGAATCTATAATTAATTCTATGACCAAACAAGAACGGACTAACCCCGATCTTTTGGCTAGATCTCCGAGCCGCAAAAGTAGAGTTGCTAAAGGTTCGGGCCGTTCTGAAAAAGAAGTTGCTAAATTACTCAGCGATTTTACCAGAATGCGATCGATGATGCAGAAAATGAGTCAAGGCGGCGGAATGCCTGCGATGCCAGGAATGCCCGGTATGGGTGGTGGGATGCCGGGTATGGGTGGTATGGGCGGTATGTTTGGCAATTCTCCCCAGCCCGGTTTCCGCGCCCCCAAAAAAGCCAAAAAGAAAAAAAGCGGCAAAAAGAAAAAAGGATTTGGCACTCTATAATAGAAGATTCGAGATCGAAATTAGCTTCGATCTACAATCTAGAAAGGTAATTACGAGTTAATATGATTAAAATACGTCTAAAAAGATACGGAAAGAAAAGAGAAGTCAGCTATAGAATTGTAGCTATGGAAAGTAAAACGCGCCGCGACGGTCGTCCCCTAGAAGAACTAGGTTTCTACAACCCTAGAACTGACGAAACGAGATTAAACGTCCCAGCAATTGTCAAGCGTCTTAAAGACGGCGCGCAACCTAGCGATACGGTACGCAGCATCCTACAAAAAGCCAGAGTTTTTGAACAAGTAAATGCCTGATTCTATTCCCCAATCTTCTATTCCCGAACCAGCAACCTCACGCCCTGACTATATTAAATTGGTTAAATATTTGGTCGAACCTTTTTTAGAGTATCCAGAATCTCTAAGTGTTGACTGCGAACAATTAAACCAAGATCGAAAAATTTGGCTTAGGTTAGCATTTGCAGGGAAGGAAAAGGGGCGAGTGTTCGGTCGTGGCGGTCGTAATATTAAAGCAATTTCGACAATATTGCAAACTGCTGCGGCCGCAGCAAATCAAAATCTTTATTTAGATATTTACGAAGATTCCGAACAAAAGGAGCGCAAAAGAACGAGCGGCTCTAATTCTCAACCTCAGAGAAGAAAATCTCGGACTCGCAGATCTGCGGTAGAAAAGCCTTCGCTGAAATCTCGCTCTTAGGTGAAGTTTGGAAGTAATCTGAGTAATTGCAGCGTTCTTTGGTCAAGGGTCGGAGGTTACGGTTTCAAGTATTATATTTTGTTCTAGCAATCTAAATATTACTGAACTAATTTCAAACTTTTACCTTTTGCCTTGGAGTGAAGCTACTTGTTGCTGGTTACTCTTTACTTCCTAATTCCTATTCTTTACCCGATCTAATGCTTCCCAAATTGCTTGCATCAAAGGATCTAGTCCAGTGCGAGCAACGGCTGAAATAGAAAAAATTGGATCTGAAGTGATTTTCCTTAATTTGGCAATAGTTTCTTGTTGGGTTTGTTCGGAAATTGCATCTAGCTTGTTCAAAGCGATAATTTGGACTTTTTGACTTAAAGGGCGATCGTAAGCGGCTAATTCGGCTTGAATAGTTTGATAGTCGGCGATCGCATCTTCTGCAGTCAGGTCGATTAAATGGAGCAGCAAGCGAGTTCTTTCGATGTGGCGCAAAAAATCGTGACCCAAACCAACTCCAGCACTCGCTCCTTCAATCAATCCCGGAATGTCAGCAAATACCGTCCCATCTCCAGTTGGTTTGCGAACTACCCCCAAATTAGGCACTAAAGTCGTAAAAGGATAATCGGCTATTTTGGGACGAGCTGAGGAAAGGGCAGCGATTAAAGTTGATTTGCCGGCGTTGGGCAAGCCGACTATTCCCACTTCAGCTAAAAGCTTTAATTCGAGACGCAAACGGCGATTTTCCCCTTCTAAGCCGGGTAAAGCATGTTCTGGGGCCCGATTGCGGTTACTTAAGAAATGTTTATTTCCCAGGCCCCCTTTACCCCCAGCAGCAACGCAAATTTTATCTCCATTAGCAACTAAATCGCCGATCGCTTCATCGGTATCGGCATCGTAAACGACCGTACCGCAAGGAACTTCGAGAATGCGATCGCTTCCCGATGCTCCAGTACAATTATTTGGCCCCCCTCTTTTACCGTTATCGGCTTTAAAGTGACGGGCATATTTAAAATCTAATAAGGTTTGCAGGCGATTTGCGGCAACCAAAATAACCGAGCCACCTCGCCCGCCATTTCCACCAGCGGGCCCGCCTGCAGGCACGTATTTTTCGCGACGAAATGCGACTATTCCGTCTCCACCTTTTCCTCCTTCTACTTCTATTTCTGCTAAATCGATAAATTGCATAGACTAAATAATTTTAGATATATTGGGAAACATCTTCTTGACAATCGTCCGCTAAATAGGATAGTGCCCGAAAACGCAAACCAACTAACTGCTCGTAGAGAGGATTGATTTTGCAAAGGGGCGGAATGTGGACGACTTTATGACCGAATAGTTTGATGTCTCGCTCGAAAGGACATTGAGGGGGTACCATTTTGCAGATAAACCTAGCTACCCTGGGATCTTCAATTTCCATTTTATCGAGCCAGTCTTTAACTGGGTGCAATAAATTAGGAGGAAGATTCTGTGCGTTGGCTAATTGGGAGTGATGAGAACTATGCTCGGCTGTTTCCCCTTCATGGTGCTGACAGCACAGAGTCAGTTCTAAAGATTGTAAAACTTCGGTTTCTAAGCCTAAAGCCGTTCTAAATTTCTCTAATATTTCTGCTTCTGAAGCAGAATAAACCCCGTCTGCAATTGCTACTAAAACACCAGTTCTTAAGAAGTTTTCCGCAGCCTTGCGATCGTCACTTAAAGCGATCGCTAATTCTTCTGGAGAGATCGTTTTTAGATCTTCAGATTGATTTGCCGGATCTAAATCTTCTTTCGTAATTTGAGCGATTAACGCTTTTTCTTCAGGGGAAAAATCACCATCGGCCCAAGCAATTGTGAATAAGCCTCGCAACCAAGCTAAGACTTGCTGGTCGGTGTAAGAATATTGAGCGATCGATTTCATAGTTACTCAATTGATTGAATTTAGTTTAGTTCATACTTGTAGATTTTACTTATCTTTGACCTACATACCCTACATTTATTGAGATAATTTTAACTTATTAGTTCTGACTTGCAGTTTTACTAACTGTAGCTGCTCCGAGTACCTTAATTCCGCGATCCTCTAAAATTTTGGTAGCTTCTGTAACAGTATTCCCGGTAGTGTAAATATCATCAATTAAAAGCACTGGCGATCGCGGATTTTTTTTGGCAAATTCGGGCCCGATCCCAAAAGCCGAGCGGATATTTTCTTTTCTTTGGGTGCTAGTTAAAGCAAACATCGCTTTAGTTTCTTTGATTCTTTTTAAGCCTCGCGCTCGCAAACTAAATCCGGTAAACTGGCAAAAACCTCTAGCAATTAATTCGGCTTGATTGTAACCTCTTTGCTTTAGTTTGTTTGAGTGCATCGGTATTGGCACGACAATTATTTTTTTACCTGGTTTGTAACCAGAAGATTTTAACCAAGCTTCTCCCAACCACAAGCCCATTAATTGCCCTAATTCTGGACAATTTTGATATTTTAAAGCGGCGATCGCTCTTTTTAATTGTCCCCGATACGCTCCCCAAGCAAAAACTTTTAAGCTTGTTTGTTGATGAAGATTTTTCTCTTTGTGAATGCGATCGCAGCAAGGTTGACAAATTAAATTCCTAGCGGTGCGATCGCACAAAGGACAATTAGATTCTAAAAATAAAGAAATTAAGCTTTTCAACATCAACCAGCAAAGCCAAGCAAAAAATAAAAAAATCTCAGCTCCAGTTTAAATTAGAGCATCGGCTTGAACAAAGAGCGAGAAAATACTAAGTTAAAAGGAAAAGTGAGTTGACAGAGAAGATCTTTCTCTCGAACCGAGCAAAAACATCATCAGTACAAATACCTTTGTAATATAAAATGACTTCAGCAAGCAGCGATAAAACAAACAGCGATCGAGTTTTAAGGGCAATGAAAAATTTTGCCGAACAGTACGCTAAGAGGACGGGAACTTATTTTTGCGTCGATCCTTCGGTAACTGCGGTAGTAATTGAAGGACTAGCCAAGCATAAAGAAGAATTAGGCGCGCCTTTGTGTCCCTGTCGCCACTACGAAGATAAAGAAGCAGAAGTTAAAAACACCTTTTGGAACTGTCCTTGCGTGCCGATGCGAGAACGCTACGAATGCCATTGTATGTTATTCATTACCAAAGATAATGAATTTGCTGGAGAAGAACAGGAAATTTCTTTCGAGGAAATTCAAAAAGTGCGGGAAAATATGGGTAATTAGTTAGGATCGATAAATAATGCCACCGCAACAATTTTGGCAAGGTGTAGAGGAGTTCAATCAGCTAGATTTTTACGCCTGTCACGATACCCTCGAAGCTTTGTGGTTGGAGTCGAGCGACCCCGATCGCAAATTTTATCAAGGAGTCTTACAAATCGCTGTTAGTTGCCATCATTTAAGAAATAATAACTGGCGCGGAGCGGTAATTCTTCTCGGAGAAGGGGTCAAAAGAATCAGCGAATATCAACCAATTTACGAAGAAATTGATGTAACTCAATTGCTTGAAGAAAGTTGCGAGCTATTGGCAACTATCCAACAAACCGAACCAGAACGAGCTAAAGAACTTGCCGAACGTTTAGAAAAAGAAAGTAAAGAAAGTCAAGGCGGGTGGCCCAAAATACATCGCATTTCGTCATAATAATAAGCGATCTAATTTAAGTTTTTTAAACTATTTTGCTTTTTACTTCTTACTTAGTCTAATCTTTATACTATGTCACCATCTAATCGCGGCTCGATCTTAGGTTTATTTACTTTTCTGGGAGCTTTAATATTGACAATCGCCGTTCAATTACCTCGTTCGGTGCAAGTAGCAGCCCAAAATTCCGATACCGGTGAAATTACCCTCCTAGCCGAAATACAAGAGGCCGATATTGAAAGAGGAATACTGACTGCAAGAGGGAATGTCAGGGTATTTTATCCGGCTCGCGATATTAAAGCAACAGCAATTCAAGCTCAATATTTCGATCGCGAACGTCGTTTAATTTTAAGCGGCAACGTAATTGTCTTGCAAAAAGGCAATAGCATTCGCGGCGAAAAAGTAATTTATCTCGTCGATGAAGGTCGTTTTATTGCTACGCCAACGGGATCGGGACAAGTAGAATCGACTTATATTATCAGAGATCCTCAAGCAACTTCTCAACCTACTTTACCGCCAACACCAGAATTTAATCGTAATTGAGAAAGGGGCTAAAGAACTTGTCAATTATCTTAGATAACGTTCAAAAGCGTTACGGTCAAAGAGCCGTTGTCAATGGGGTTAACCTGAAAGTCGATCGCGGTGAAATTGTCGGACTTTTAGGCCCTAACGGAGCGGGAAAAACAACTACTTTTTATATTACTACTGGTCTGGTCAGACCAAATTACGGCAAAGTATGGCTTGAAGATCGGGAAATAACTTCTTTAGCGATCGATCGCCGCGCTCGTTTGGGTATCGGTTATCTACCTCAACAACCAAGCATTTTTCGCAATCTGACTGTTGCTGAAAATATTCAATTAGTTTTAGAACAAACCGTATCTTCGCCAAAATTGAGAAGAATGCGACAGCAGGAACTACTGCACGATTTTCAGCTCGAAAAAGTTGCCAATACTAAAGGATCTCAAGTTTCTGGTGGAGAAAGACGACGCACGGAAATAGCGCGCGCGCTAGCAGTGGGAACAGAAGGGCCGCAATTTTTACTTTTAGACGAACCTTTTGCAGGAATAGATCCGATCGCAGTCGGAGAAATTCAAAAAATTATCGCATCTTTACGCGATCGCCACATGGGAATTTTAATCACCGATCACAACGTGCGCGAAACTCTCGAAATTACCGATCGCGCATATATTATGCGGGATGGAGAAATTTTTGCCAAAGGAAATTCTGCAGAACTTTATCAAAATAGTTTGGTCAAACAATACTATTTAGGTGAAAAATTTAAAATTTAATCTTTTATACTTTAAAAGTATGTTCGGTTCTCTATTTATTACCCACCAATTTAAATTATTTAAAGCAAAAATTCCCATTCTCGATCGCTATATTCTCTCGGAATTATTCGTTCCTTTTATCTTTGGTATGGGTTTATTTACGACTCTATCGGTTTCGATCGGGGTTGTTTTCGATTTAGTTCGTCGCCTTACCAGTTCTCAATTAACATTGAGTCAGGCTTTGCAAATGTTACTGTTGAGACTGCCCGAGTTTATCGGTCTTTCCATCCCCATGTCAGTGTTGTTGGCGACTTTAATAGTTTACAGTCGTTTGGTGAGCGATAGCGAATCGATCGCCTTACAAGCTGGTGGAGTGAGTATTTATCGCCTTTTTTTCCCCAGTTTAATGGCTAGTTTGTTAATGGTGGGAATGTGTTTTTTTGTTAATGATTTTGTTGCTCCAGAAGCGAATTATCAAGCAACGGCAATTCTCGATCGCGCTTTAAACCGAACCAGACCTAACTATCAACAGAGTAATATAATCTACCCAGAGTATCAAAAAGAGCGAGATTCTTTAGGTAAAAATCGCAATGTCTTAACTTTTTTATTTTACGCTCGAGAATTTGACGGGCAAAATATGAAAAAATTAACTATTTTCGATCGCTCCGAGAAAAATGTCAGTCAAATTATTACCGGCGATCGGGCAATTTGGAATGAAGATCTTCAAAGTTGGAATTTTTTTGATGGGGTTATTTATACTATCGAGCGCAATGGAACTTACAGTAATGTAGATCGTTTTGCTACTAAAACCATTCCTCTTTCTAAAACTCCTTGGAATTTAGCTTTGCGCGGTCGCAAATATACTTATATGAATATTGTCCAAGCACGAGAATATTTAGAAGTATTGCGACTCGGTGGCGATCCTAAAAGCATTCGCAAACTAGAAGTTAACGTCCAAGAAAGAATTTCTTTACCTTTTGTTTGTATTATTTTTGCTGCTGTTGGTGGTGCGATCGGACTCCAACCACAAAATAAGGGCAAAGCAACTAGTTTTGGTATTTGTATTATTTTAATTTTTGGTTATTATTTATTTTCTTTTATTACTGGTTCTATGGGAGTTTGGGGTGTTTTATCCCCTTTTATGGCTGCTTGGTTGCCTAATTTTATTGGTTTAGGAGCAGGAGGTTTGCTGTTATTCAAGCAAACATTGGTCTAGGGAATACAATCGATCGGGTAAATACTTAACTAATTATAGTTTTACGCAAATAATTGCTTAAAGCAATAAAAATTTACAATTATCTCTTTTAGATCCGATCTATTTTAAATTCAAAATCTCTTCAAGGGATATATAAAAACCTAGTAAAATTATTAATTAATTTAAATATTATTCAAGGATGTCAAGTTAATTACAATTTCGATCTAGAGCAGAAATTGTCGCAGAAATGCGTAAAAATATAATTTATTTTGAGAATAAGTAAATAAAAGAATAACTATACCTTGGGATAGGTTGCAAAAAAAAGAAGTCAGTCAATAATAAAGGAAATATTATGCACAATAACAGCTCGCCAAAAGAACAAAATTTACAGATAGAAATTGCTAATTATTCAAATAGGCAAATTTCAGGAGCGATCGGAAACAAAAAATTCAATTACATTCAAACAGATAGAAATAAACCAATCGAAAATTTGGAACTCAGCAACTAATCTATCTAGTAAAGAAAAAGTTTTTACTGTTTTATCTTACTTTTTTTGGATTGCATTAATGCAACATCGAACAAAAACTAAAGATCGAGGAATATTTACATTATTTAAACTCACAATAAAATTGAGAACAATAAAGCTTGATTGCTAAATTATTTGACAAAAATAAAAAGATTGAGGCTTACAATGGTATTAGCTAAAAAAACAACAACAATGCTCGCATTCACAGTTCCCCTATCAAGTCAAGCTCACTCAACAGCAAAAGAGCTTAGTTCTTTTGTTTCTAATTCAGAGAAAAGCAAACAAGTTTATTTAAACACATTGACCGTATTTGCCGTTAATTTTTATTTAGATTGTCTGGGATTTAAAACTTCTTTATCTGATTGCGAAAGTCGCGATCTCGCCATGATTAAATTAATGGACGTGGCAGATTTAGAAGTAAAAAATTTGGGTAAGTTAGAATGTCGTTATGTTATTGGCGATCGCCAATTCTGTCAGATTCCTCCCGAAGTTTGGTCGGATCGATTGGGTTATGTAATCGTTAAATTAAATGATGCTTTAAGTGAAGCTAAAATTCTTGGTTTTGTTCGCATTCCCAACGAGCGAATATATTTAGATAGGTTGCAACCTTTAGAGGAATTAATTAGTTATTTAAGTTCTTTAGAACAAAAATCTGAATCTTTAGCAAAAATTGAACTGCGAGGCTGGTTAGAAGGTATTTTTGAAAGCGGATGGGAAGATTTACGACAAGTTTTCAATCGAGATCTCAGAGAGTTTGCTTTTAGAGAAAAAGTTCAAATTGCCAAAGCAAAAAAAATTAATTTAGGCACAGATTTAAGCCAAACATTTCTCGCTTTAGTCGTTAAAATATCTTCTATTCCAAACGAGGAAGAATTAGATATTATCATGCAATTACATCCTCTAGATCGCAATTATTTACCTCAAGGTTTGAATTTTTATGTTTACGAACGAGAAGAAAAACTAGTTTTACAAACGACAACAAGAGCAAAAGATAATTTTATCCAACTAGAGTTTAGTGCTATGCCTAAAGAAAAGTTTAGCACGACAATTGTTTTAGAAGATAATAAAGTTTGTCATACTTTTGTTGCTTAAATAAATCTGTATTCGTATTAGTGACAAAAAAATGGGCAAAGAAAAATATTTATAGCAACTGAACTCTAGATTAGGACATTAATTGTAAAAACAGAGAATAGTTAGTAGGTAGTAGGTAAGAGATAAAATTGTCATAACCTTTACTTCGACTGCTGCTATACTTGGGGTCTGAATTATAGATCTAAAATTACTGGATTACTTCCACTATTTCAACAATTGGGATAGCAACTTTCAAGATTATTTATTCTCAATTGACTGCAAAATTAACAGTATTTATTTGCGATCGTTTTGAATTATTTTAAGCTTTCGCATTAAGTATAAATTTGCTTGGCAATATCCTGACTTGAGGATAAAAATTGTTAATGAATTTTGAATAGATCGAGTGGAAAATAAGAAAGCAAAGCTCGGCAATTATCGATTTTGCTATTATTGTTAATAATCTTCAAGCTCCCAAAGCTAAAATCATTCCCAGCAGTTTAATAATGTTACTAAAGTTGGCATATGTTTTTTTTCAATAAAGCAAATAAGTTTTTACTCTACTCTTTTATTATCTCTAATTTAATCTTAAGTTTAAATGGTTGTATTTCTGGAAATAATCAAGCTCGAACTAAAATAAACGAAAAAAAAGAAAATACAAAAGTAATCAGAATTGGTTATCAACCTGCAAGTCCAATCGTACTGGTAGAAAATATCGGAGATTTGGAGAAAAAATTAACCCAAAAAGGAGTAAAAGTTAAATGGAAAAAGTACAACTCGGGCCCTCCTATTATTGCTGCAATGGGTCGGGGAGAAGTCGATATCGGATATGTTGGCGATGTTCCTGCTTTATTGGGACAAGTAAACAATATACCACTAGTTTATGTCGCTAACGAAATTGCAGTTCCGACAAGTATGGCTATTTTAGTGCCGGAAGATTCCCCAATTAAGAACCTCAAAGATTTAAAAGGTAAAAAAATAACTCTTGTTGAAGGATCGAGCGCGCATTACACGTTAGTTCAAGCATTAATTATTGCAGAATTAACTTTAGATGATATTGAACTTGTCGGTCTTCCTACATCCGAAGGGAAAATAGCTTTTAAAAATGGCGAGGTCGATGTTTGGATTGGTTGGGATCCAGAAATAGCTGATTTAGAAGAACAAATGTCGGTTCGTATGCTTACTAATGGAGAAGGAATGGCCGATCATATCAGTTTTTACATTGCTACTCGCAGTTTTGTTGAAACTAATTATCCTTTAATGAGAACTTTCATCGAAGAAGTACAAAAAACGGGGAAATGGGCTACTGAAAATCCCGAAGAAGTAGCGAAAATTTTAGTCGAAGAGACGGGTTTAGATCTGGCAACTACTAGAAGAATCGTCAGCAGAAATATATACGAAACTCTACCAATTCAAGATCGAGCTATAGAGGAGCAACAACGTATTGCAGATATATTTTTTCGTTTAGGGATATTTCCCAAACAAGTAATTGTTGAAAAGAATGTTTGGAAAGGAAGTTTAAATGAAGATTTAGATCGAAATTAAAGCTTAGAAAAATTGAGGTCTTTCAGTAGATAAACTAATTCACTTTTTTAATATGTCATTTATCTTGCTCGAGTTGTAAATCAATGCATTCTATTGCCAAGCAATTAAAATACGGTTTAGTTTCGATTGTTTCAATCAGTATTTTACTAACTGCTGGAATTATTATCTATTTAAGTTTGCGATCGCAGCAACAACAAATTAATTTATTGCAGCAACAACGAGCTAAATCAGCGGCTAAAGAAATCAGCTCCCATGTCAACAATTTACAACGCCAATTAAATTATGTCTCTCGATTAACAGGGTTTACGGATTTTTCTGCTGAGACTCAAAAGAGTATCTTAAAAGGACTAGTCAAAAGTAGCAGTGCTTACGAACTTGTTGGCTTGATGAACAGAGAAGGAAAGGTAATTCAAGCCATGTCACCTTATAAACCTCTCTCTCCAGAAGATTTATCGATCGTCAATGGTGGAAAACAATCAGCTTTATTCGTTCAAACCTTTAAAAATCAAAATAATTATATTAGTCCGGTAAAAATAGATTCCCAAATAAATCTACCCGTTGCAATTTTAGCCGTACCAGTTCGAGATCGGCGCGATCGCGTTAGCGGAGTCTTATTTGTCAAAGTTAATCTCAACTTTCTCTATTTAGTCGTATCCCAATCAGAAGTAGGCAAAACCGGCTATACTTACGTTCTCGATCGCCGTCTTTTTTTAATTGCTAAAAAAGGTTCCGATTCCGAGCGATTAAAACTCCAAGACTTGCACGAACGTCCTTTCATTCAAAAATTAGCTCAATTATCCCTATCTTTTACTCCAGAATATTTTGTTGTTTATGAAGGTTTAAAAGGGCAAAAAGTTTTAGGTGCAGCAACAAGATTACGAAGATTGCAATGGATTGTTGTCGTCGAATTACCCCTTCAAGAAGTCTACGAGCCAATTCGTCAAACGATCGCTGCAACGATCTTAGCTGCGATATTTTGCATCTTAATCGCAATTTTTCTAGGATTTACTTTTTCAAAATCGATTATCGCGCCTTTACAAAGTTTAACCCTTGCTGCTGCGAAAATAAGCGATGGAGATTTCAGCAGTCGAGCTAATATTCTGGCCAGTAACGAACTAGGAAAACTAGCAACCGCTTTTAACTATATGTTGGAGCGACTTCAAGAATCTTTTAAAATTTTAGAAACAAAAAATCAAGAATTAAAACGTTTAGATCGACTCAAAGATGAGTTTTTAGCAAATACTTCTCACGAACTGAGAACTCCCCTTAACGGTATTATTGGTATTACCGAATCTTTATTGGACGGAATCGCAGGAGAACAGCCACCCAAAGCCCAGTTTAACCTCAGAATGGTGGTTAGTAGTGCCCGTCGTTTAAACAATTTAGTCAATGATATTCTCGATTTTTCTAAACTCAGACATCAAGATATTGAATTGCAGTTAAAATCGATCGGAGTTAAAGAATGTGCTGAAATCGTCATTAGATTTTGTCAACCGTCGATCGACGATCGCCCCCTCAAATTAATTAACAACGTTCCTGACAATCTACCGACAGTAGAAGCTGATGAAAATCGCTTACAACAAATTCTCTATAATTTAATCGGTAATGCAATTAAGTTTACTGAGAAGGGCGAAATAGAAATTAGTGCCGCCTCTGAATCGGGTTATATTGCTATTTCCGTCAGGGATACGGGTATCGGTATTTGTGAAGACAAGCAAAAAACAATTTTTGAATCCTTTTGTCAAGGTGATGGAGCTACAGCTCGAATTTACGGTGGAACTGGATTGGGATTAGCTATTACCAAAAAGCTCGTCGAACTCCATCATGGGAAGATTAGGGTTCGTTCTGCGATCGGATCTGGCTCGACATTTACTTTTACTTTACCCGTAGCCGATCGCGCTCCAGAAAAAATAATCAAATCAGATCGCCCTTCCCTCCCAACTGCTAATTTATTCACTCAAAAAGATTTCAGTTTCAATTTTGTCGGCGATCGTGCTGAAACACCAAGCAGTTTACCAGCAAATCTTGCAAATTATCGAGATTCTCAACCCAATTGGCACATAACCATTGTTGATGACGATCCGATTAATCGACAAGTTATTCGTAATTTTCTCGAGTTAAAAAAATATCGAATTAGTTCGGCTGCTTCGGGAATAGAATTCTTAGCTAATTTAGATAAAAATAATCTTCCGGATCTAATTTTATTAGATGTAATGATGCCAAAAATGACTGGTTTAGAAGTTACCGAACAACTCCGTCGCAACTGGCCGATCGATACCCTACCGATTCTGTTTATTTCCGCTAAAAATACCCTCAGCGATCGCATTGCAGGTTTATCAGTTTTAGGTAATGACTACCTCACAAAACCAATTGCTAAAAATGAATTATTAGCTAAAATTAACACTCATCTTAATTTACTTAAAGAAACTCGTTGCCGACAAAAAGCTGAAGCAAACCTGCAAGAAATTAACCGTACTTTAGAACAAAAAATTGCCGAGCGAACTACAGAACTTTGTCAAACTGTTAAACTGCTCAAAGCAACCCAAGAAAAACTGCTCTTTGAAAATTCTCTTCTTAGAGATAGTCGAGATTCAATCTATCAATATCAAATTGGTGGCACTTTACCGATTGATTCTCCTACTTATGTTGTTAGAGTTGCCGATCGGCTACTTTATAAAGCTCTCAAACAAAATCAATTATGTTGCATCTTCAATGCGCGTCAAATGGGGAAATCTAGTTTGCGGGTCAAAATGATGCAGCAACTCCAAGCAGAAGGATTTACTTGCGTTGCTGTCGATCTAACCACGATTGGCAATAGAAATATCTCAATTGAAAAATGGTATGCCAGTTTTATCTACAAACTTGCCAGCAATCTAGAACTTTTGAGTAAATTCAATTTTCGTTCTTGGTGGTCAAATTTTGATTTTCTCTCTCCGGTTGAAAAATTAAGATTATTTATCGATGAAATTGTTCTCGAAGAAATTACTCGAAAAATTGTGATTTTTATCGATGAAATTGATAGTGTCTTGAATTTAGACTTTGCAATGGACGATCTTTTTGCTTTAATTCGTTCCTGTTATAATCATCGGGCCGAATCCTTAAAATATCAACGGATCAATTTTGTTTTGCTTGGAGTAGCCACCCCGAATAAATTAATTCGCGATCGCCATTTTACTCCCTTTAATATTGGTATTTCTATTCGACTTTCTGGATTTCAATTTCATGAAGTCAACCCTTTATTGGCAGGATTTAAAAATATTCAAGGCAATCCGCGAACTTTAATTGAAAGTATTTTAGACTGGACTGGAGGCCAACCTTTTTTAACTCAAAAAATCTGTCACCTAATTCTTGCTTCTAATTCTGCCATCGCTCCAGGGGAAGAAAAAGAATTTATTCGTAAATTAGTGCAAACAAAAGTTATTGACAATTGGCAATTAAACGACGACCCCGAACATTTAAAAACAATTTCCAATCGCTTACTTCAAGATCGAGATTTTGCGCCCAAACTGCTCGAATTATATCAAGAAATTTTAGAAAAAAAAGCAATACTATTTAACAATACTCCAGAAATACAAGAGCTAATTTTATCTGGTTTAGTATGTATTCATGAGGGTAAAATTATAATTTTTAATCGGATTTACGAAGCAGTTTTTAATTCTAATTGGGTTAGCCGAAACTATAGCATGGCAGTAAAAGGTTAATCTTAATTTGAGTCAATTTGCTACAATTGAGTGACATGATATTAATTCCCTAAAATCATGCTACAGATCGATTTTCCGAATCTATTGCTGTCGCCGAGATGTCTATTATAATTGGCATATAATTGGCACTTAGAAAGAGATCCTATCCTGAATCGCTAGCATTTCAAACTGACGATAAACTTGATTAGCTTTTGCTAATAGTTGAGTATTTTTAGGCCTAGTTAGCTCCTGTTTCTTTTGTTGCTTAATTTGGAATTGTACATCTCGAGTAATCTTTTTAGGCTTGTGTCTACTTTGCGCTTCAGCCATGTTAATTAGCTCGAAGTTAGTATTAAACTTAGCATTTATCCTAGCGACAGTCCGATCTAATTGTTGCGTGGTTTGCTCGAAGGTGCTAACAACGTAGCCATAATCATAACAACTGAGTTTATCATAGAATTTAATGTAACTTTCCAATCCCCGATTTACAGAAACATAATGCCAACGGCTAGTAAGAGAAATGACTGCTCCTACTGGTTCGCGGATAACCAGCAAAACAGGTATTTTTTGCTCGATCGCCTTAATTATTTCAACAGGGGAGTGCATATGATGGGCAAGCTGCACGTATTTAGTTTGGTTCTGCTTAAATGCTGCTACAGCAAAGCCATTAGCTGAACCCTGAAATCCATCGATAACCAATTCTGTACTTGTTTGCACTACAGCCTCTTGGACTTTTTTTCCTGCTGCTTGGCGTTTTCTTTTTCGCCACCAAATGTAAAGCTTATATAGAAGCCACATATCACTTTCTCTAGCTACAAAAGAACGTAATGAGAAGTGAATATTCTTAAGTTGATTTAATATCGGTTTTAGCATTAACAAGTCGGCACTGAAATTTTGGGTTAAATTAGACAGATTGACTGCGATAGTCAGGTTAAAGAATCAAGTGTTTTTTTACCCTACCACATTATTTATACCGTTTCTATTTAAAATTGCTATAGTCAGGGGTTTTAGGGGTCAGGGGTCAGAGGTTAAATATAAATAAGGCTTTAGCCAATCTCAGCTTTTAGCGTTATCTGTAGCCTGATTTTTCAGAAATGGTATTACCTTTATTTTTCCAAAACCTTAGTTCGATATAAACAAAGGGCAGGGATCGGCTAAAAGTAACAATAAAAAATGCATTGACAATTCAATCTAAAAGATCTACTACAAAGAAGTCAACTGTGTAAGAGACTTCCAGAGCAAGTCGAATGGTAGAAAATCTTAATCATCGTCTACGCAATTACTTTTTTTTTACGCAAACAATTGGGTTCACAATATCTCGATCTGTTACGTTTTTTCCCAAATCATTGTCATTTTATACGTATATGAAGTTCGCTTGTATAATTAACTAATAAAGCGATCGTAACTGTAATAAATGCCTAAAAGACTTACAATAGCTTGTCATTACAAGACTGATGAATTGTTGAATAAATACCGTCAAGAAAAAGATCCAGTAACAATTCGTCAATATCAAATTATTTGGTTATTAGCGAGTGGAAAAAAAAGTGAAGAAGTGGCTCAAACAACAGGATATACAGTTTATTGGGTGAGAGAGTTAGCGAGACGTTACAATCGACAAGGAATTGAAGGATTAGGAGACCGCAGACATCATAATCGAGGAGGGCAAACACTTTTAGATGAATTTCAAACAGCACAATTGCTACAAGCTATACAAGAACCTCCACCAGATGGCGGCTTATGGAATGGGAGGAAAGTTGCTGATTGGATGAGTGATTTATTAGGCAGAAAAGTTTCACGTACCAGGGGTTGGGAATATTTAAAAGCAATGGAATATCGTTTAAGAATTCCCCGTCCAGAAAATCAGCTTGCTGATTTAAAAGAACAAGAAGAGTGGAAAAGCGCACCGCCCGCGCTGAGGTCTCCTCAGCGTAAGGACGGAGCAAGAAAAACTGCCGAGTAAGTTAAAAGAAATTGAAGAAAAACACCCCAATTCAACAGTAGAATTATGGGCAGAAGATGAACATCGAATTGGATTAAAACCAATCTATAGAAAAATTTGGGTATCTTGGGAAGATGTTCCCACAGCAAAAATCAAGTGGGTTTATGAGTGGGCATGGCTCTATGGATTTGTCCATCCAGAATCGGGAAATACATATTGGTGGCTCTTACCAAAAGTCAATACAGAAATATTTACCAAAGTTTTAAAAGACTTTGCTGAACATTTTAATTTAGGAAAAAATAAGCGAGTTTTACTAGTTTTAGACGGAGCTAGATGGCATACTAGTAAGTCTTTGAAGATCCCAGAAGGAATAGATTTAGAATTTTTACCACCATATTCTCCTGAATTACAACCCTGTCCTTTAGATTATGGCCATTAACTAACGAACCGATCGTCAATAAATCTTTTGAGACTATAGAACAGTTAGAAGAAATTATGATCGATCGCCTGAATGTTTTAATAAAACAGCCAGAATTCATTAGTGGGTTAACTTGTTTTCATTGGTGGCCAAAAAATAATACTTGCAATAACTAATTAGCCGAACTTCATAGTAGCTCACATCCCGAAAGAGTTTAGTGCTGTTTTGTAAACGATTTTTTGGCTTTTTAAGGCCATGCCATTAGTGTCATGCAACAAATTTAAATTCACTTTAGAATGCTTGCGATCCGATCGCATTATGAAATAACTTTAGGAGAATTTAGAGCAGATCGATCGTCATTCAAATCTAACCAATATTGTTTTAAATCTTTTGCTACTTCGTTTGAGAGAATAACGCAACCGATTAAATTAGGTACGGACATAGCTAAGAGCATCATATCGCTAAAATCGACAACTGCCCCTAAATTCACTACCGCACCAATAAAGATAAAAAATAGGAAAATTCCCTTATAAATTAAAGTAGTTTCTTCGCCAAATAAATAACCCCAACATTGTTGACCGTAGTAACTCCAAGTAATCAGAGTAGAAAATCCAAATAAAACGATTACCACAGATAAAATTAAGGGAAACCAATCTAAAACGCTAGCAAAAGCCGTTGCTGTCAATTCCGAGCCGCTCGTACCCGGAGCGACGCGATCGCCGTACATTCCAGTAATTACGATCGCCAAAGCCGTTAAATTGCAAATTACTACAGTATCGATAAAAGGCTCTAAAACCGCCACAATTCCTTCTTGAATTGGTTTTTCTGTTTTCGCTGCTGAATGGGCGATCGCTGCCGATCCTAGCCCCGCTCCGTTAGAAAATGCACTGCGCCGCACACCTTGAACTAATACGCCGACAATTCCCCCTTCAATTGCTAAGGGATCGAAAGCCTCGCGGACGATCGTTGCAAAAGCCGCTGGAATTTCAGTTACTAAAGCAGCCAAAACCCAGACGCAAGCTGCTAAATAGATAACTACCATAGCCGGAACTAAACGGCTCGTGACTACGCCAATGCGACTGATGCCACCAACGATGACCAAACCCACCAAAAAAGCGACTAAAATGCCATAAAGCCAATTGTAACCGGCGATCTGGGGAAAAACCGTCGCGAGTGCGGCAAAAGATTGATTGACTTGAAACATATTGCCACCGCCAAAAGATGCCCCGATGCAGAAAACAGCGAAAAATACGGCTAATATTCTGCCAAACTGAGACATTCCTCGCTGAGATAAGCCTTCTGCAAGATAGTACATCGGGCCGCCGGATACGCTCCCATCGGGCTTAATGTTGCGGTATTTCATGCCCAGGGTGCATTCGACGAATTTACTTGACATTCCCAAAATAGCAGCTAAAGTCATCCAAAATACTGCACCAGGGCCGCCCATTTGAATTGCGATCGCAACTCCAGCAATATTTCCGAGTCCGATCGTGCCCGATAAAGCAGTTGCTAGGGCTTGAAAAGCGGTTACTTCTCCGCCAGTCGCGTCGTTATTGAGATTGTCGTATTTACCTCTAGCGATATCGATCGCGTGTTTAAAGCCGCGAATATTAATAAAACCCATTCGCAGGGTACAAAAAATACCACCAGCGACGATCCAGAGGATAATTAAGGGCATTCCACCAATGCTAAAAAATAATATTTTTTGGATCGCGGCGACAACTCCCGAAAAAACTGCATCTATACCGACAAGCAAGTTACTCAAATCCCAATTATCTGTTATCAATTTTCAATTCCCATAAAGATTTTTCAGTTTTCCGGCATCCGAATTACGGAACTGGGGGAGAGGACAAAAAATATTATATTATTTTAATCTTTTGACGCGATCGGATCGATTCAAAATTGGTTGGCTGGCTACTTTGTTGAAAGTTCTCGCGATTCTTTTTAAATTTATGCTTGATATTTTAATTTCAAATTAAATTGCTGCGAGGATTAAAAGTTTCTATTTGTCGCAGTTGTTGGTAGAGTTGTTGTTCGCGATCGCTAATGTTATCTGGAACTACGACCGAAATTTCTACTAACTGATCGCCGCGAGTGCCCTCATTGCGAGGATAACCTTTATTGGCCAGGCGCAATCTTTGTCCTGATTTTACGCCACTGGGAACGTTCATTTTAACCGTTCCATCGATAGTTGGAATTTCGATCGCCCCTCCTAAGACTGCTTCGCTGGGAGTTACGGGGATTTGAGTATAGATATCTACTCCTTGCAATTTAAAAAAAGGATGGGGTGCTACAGTGATTTTAAGATATAAGTCGCCGCCGCCAATTCCTTGACCCCTGAGACGAACTCGCTGACCGTTAATAGTTGCTGAAGGCATCTCTACTTCTAAAGAGCGTCCATCTTCGAGTCTAATCCTTTCTCTGCCACCTCGATAAGCTTTTTCTAAGGGTAGAGTTAATCTAGCTTCGATATCTCTGCGAGTCGATCGCGGCGTAACTACTTTAGCTGTTTTAGTTACTCCCGGGCGAAAAGAGTCTGCGGTATCGTAACGAATGCGGTTGCCTCGATCTGGGTTGGGACTATTATTAATAGTGGTTCTGGGGTTTCGCAGTCTCTCGACGAAACTATCGAAATCTTGATACTTAGAATAGTCTACATTGCGAACAGTGCCGTTGCCGTTGTAAGTTTTTCTAGGGTTAACGCTGCTTTGATTCCAGAAACGACTGTAGCGATCGTATTCCGATCGCTTGTTCGTATCTGAAAGTATTTCGTAAGCTTCGTTGATGTCTTTAAATTTTTGTTCGGCTAATCGATCTTGTGGGTTGAGGTCGGGATGATATTGTCTGGCTAGTCTGCGGTATGCCGTTTTTATTTCTTCGCTGGTGGCATTTCTGGGCAGCATTAAAATGTCATAGTAATTTCTATAGTTTTGCATACATACAAACGATATGATTGATTATTTATTCGCTTTAGTGCCGTCAGGAAAAAACAACTGACAAACTACAACTTAACAAACTAAATTATTGCTAACAAGCAGTTATTTGTTAGCTTGTTGGTTGGTTGCCCCTTTTTAATTTTCGGATCTAAACTCCATTTTTAACAACCCCACTTAAATCTTTGATTTAAGATTGCCGATCGCACTCAGAAATATCAAACCACAAGGTTGCTAAGATTTAGGATCTTGATAATGAAGTATCCTCAAGACTTATTAAAATTTAGAATCATTATGTAATTTTAACTTCTCAGTCCCGATTTTTGGAAGTTTTAATTAATACCATTCATCATCATCATCTTCATCCCAATTATTCTGACGGGGAATGTTATTTCTGTTGCTAGTACGTCCGCGACGGCTTGATTGTTCTGGGGGATAATCGTCGTAGCGAGAACTGCGAGAATAATCGCCGCGACTATTTCTGCGATCGCCGTAGTAATCTCGATCGTCTCTAGTTTCGTAGTCTCTGCGATCTTCGTTATCGTAGTATCCCCCACCGTAACGATAATCTTCGCGCTCGCGATAACCCGAGTTGCTCGGCCAGTAATCTTCTTCTCTTTCTCCGGTAAAGGTGCGTTTAATTGCACCAAAGAGATCTATTTCATCATCTTCTTCATATTGCCATTTTACTTCCCGATTCAGTTCGTAGAGGGCATCTCGCAAATCTGACTCGGCGCGATCGATCGCTCTTTCGTCGTTTTCTCGCAAACTTTCGGTAATTTCGTTGCATAATGCTTCGATGCGACGGCGATGATAGCTGACGAATTGCGAACCAAAATCGAGGGTAACTTCTTTAAGGGTTCTTTGGGCTTTATCGACTAAGGCTCTAGCTTTATTCCTTTTTTCAACTCTTTCCCGTTTTTCGCGGTCTTCGCGGGCATATTGAGCTGCTTCGCGCATCATTCTTTCTATTTCGCCATCGCTGAGGTTGGACGCGCCTTGAATTGTAATCCCTTGTTCTCTTCCGGTGGTGCGATCGCGAGCTGTAACTTGTAAAATGCCGTTGGCATCGATGTCGAAGGATACTTGAACTTGAGGAACTCCTCTAGGAGCTGGAGGTATTCCTGTCAGTTTGAAGCGGCCTAAAGATTTGTTATCTCTAGCCATTTCTCGCTCTCCCTGAACTACGTGTATTTCTACCATTGTTTGGTTGTTTTCTCCGGTAGAAAATACGTCCGATCGCCTGGTGGGTATGGTGGTGTTGCGAGGTAAAAGTTTTTTATTAATTCCGCCGATTGTTTCGAGGCCGATCGAAATTGGCGTAACATCTAATAAGAGGATATCTTTAACTTCTCCTCCGAGCATTCCGGCTTGAATGGCTGCTCCGACTGCGACTACTTCGTCGGGGTTAACTCCTTTATTGGGTTCGATATCGATGAAACTGCGAACCAATTGCTGTACCATCGGGATGCGGCTGCTGCCACCAACTAAGACTACTTCATCTATTTCTGGCGGAGTTATTCCCGCATCTGACATTGCCCTTTTGATTGGTTTTCGCAAGCGGCCGACTAAGTCACCGCATAAATCTTCAAACTGGGAGCGAGTTAGTCTGGTTTCGAGGTGTTTCGGCCCTTCTGCTGTTGCGGTGATGAAGGGTAAATTAATCTCGGTTACCTTGACCCCTGATAGTTCTATTTTTGCTTTTTCTGCTGCTTCCATCAATCTTTGCAATGATTGACGCTCTTTTCTGAGATCTACTCCTTCTTGTTGCAAGAATTGTTCGGCCAACCAGTCTACGATCCTTTTATCGAAGTCATCGCCACCTAATTGGGAATCGCCGCAAGTCGCTCTAACTTCAAAGAGGTTATCTTTAATATCTAATATCGATACGTCAAAAGTTCCGCCACCGATATCGAATACTAAAATAGTTTGATAATTTCTTTTTTCTAAACCGTAGGCTAGTGCTGCTGCGGTTGGTTCGTTGATAATTCTTTTAACATCTAAACCGGCAATTTTTCCTGCGTCTCTGGTTGCTTGTCTTTGCGCGTCGTTAAAGTAAGCAGGTACGGTAATTACTGCACCGGTGACAGCCTCCCCTAAATATTTTTCCGCATCTTCTGCTAGTTTTTGCAAAATTCTGGCTGAAATTTCTTCGGGGGCAAAAGTTTTTTCAATTTGGGGACAGGGAATTTTAATATTATCGCTGCGATCGCGTCTGACAGTATAAGCTACTCTTTTTGATTCTGGTTCTAATTCACTATACTTACGACCGATAAAACGTTTTACGCCATAAAAGGTATTTTTTGGGTGTAGTACGGCTTGTCGTCTCGCCATCTGGCCTACTACCAATTCTCCTTCTTTATTAAAACCAACTACTGAAGGAGTGGTGCGAAATCCTTCTGCATTGGCTATTACAATTGGTTTTCCGCCTTCGATGACGGCTACGACTGAGTTAGTTGTCCCCAGATCGATACCGACTACTCTTCCCATGCGTGCTATTGTCTCCTAGTTTACTTGATTTCGGTCTGTTGAGGGTCGCTCGATACGACTTCAGTTTAGCTGAGTTAATAGATCTTGCTGAATTTATTTTATCTAATCCCCTATTTTGTTTACTGACAATCTCTGTAGCGATCGCTCGACATTTTCGATTATTTCGATTATTCTAGAAATATGGATAAACAAAGAATAACTCGCTACGCAGATATTTTTGCGGCTTTAGGCTCGGAATCGCGTTTAGAAATTGTCAGCTTGCTTTTAGGTACTTATCCCGAAGGGATGACAGTCGGAGAAATTCAAGAAAAATTGCAAATTCCCAACTCGACGCTGTCCCATCATCTCGAGAAATTGCGATTGGAGGGATTAGTTACGAGAAATAAAGAAAAGCAATGGTTACGTTATACAGCTAAAGCAAAAACGATCGAAGAACTATTAGCTTTTCTTTACAATGGTTGCTCGACAAAAGAAGAAAAAAATGTCGTAAAAACTACAGAATTAAGAAGGAGAAAAAAAATGTTTGCAGAATTTTTAAGATCGATTTTTGAAGGAATATTTGAAGTCGGGACTAGCTGGCGAGAGATGTTAAAAAAGATTCCTTTAAGCAAATATACGCCCGCAGCATTAGGAGCGATAGAGCTAGCAAAACAAGAATCGAAACGACAAAAACATCGCCATGTTGGAACGGAACAAATCTTGTTAGGAATAATCCAACAAGAAGAAAAAGAAGAAGAAAGAGGGTCAAAATTGCTAAAAGATAGAGGAATAGAATACGATCGCGCCAAAATAGAAATAGAGAAAATAATTGGTTTTGGTTCGGGAACTCCAGAATATATATTATTTACTCCTAGAGCAAAAAACGCCTTAGAAGTAGCATTTAATGCAGCCGACAAACTAGGAGAAAAAAATCTCGGTACGGAACATTTACTGTTAGGAATAATCGAATCAGGAGAAGGAGTAGCAATGAGAGTATTAAAAATACTCGGGGTAGATCTAAATAATTTAGAAAAACAATTGCGCTACTCGGTGATAGATGAATCGAGTAGTGAGTAAAAATTATTAACTGTGAACTCTGAACTGTGCTCCCTGCTCCTAAAGCTCCCGCCAAGATGTATGATTAACATTATTATTTAATGGGGCATATTGTGAGATATGGCAGAAACTATATTCTTTAATGCTTTACGAGAAGCTATTGACGAAGAAATGTCAAGAGATAAGACAGTTTTCGTCCTCGGTGAAGATGTCGGTCATTATGGCGGATCTTATAAAGTCACCAAAGATCTCTACGATAAATATGGCTGGATAAGATTGTTAGATACGCCGATCGCAGAAAATAGCTTTACAGGAATGGCTGTCGGTGCGGCAATGACAGGTTTGCGCCCGATCGTAGAAGGAATGAATATGGGCTTTTTGCTCCTAGCTTTCAACCAAATTTCCAACAATGCAGGAATGTTGCGCTACACTTCTGGAGGCAATTTTAAAATTCCGATGGTAATTAGAGGCCCTGGAGGAGTAGGAAGACAGTTAGGTGCAGAACATTCCCAACGACTAGAAGCTTATTTCCAAGCAGTTCCCGGATTGAAAATTGTCGCTTGCTCTACGCCTTACAATGGTAAAGGACTGCTAAAATCTGCGATTAGAGACGATAATCCGGTGCTATTTTTCGAGCATGTCTTGCTTTACAATCTTAAAGAAGATTTGCCCAATTCGGAATATGTATTACCTTTAGATAAAGCTGAAATAGTGCGTCGCGGTAAAGATGTCACGATTTTAACCTATTCGAGAATGCGCCATCACTGCCAACAAGCTGTTAAAGATATGCAGAAAAAAGGCATAGATCCGGAAATAATCGATTTAATTTCTCTCAAACCTCTGGATATGGAAACGATCGCCGAATCGGTACGCAAAACTCATCGAGTTATTATCGTTGAAGAGTGCATGAAAACTGGGGGTATTGCTGCAGAATTAACTGCTTCGATTAACGAACAGTTGTTCGACGAATTAGATGCACCGGTATTGCGCTTGTCTTCTCAAGATATTCCCACACCTTATAATGGCACTCTCGAGGCACTGACGATCGTGCAACCGCATCAAATCGCGGAAGCAGCAGAAAAAATGATGACTTTGCAAGTCTAGGAGAATAAAGGGTGCAAAAACAGCGTGTCTGGCTTTTTTTCATATTTATATTGTTAGTTGGGGCGATCGCAACTCTAATTTACAGTCCTTTACAATTGGGTTTAGATCTGCGGGGAGGATCGCAACTGACAATTGAAGTTCAACCAACTGAAGAAATAACAGAAATTAGCAAAGACGATCTCGAAGCAGTTCAAAGGGTAATTGAAAATCGCATTAACGCGCTGGGTGTTTCCGAACCTGTAGTCAGAACTGTGGGAGGAGATAAAATTGAGGTACAACTTGCTGGAGTGACTAACCCAGCGCAAGCAGAACGGGTATTGGGGGGAACTGCTCAATTAGAGTTTCGCGAACAAAAACCCGAAACCGAACAACAATTTCAGATCGAACGGGTCATCTTAGCTCAAAAAGAGGCACAATTAGATTTATTGCGTCGCGCTAATAATAGTGAAAACCAAATCGACGAATTAACTAAACCAGAAGAGGCCGAACAAAGAACCGAGCAAATTCTCAAACTCAACGAAGAAATTGCCCAATCTCGTCAGGCGATCGCCGATTTATTTAAAAAAAGCGACTTAACTGGGACTAATTTGGTTGGAGCTACAACTCAACCCAATCAAGCTAGTGGTTGGGAGGTGGCAATTCGTTTCGACGATGAAGGGGGTCAAAAGTTTGCCGATCTGACGAAAAATTTGGCGGGTACTGGTCGCAGTTTGGGCATCTTTTTAGATAATGTTTTAATTAGTTATCCTACTGTGGGGCCTAGGTTTGCTGTTAGCGGTATCACTGGTGGTGAAGCGGTAATTACAGGAGATTTTACTGCAGAAACTGCTAACGATCTGGCGATTCAAATTCGCGGTGGTTCTTTACCTTTTCCAGTCGAAGTGGTCGAAAATAGAACTGTTGGGGCTACTTTGGGTGCTGATAGCATCAGACGCAGTATTTATGCTGGAATTGCTGGCTTGGTTTTAGTCTTAGTTTTTATGGTGGTTTACTATCGCCTGCCGGGATTAATTGCTAATCTAGCTTTAGCTATTTATACTATCCTCACTTTAGCTGTTTACGCTTTGGTTGGGGTGGTTTTAACTTTACCTGGTATTGCTGGCTTTATTCTCAGTATCGGTGTTGCTGTGGATGCTAACGTGCTGATTTTCGAGCGGACTAGGGAAGAATTGAGAAGCGGTAAAACTTTATATCGTTCGGTGGAGTCGGGCTTTTTTAGGGCTTTTTCCAGCATTTTAGATAGTAACGTCACGACTTTAATCGCTTGCGGGGCTTTGTTTTGGCTGGGTTCGGGCTTAGTTAAAGGTTTTGCTCTAACTTTGGCTATTGGAGTCTCT
>JASJCW010000131.1 GCA_030065265.1 Prochloraceae cyanobacterium
AGTTATATTACTTAGATAATTAATTGACTATTTACTTTTATAGTAAATCAGTATTTAAATGATTTTACTGAAAAGTTTACTGCACCTAAATTATTCAAAAATCAGTCTATCGAACTAAAAAATTAAATCATATTAAGTCTTAATAAAAAACTCAAATATAAATTTAAAATCTAAAATATTGTTATACTTTTTTAAAAAGTAATAAGAGATTTAATCCTGGTAAAAAAACGTAAGAAACCAAGGCTGTTTACATCATTAAATAAAATTACTATTCTTGAAAATCAATATCTCCACAATATTGGTTGCGCGATATTTTTATTCAGGGACTATTTTTTTAAATAATTACTGCTGTAAAGCCGATTGATACTCAATCGTAAAATTAATAACCAATGATTCCACTTTGGTTTGAATGTAAAAGAACTATTCGAGATCGTTCGCTTGCTTAAAAATTAGTCAAGTGGTTGAATACAGAATAGAATCGATTCAAATAAAATTCTTCTCAGAACTGTCAACTACTTTTTGCTACTTTTTTATAACAAGTTAAAATTTTGGTTACTTTTTGCTACTTTTGAATGAAGACAAGATGAACAATATTGTTTATAAAAGAATTATAAAGATAAAACAAATTCTTTATGTTTTTTTGTAGCCATTTTGACTAAATGCTGGCGAGGGGCTACTCCACTTAAAGAAAATTGCTGTGAGTATCGAAAGGGAGTCAAGGTAAGATGTTGGTTTTAAGTAAAAAAGATATTAAATATTGCCAATTCTCTTATGAAAGCGATAGTTTGCAACGAACTTATCGAGGTATATCTTATCAAGGAGTTTTGCTAACCCAGATTGCTAGCTTTACTTACAAGCAATACGAACAAGCTGTTGCTATTTGTCGGGAATGTTTGCAAGGAGACGACCTGATATCTTTTCTAATTAAAGAAAAAGATAAGATAACTGTTTGGTCTGAAATTGGTCAAGTCGATAGCGTAGTTTTAGCAGAACTTAAATCGACCCCAAGTCAAGATAACGATTCAAAAAATCAACCAAAAACTTTACCTCAAAAAAATATCCTCAAATATAGAGGAAGAGAAATTGTCAAACCAATTAAAAATGCAACTATTATTTCAAATCAGAAGCTCGAAAATCGCAACAAAAAGTTGAAATATAGAGGTTCTAGTTATTAGACTCGATCGATCGCGATCGCCAGGAGCGATGTAACTATTGCTAAGTTTCAAAATCGCCAGAAAAACTATTATGTCCCTCAAGCCAATCGAAAATCAACTCTAATTCTTTTAAAGTTATGAATCCGTATTGTAAGAGAACAATTGGTAAAATCGTATAACTTTGCGAACTACGAGCGAGTGCAAACGAAATTGATTGAGAAGAAAGGAATAATTGTTCTTCCAAAAAACTAATTAATTGTTCTAACATTTAACTAATAAAGTTATAGAGTTTAACAATCAAATTGTTGGATCGTTTCTATTGAGACCAGTGGGATTAGGAAATTTACCAGCCTCATGACTGGTAAAGACAAAGCTCCCTCTAGCTTTATTTATTTCCTAAAGAGCGAATTAATTCAGCCGCTTTCTCTAGGTCTTGATAATACATTTGCCAGGATTGAAAGTCGAGCAAACGAGATTCATAAACTTTAATATCAGCCAAATCGCTAATAAATGTTTCGCGATCGCTATTAGATTGATTTGTGCTTAAAGATCTAACCATGCTCGTACCCCTTTACTGTTTTATTAGAACTTTTAAAATTGTCTCGTCGGACTTTTAAATTTAGATATTCAAAGGTTATCAGTTTAAGCTTCAGTTAAATAGAGATTATTGTAATATAGTTGACATTTTTGTATTAATTTTTATAAGAATTTAAATGCTTGTTAATCGAGATTTAACTTCAAAAAATCTTTCTTTCATTACAATTACTTAAAGAAGATTAATTTTTCCTTTGAGCAATAGAAAAGCAGGCGATCGAGTATGTTTATTTTTGAAGCTGACGATAAAGAACTAGAATATTATTCTCTTGTCAATCCTGAAGGGAAAAATAAGCAAATTCTGGAAGTATCGATCTATTTAGATCGTATATTTATTCCTTTGGAATCCTATTCTTTAGATCGACTCGATCGAGCAAGAAAAAAATGTCAAGAATTTTTAGAGCTAGATAAATCGATATTTTCCATCTTAATAAAAAGTTCTCAAGAGATTACTATTTGGATAACTAACGAACGATTCAGATTAGCAAGTTGCATTCAACAAGAAACAGCAATCTTAACCTCACTCGCTTCTGCTTCGGAACTAAAGTGTTTGAGTGGTTATAAAGATGAGTAAGACAATGCAATACATTTAATTAATAATCAATAATTCTATCTCGCAACAGGGTGAGAAGTTTTTAGCTGCGATCGCAGTTTGTCAGATCGATTGCTTTTTTTCTTACCCTCGATTACTTATACAATTTCTATTTAATATTGTTACAGTCGGTCTAGGTAGGAGAGGTCGTCGCTGCGCTCATAAAGTGCCGCAAGCGGGGCAGAGATCGGGATAACATCGTATCTGTAGCCTCATTTTTCAAAAATGATATTAGATCGGAAAACTATGCAATTAAAGTTTATTTAGTCATTATTTGTCGCTTTTTTGATTTTGAATCAATTATTAACAAATAATTAAAAGCTTTTTTATTAAAGTAAGTTATTTTTATTTGATAAATGTAAATAGATTGTTTTGATTCATTTATTAACAGGTAAAATTGTCTATTTTTTACTAATATTATTAAGTTTTATTTCCTCATCATACTTTTATGAAATTGTCAATTAGAAGGATCTTTATCAAGCTCAGATCTTTCTAACTGTATGCACTGGCAACCCTCAATTAATATGCTTACAGATAGAAAGAGGAAATAAATAATGACTGCAACTACTTTCGATGCCATTCATAAAAAAGGTTTAATAGTAGCTAGATTTCCCCACATGGGAAAAGCTTACGATAATATTTCTCCTGGGTTGCGAGGATTTTTTGTTGATGGTTATCTCGTACTTTACTATCCTAGAGTTGATGGAATTGAAGGAATTGATATCGTTGAAATAGTTAGTGAAGATAGCGATCGCTAACTCGAATAAAATACAACTCAATAATTAGGATCGTCTGAATTTACATAACTAAATAAAAAACCCAAATCTGAAACCGTAAAGATCCCAAATACCGTTTATAAATAAAGAAAATTTGAAATTATTTGAGCAATTGAGTCAGTCATAATTAGAATGTAATGTTTTATTTTTTCGCAAAACCTGATAAAGTATAGAACCGTTCCCAATCTTGCGATCGAAATATAATTTTATGACCTCTACAAACGACAAGAAAATTGTTAAAGAGTATTTCAATGCTACGGGATTTGAACGGTGGCGCAAAATTTATGGTGATGCTGAAGTAAATAAAGTACAAGAAGACATTCGGATCGGACATCAACAAACGATCGACACTGTAATTAAATGGCTTCGTGAAGATGGAAATTTAGCCGAATTATCGATCTGCGATGCTGGTTGTGGCGTTGGCAGTCTCAGCATACCTCTCGCACAATCTGGAGCTAAAGTCAATGCTTCGGATATTTCTGAAAAAATGGTAGAAGAAGCTAAACAAAGAGCTAAAGAAGTCTTACCAGAGGGAGACAATCCAAATTTTATGGTGCAAGATTTAGAACATTTAAGCGGCCAATACCATACAGTTATTTGCTTGGATGTTTTAATTCACTATCCCCAACAAGAAGCGAGCAAAATGATCGCGCATTTAGCAAGTTTGGCAGAATCTCGTTTAATTCTTAGCTTTGCACCAAAAACTTTTTGGCTTTCGATTCTGAAAAAAATAGGCGAGTTATTTCCAGGGCCTTCAAAAACAACCCGCGCTTATCAACATAGCGAAACTGATATAATTAAAATGCTAGAAAGTAACGGTTTTAAAATCGCTCGCAACGACATGACTAGCACTCGCTTTTATTTTTCTCGCATTCTTGAAGCTAAAAAAGACTAATCTAGCTAACTTAAAAATGGCAGTCACTACCCGCAAACTAATCGAGTGGAAACGCAAACAACGTCCCATCGTCACCTTGACTGCTTGGGATTATTTAATTGCGCGAGTCTTAGATCGAGCTGGGGTAGACGTTATTTTAGTCGGAGATACTTTAGCCGAAGTAGCTCTAGGATATAAAAACACTCTACCCGTTACTTTAGATGAGATGATACACCACGCCTCGGCAGTTTGTCGAGGGGTAAACAATGCATTAGTGGTGTGCGATTTGCCATTTTTAAGTTATCAGATAAGTATTGAAAAAGCAGTAGAATCGGCAGGCAAAATCCTCAAACAAACGGGTGCGGCGGCCGTAAAATTAGAAGGTGGCAGTCCCGATATTGTCGCGACGATCGCCAAATTAACTGCTGTTGGCATCCCAGTTATGGCCCATTTAGGTTTAACGCCCCAGTCGGTGAATATTCTCGGTTATAAAAAACAAGGAACGACAGATTTAGAAGCACAAAGAATTTTAGATCGAGCGATCGCAGTTAGTAATGCCGGTGCTTTTGCGATCGTTTTAGAACATATCCCCTCAGAATTAGCTGCAATTATTACCGATAAAGTGCCCGTTCCCACCATTGGTATTGGTGCGGGGAAAAGTTGCGACGGACAAGTTTTAGTGACGGCAGATTTATTGGGATTGACAGAAAAACAACCGCCTTTTGCTAAATCTTACACTAACTTGCGAGAACTGATTACAGAAGCAGCAGAGAGTTTTATTTTAGAAGTAAAAGAAGGGAAATTTCCCCAGACGTAAAACTGTCTTGAAAACGATCGTATAAACTTAAGGTGGCGATCGCTTTCGAGACACAAACCAATAATTGAGAGTTTGAGCTAACAGAAGTTGTTAATTGAGCCAGATAGTGGCAAAATCAATTTGCTCGATAGTCTATTCTCAAAAGACAAGGGTGCAAACCCATGATTATAATTGTTAATTGTAAAGAAGTACAAACTAGAGTCTTATTGACTGAGGTGTAGGTAATAAATGTTTGTCCTCAGTGGCTACGAATATCTACTAGGCTTTTTATTAATCTGTAGCTTAGTACCAATTCTCGCCTTAACAGCATCGAAAATTTTAAGACCCAGTGGCGGCGGCCCGGAACGACGTACCACATACGAATCTGGAATGGAACCCGTTGGCGGAGCCTGGATTCAATTTAACATTCGTTACTATATGTTCGCTCTGGTTTTCGTTGTGTTCGATGTCGAAACAGTCTTTTTGTATCCTTGGGCTGTTGCCTTCAGCCGTCTCGGATTATTAGCGTTTGTTGAAGCCTTAATTTTTATCTTCATTCTAATCGTTGCTCTGGTTTACGCTTGGCGTAAAGGGGCATTGGAATGGTCGTAAAAAAGCTCCCACCAAATTACAAACACCTTGAAAATCATCAAAAATGACACCTAATACAAGCGAATTATCCAACATACAAAAACAGCAAACAGAAAAAATACTCAATCCCATCAATCGCACGGGAGTAACTCAAGATCTATCAGAAAATCTTATCTTAACCACCGTAGACGATTTATATAACTGGGCAAAACTATCGAGTCTTTGGCCTTTGTTGTACGGAACGGCTTGCTGTTTTATTGAATTTGCGGCTCTGCTCGGATCTCGATTCGACTTCGATCGCTACGGTTTAGTACCCAGATCCAGCCCGAGACAAGCAGATTTAATTATTGTCGCGGGTACGGTAACAATGAAAATGGCTCCGGCTTTAGTTCGTCTTTACGAAGAAATGCCAGAACCGAAATATGTAATTGCAATGGGTGCTTGCACCATCACCGGAGGAATGTTCAGCAGCGACTCCACAACTGCGGTTAGAGGCGTAGATAAGCTGATTCCTGTCGATTTATACATTCCGGGTTGTCCTCCTCGTCCTGAAGCTATTTTTGACGCAGTTATTAAATTACGCAAAAAAGTTTCTAACGAATCAATTCAAGAGCGTGCCAATCTCTTAACCCAGACCCATCGTTTCTACTGTACGGCTCACAATATGAAGGCTGTAGACCCGATTCTGACTGGTAAATACGTCCAAAACGAAGAGAGATACACTCCACCAAAAGAATTGACCGAAGCAATTGGAATGGCTGTCCCCCCAGCTTTAGCAGGATCGGAGCAAGAAAAAGAGGAGATCGAACGTGGTTGAAGAAAATAATAATGCTTCAGAAATCGTAGAAGCCGGCCCGGTTTCTAAATGGCTCAGTGAAAACAATTTTCAGCACGAAACTTTAGCACCGGATCATCTTGGTGTTGAATTAATTAAAGTAGAACCATCCGAACTACTTCCCCTTGCTAGTGCCCTTTATACTCAAGGTTTTAATTGCCTTCAGTGCCAAGGCGGTTACGATCTCGGCCCGGGTAAAGAATTAGTCAGCTTTTATCATCTAATTAAAGTCGATGATGATGTTGAAAAACCTGAAGAAGTAAGGCTTAAAGTCTATGTCAATCGCGACAATCCCAAAATTCCTTCGGTTTATTGGATTTGGAAAGGTGCTGACTGGCAAGAAAGAGAAACTTACGATATGTACGGGATTGTCTTTGAAGGACACCCCCATCTCAAACGCATTTTGATGCCGGAAGATTGGGTAGGCTGGCCTCTACGTAAGGATTATATCTCTCCAGATTTCTACGAATTGCAAGATGCTTATTAATTAAGGATCTAATTCTTGATTTCAACTCCCTTTCGATCGAGATGGGGAGTTTTTTTATCGGCCGGAAGACCCAGCAAGGCAACTTTTTCCCTCGTTCTTTCTTGCTTCAGCGCGGCCTTTGGGTTTAATACCTCAACTTCTTAAAAGTTCCAATTGAACTATTGCCTCTTGCCTCTTGCCTTTTATTCGGGCAAATTCCAATCGATCGCAGTTTGGTTGGCTTTTTCTAGGGCTGAATTAATTTTAGAAAAAGGTTGAGAACCGAAGAAACCAGATTTTGCTGAAAATGGTGAAGGGTGAGGACTTTTAATGATGGTATGTTTTTGATTGTCGATCGCGGGGATTTTTTTCTGTGCTTCTTTACCCCAAAAGACAAAAACTACGTGGGAATTGTGTTCGTTAACAATTTCAATAATGCGATCGGTAAATGTTTCCCAACCTTTATTTTTGTGGGAGTTGGCTTTGTGCGCGCGCACGGTTAAAACTGTATTTAATAACAATACTCCTTGACTTGCCCAATGACTGAGGTTACCGTGTTTTGGCGCAGTAATATTAAGGTCGTCTTTTAGTTCTTGAAAAATATTTTTTAAAGAGGCTGGAATCCTGACTCCTTTCTTAACCGAGAAGCTCAAACCATGGGCTTGACCTACATTATGATAGGGATCTTGACCGAGAATTACTACTTTGATTTTTGCTAGCGGTGCTATTTCTAAAGCCGCAAATATTTCTGCTTGGGGCGGAAAAACTTGATATTGCTGGCGTTCTGCAGCAAGGAATTGCTGTAATTTAAGAAAGTAATCTTTTTCTATTTCTGCTGCTAGTAACTTATTCCAACTATCACTTTTAATTAAACTATTTGTCATGTTGCTTGGGCGATCGTGAATATTTTTAGTGATTTTTTTGGCTGAGGCTGGCTTTGTAGTCGGGGAAGATTTATTGAGAGGCATATTCAAATTTAAAAGGGCTAATGCTCTTTCGATCGCACGCTCTTGCGCTAATTCTATTGTCCCCTCTCCAGCCATGCCAGTAGCAATGATTATACCATCAATTATAACGCTGGCTTTGACAATATAGCGATCGCAATCGATTTCAACTAGTTCGGTAATTAAATTAGCTCGAGGATAGCAATTTTTGAATTGGGTTAACATTATTGGCTTGATTTGGGATTTCTAACTTGCGACCGGTTCGATCGAAGCCCCTCAATGCAATATAATGCAATATGAAGTTGTAAATTATACTAATTTAGGAAAAACCATGCTTAAAAAGGTCGCTGAGTTCGTAGAAAGTTGGTTTCCCGCAGAGTCTGTAAGTGCCCATTGCGACGGCCCCTGTGGTGTTTATGACCCTTCTTCCGCGCGTATTGCTGCTGAAGCAGTCGTCTCTATGACTAAGAAAATTCTTGACCTACAGCCACCTGCCAGTAACGATGCTCAAGCTATGGCTGCATACAATAATACCATGTCTCGCTACATCCAGATCAAAGAAGAACAAGCTCAAATTACTAAAGATGAGTTATTAATTCTTTGGACTGATTACTTCAAGCCCGTACATTTAGAAAAATATCCTAACTTGCACGATACTTTTTGGAAAGCAGCAAAATTATGCTCTGCTTGTAAAGTAGAAGTTAGCACCGAACACGCTAACGAATTAATGGATGCAGTTCAAAATATTCACCAAATGTTCTGGGCTACTAAAGATCGCGATGTAACTTGGTATAAAGCTAGTTAACCAATTTTCTTAACTAACTTATTTTGATGGATGACCGGCTCAAAAACAGCAGTCTGAAAGATTTATTATTATTACTTCTGAGAAGGCGATCGCGTTTTCGAGTTACTGGCAATTCAATGATACCTTTGCTAAAACCAGGCGAGATTTTGCTGGTAGATTTAGCAGCATATCGTCAAAAATCTCCCCGTGTTGGAGATATCGTAATCGCCTGGCATCCTCATCGAACTAATTTAAAGATAGTTAAACGAGTAGCTTCGGTACTGGATGATGGGAGTTGTTTTCTAATTGGAGACAATCCTGCTGAAAGTACCGATAGTCGTTCTTTTGGGGCGATCGCATTCGCGGGAATATTAGGTAAGGTTTGTTGTAAGTTTCCTTAAACTGGCTTTTGTCCGTAAAATGGTAAGGCGGATCTCCAGTCGGGATTGTTACCTAGTTGGCGATCGAGGTGGGCTAATTCTAATAAACTAGTGGCAGTGTGGCCTAAATTGGTTGGTGTTGCGATTAATTGATAGTTTTTTTCTAAGTTGTTTAAGGTTGCTTGCCAAGTTGCTAAGGTCATCGTACTATCGCTTAAATAATCTTGCAAACCTGCTTTAAATGGTTCGTATATCGCTACAAAAATTTGATTTCGTCTTGCTTCCATTTGTACGGCAATTAAACTATTATTATTTTCTAAGCGTTCTTTTTCTTGCCAAGCAAAAGCTTTCAAACTAGAAATAGCAAATAAAGGAATTTCTAACTGTTGGGCTAGAGTTCTGGTGGTTACCATTCCGATGCGAGTTGCGGTAAAACTTCCCGGCCCTTTAGCAACGGCAATAAATTCTAAATCTTGCCAAGTTTGGGGAATAATGAATTCTTGCAAATATTGATGTAAATAGGCAGAAAGTTCTAAACCCAAATCGTATTTAACTGCGCGAACATTTTCAGAAAAATCTGAAATAGCCAGTCCTAATTCCGGGCTAGTGGTATGGATTGCAAGACCGTATTTTTTCATGTTTAGGTTGTTACTTTCTGCTTAATTTTGACTTGTTTTAGATCTAATTGTTTTGCAAAAATTTCATCGATAGCTAACATTTTACCTTCAGTTGTCATCATTTTATGATCTTTTGTGGCGCGAATAATTGAACCATTTTCGAGGGTATATTCAAAAACTTCTCGTTCGCCGCGATCGTGCCATTGTGCGATGGGTTGGGTGTAAATATAACCGTTGCAATCTAAGCTATAAATATGGCATTTTAGCTTTTCTGTAACTATTTTTCCGATCGCGATCGGCCCGCATTCAACTGTTAAAATTTCGCTATCGTAACTCAAACAGTATTCGGCAAATTTTGCCATCTGTTCGTACAGGTTTTCTGCAATATTTTTATGCACTCCATTTTTAGTCGCACCGTCGATAAATTTCTCGCGATGTTTTTGCATTTCTGCGACTTTTTTCTTACCCATTGCACGACGAAGTAAGTCGGCTTCTCCTAAAGAATACCCGGCTAAATCTTGAGCCATTTTCATAATTTGCTCTTGATAAACTAGAACGCCATAAGTTTCATTCAGAATCGGTTCTAATAATTGATGGTCGAATTTAATTTCTTCTCTGCCATGTTTGCGATCGATGAAAATAGGTATTAAACCGGCATCTAACGGCCCGGGACGATACAAAGATAGTATAGAAGATATGTCTTCAATTCCCGAAGGTTTTAAATCTTTTACGATCTGACGCATTCCGTCTGATTCTAATTGAAAAATACCTTCTAAGTTACCTTTTTCTAATAATTTGTGGGTTGCTTTAATATCGTCTGGTAATTTTCTGAGCTTACCTTTTGCCAAAATTCCTAATGCTTTTCTTTCTTCTAGGGGCAGTCGATCTAAATCTAAAGTTATATTTTTATTCTCTTTAATTAAATCGGCTGTTTTTTGTAAAGTAGTTAGATTTTTTAAGCCGAGAAAATCCATTTTCAACAGACCCAAGGCTTCTAAATCTTCCATGTAATACTGAGTAATTACTGCTCCATCATCGTTTCTTTGTAAAGGAACAATTTCATCTAAAGGTTGAGAAGAAATTACCACTCCAGCAGCATGAACTCCAAAAGTTTTATTCGTCCCTTCAATGCGAATTGCCATATCAACCCAGCGACGAACTGGCATTTTTCCGACTGGTTCTTTTTTCTCGTTTAAGATATCTACTTCTTGATTGTCGTAGGCTTTTTTAAATTCTGGTTCGGGAGTTTCATCGGAGATCATTACTTTAAGTTTGGCTGGTTTTCCTCGCGATACGGGAATTAATTTTGCCATGCGATCGGAGTCTGCATAAGGTACTCCTAATACTCTAGCGACATCTTTTAATACAGCTTTGGATGTCATGCGGTTAAAGGTAATAATTTGGGCGACGTTTTCTTCGCCGTATCTTTCAGTAACATATTCGATCATTTTATCCCTTTTATCTATGCAAAAATCCGTGTCGATATCGGGCATAGATTTGCGTTCTGGATTCAAAAAACGCTCGAATAAAAGTCCGTGATGCACCGGATCTATATTAGTTATTTGCAACGCATAAGCGACTAAAGAACCAGCCGCAGAACCCCGTCCGGGGCCGACTGGAATCCCATTATCTCTTGCATATTTAATGTAATCCCAGACTACTAAAAAATAGGTAGAAAATCCCATTTTTTGCATCATTTTTAATTCGTATTCCAGTCTTTCTTTATAAACTGGTTCGATTTCTTCGTGACTGTAACAGCCGAGTCGATCTTTTAATCCTTTCCAAGTTACTTCTTCTAAATAAGTATCGGCTGTATGTCCTGAAGGTATGGGATAATCGGGAATTCTTGGCTCTCCTAAAATGTGATAAGGTTCAATTTTTTCGCCTACTTCTAAAGTATTATTAATCGCTTCTGCGATCGTTTCATCGGATAAATGATCGCGAAACAATTGCCCCATTTCTGCGGCAGATTTAAGATATTCTGTTCCGCTATAACGCAGGCGTTTTTCTTCAGTAATTAACTTTTTAGTTTGAATGCATAAAAGTGCATCGTGGGCTTCAACATCGTAACAAGAAATAAAATGAGAATCGTTAGTAGCAACAATTTTAATCTCTAATTCACGGGCGATTTTAACAATTTCAATGTTTACGATCCGATCTTCTTTATAGCCGTGATCTTGTATTTCTAAATAAAAATCATCGCCAAACTTTTCTTTATACCATTTTGCTACATCTATAGCGATCGGAATATTTCCTTGTAAAATTCTTTGGGGAATTTCTCCTCCCAAACAAGCACTAGTTACGATTAGTCCTTCGCGATATTGTTCTAATAGTTCTTTACTAATGCAAGGACGACCGAATAATTTATTGCCTCGAAATCCTTGTAAGTGAGAAATAGTTGTTAATTTAACTAAGTTTTTATAACCTGTGGTATTTTTTGCTAAAACTACTTGATGGTATTTTTTAGATTTTTTCTTTTTGTCTTCAATATTGTCATTAATAACATACATCTCATTGCCAATAATTGGCTTAATACCTTTGTTGCGACAGGTTTTAATCAGTTCGATCGCCCCATACATCACACCATGATCGGTAAGGGCGATCGCCGGCATTTCCAATTCTACAGCGCGATCGATTAATGGGGAAATTTGAGATGCACCGTCAAGGAGACTGTAATCGCTGTGTATGTGTAAACCAACAAAAGACATAGGTTGAAAGAATAAATATCGGACAATCGGTAATATATTTTAATAAAGTTCCCTTTCGGCTGCTTGTCTGAGGGTCAAAAAAGTTTCTTTAAGATGTTGCCCCACAGCATTATCTTCTAAAATAAGATTTTGGTATTCATCCAAAAAACTCGTCCGTAATCTATGAAATAAGTGCAGAAAATGGCGAATAAAACCCAAACAATCAAGAATGGCTATTTCTATTCCATTTGTTAGATCGTATATACTTTCAGCGTAACAAGCAACCTCCTTATTCACTTCTTTAGTAGTAATAAAAATATAATTATCAATTCTATTATTTGCACGAGTAATTTTATTTAAAGCAATATCAATATCATCTTTAGTGATTGTTTTCATTTTCATTTCGTAACTTGTAATTATGGAATTGTTATCAATTAGAGTTACTTCAAGATCTCCAATAGTACCAGTTTGTTTATCGGCCGCAGTATGTACTTGTAGAGGTAATATTTTTTCACCGAGCTTTTCGGATGCAGCTTGATATGCAGCCGCTACTATTAAGACAGGTAAACGACTCGAACCTTTTGTTGATAAGTGTTGAGCGAGTAATTTTACTATTCTTTGGGAAGATAGCTGCATACTGCGATCGGAAGCTTTTAAATTAGCAAGTAAACTATTAATCCTTTGTCTATCTTCATTTCTAATCGCAAGCAACAAGCGAATTGTTTCAACAAGTAATTGCTTCGCGGATATTCGCTCTTCATATATATCATTTAGTATTTCTAATAAATATTGATAAAGTTTTGGCGGCCTTCCTACTAAATTAATGTCAGGACTAAGTAGTATATTTCTATTCCTTAAAGCTGGAGTTAAAAATGCTGTTGTAGGATTACAAGGAAGATCGTGTTTGTTTATAAAAGGAGTAATATATTTTTCATCATATGTTCTACCCGAGAATGAGTCATTAGTACCTATTTCAGTGTAAGGTTTACGAATATCAATATAAGGCAGATCCATTTTTGCCAAAGAACAGGATAAAAGTAAACGAACTCCAGCTCGATTTTGTTGATTGCGACAAATAAATTCTATTTTATTTCTTATCTGCTTATCTGTAATACTCGAATTATCTAACGATCGCATTGCTTCATTAAAAGCTTCTGAGAGTAATTTTTCTGACATAAATCTATTCTTTGCGATCTAATTTATAATTAATCCAGAGTGCTTCTTTTCTAATTTGTTTTACAGAATGACAGTATTTTTCTGGGGCTTCTATACACTGCCATTCTTCGTACAAGCGATCGAGAAGATTACATCGGTATCCTGATAAAGCTACTTTACCTTTTACTTTAAACAAACCTTCTGCGAGTTCTACGTGCTGTTGTTCTGTCATTTCATAAGCGTATGCATTACTGTCTCCTCTAGACTCATGTGGATATGGAGGATCGCAATAAAATAAAGTATCTTCGCTATCGTATCGTTTTAATATATCTAAAGCAGGATTATTTTCTATTTGTACTCGCAAAAGTCGCTGTGCTACCTCAGAAAGACCGTCAATACTGCCTAACCATCGAGATACAGCACCAGCCATTCCTGCTCTAGTTGTTAATTTACAATGTGCCCATCTTCCTTCGCTTGAAGTTTGAGCCAGTCCAGTTCTTGTTTGTCGCGCCCGAACAAAAAATCTTCTCGCTTTTTCTAAATCTGAGATATTTTTTTCTTTTGATAAAGCGATTCTCAATTCTTCTCGAGAAAATGGAGTTAAACCAATTTTTTCAATCAGTAGATCTTTATTTTTTCTTAGCACTCTAAAAAAATTGACAACTTCTCCATCTAAATCGTTGTAGGTTTCTACTGGAGATGGTTTTCTATTAATAAGCACAGCAGCAGATCCACCAAATAGATCGCAGAAATGTTTTGATTCGGGCAATAATGGCAATAACCAATCAAGATGGCTGTATTTACCTCCATACCAACCAAAAGCTATCATTTTTCTCATAATTGTTATTTCTAAATCTAAAAAATTAAGATGCGATCGATCTGTTGATAGGTTTTGAGTCCATTTCCAATTCTACAGCGCGATCGATTAATGGGGAAATTTGAGATGCAC
>JASJCW010000132.1 GCA_030065265.1 Prochloraceae cyanobacterium
GGTTGCTGGCAAATATGAAGTCTTTTTGCTGCACGGCCAAAATGCAGCTCTTCAGCCACAGCTACAAAGTAACGTAGGTGTCGTAACTCCATTAGAACCTCTTAAGTGTTAATCGATAAAGTGAGATAAAATAATTATTTTTCTAAATTTCGACTCGCTAAAGACATTGAATAGCAACAAATCCAATAAATAAAACCAACAAACAAATATATCTCAACCGATCGCCCGTTATACTCGGGATTACCCAACAGAATTGATTGAGATATTCCCAACAAATCTACTAAACCAACAATTGCTAATAGAGAAGTATCTTTAAATAAACTAATAAACTGTCCGACAATGCTAGGAATTACCGCTCTCAGAGCTTGAGGAAGGACGATTAAAGCGAGAACTAAAGGCCCGTTTAAGCCTAGAGCTTTAGCTGCTTCTGATTGACCGCGAGGGACAGATTGCAAACCACCGCGTACGTTTTCAGCTAAGTAAGCAGAAGCAAAAATCGTAAAACCGGCGATCGCCCTGACGACTCGAGACAAGCGTAAATCTGGAGGTAATACTAAAGGTAGCATTACCTGAGCCATAAATAAAATTCCAATTAAAGGTAAACCGCGAATTATTTCAATATAAATTGTCGAAAGCCAGCGAATTATTGGTAAATGGCTTTGTCTGCCTAATGCTAATAAAATTCCAAAAGGAAAGCACAAAACTATACTTACTATTGCAGCTAAAAAAGTCAGAATGATTCCGCTCAGATTGTCCAAGCCAACCGATTCTAGAAACAAGCCACCTTGAAGCAGCCAAAGAACTAGAAAAAAGTTAAAAAACCAAACTAATGGCAACCATAATTTTAAATCAGGTAAGTTAGTACCTAATTTTTTGCCAATCAAAGTAGTTATGGCAAAAATAAATAAGGTGGCTACCAAATATTGTTGAGATTCAAAACCGACAGAGAATAAAATAGTTAAATAGCTCGCGCCTAAAACAGATAAAACAATTATTGTAGCGCGATTAAATAAAGTAGAAGATGCTGAAAATATCCCCCAAGAAAAACCACTTAAAGCAACAATTATTTTAAAACTAGCCCAAGTTCGCCACAATAACTCTTCTGGATAATAACCGACAAAAAAGAGCCGCATATTTTCAGTTACAGCATTCCAATCGGCATAATTAGCGCAGATGCGAGGGGCATTATCTTTTGTCAAACATTCTGCAGGCGGAATAGCCCAATTAATAAAAGAATAAAATATCCAAACAATAAATAAGAGGCTGATGATAGTCAGAATGGTATTGTACCAATTATTAAATAAATTTTTTTTGAGCCAGTTTAAAGGATTTAAATTGGCTTTTGGTGGCTGAGTATCTATTACTGTCATTTTAATCGTTCTATTTGCTCTTATTTTGCTTTTTACCGAGGCTTTTTTGGCTGACTTAATTTATTAATTATCTTTCTTTGATTTGAACTTGTTTGTTGAACAAATTCATTGCCACTGAAATAATTAAATTAACACTTAAATAGCTAGCCATCACAATTAATAATATTTCCAAAGAGCGACCAGTTTGTTCGGAGATATTAAAAGAAATAGAATAGATATCGGGATAGCCGATCGCCGTGGCTAAACTAGAATTTTTAGCTAAATTGAGATACTCGCTAGTTAAAGGTGGAATCATGACTCGTAAAGCTTGAGGAAAGATAATTAACTGCATGACTAAATTAGCCTTTAATCCCAGCGATCGCGCTGCTTCCCACTGACCTTTACTTACTGAAGTGATTCCAGCGCGGACGACTTCGGCAATAAAAGCCCCAGTATATATGGCTAAACCAAAAATTAAAGTAGTTATTTCTAAGGATAAATTAGCTCCGCCAGCAATCAAACCTAAATCTCGATCGAAGTTAGGAAATTGCCAATCTAAAACAAAAAATACAATTAAAGGCACTGCGATCGCGGTAATTAATAAAATAGTCAATTGTTCTTTGCGATCGCGAAGGGGTAAATTATCCGGTGAAGATTTGGTCAGTTCGATTGCCAATTTGCGTCTGCGCCATAAAATCGGTGCGGAAATTATACTTAAAATAATTAATGTTAAAGCCAACCAAGTGACCGGATCGAATGCAGGCCAGGGAAAAAACAGACCTTGATTGCTTAAAAAAATCGAACCGGGAATGACGATCGGATCTTTGGAGGTAGGTAATTGCAAAAAAATCGAATACCAGAAAAATAATTGCAACAGTAAAGGTGTATTGCGAAATATTTCGATGTAAACCGTTGCGATCTGTTTGACCAACCAATTATCCGACAATCTACCGATTCCGATCGCGACACCGAGTATTGTTGCCACAATAATGCCAACAACCATCACAATTAAAGAGTTGAGCAAGCCAACTATAATTGCTCGCAAATAGGAATTGCTCGGATCGTAATCTATTAAACTAGTGCCGATCGGAAAAGAAGCAGAGTCTTGCAGAAAATCGAACCCAAAACTCAAGCCTCTTAGTTGAAAATTGTAAATTAAATTATCGCCAAAAAATGCCAGGATAGCGATTACCAATAGAATTACGACAACCTGTGCGGCTATACCCAGCACTTTTGCATTGCGCCAAAAACTCATTTTTAAATCAGGAAAGAGTAATAAAAAAGCAAGGGATTTTTGTTCGTTTGCAGATAAAAGGCATCAGTAATTGCCAAGATCGGACAACCTCGCAACCCTTGGAATTGATTAGATTAGTTTAACGGAATGGGGGAGAGTAGAGTAATCCGCCATCGCTCCAAGTTTGATTCAGATTGCGATCTAAATCGAATGGTTTGCCAATATTGCGATCGTAAATTTCTCCGTAGTTACCAACGTGCTTGACAATTCTGGCAGCAAAATCGTTAGTTAAACCCATATTTTTCCCTAAAGAACCTTCTTGACCTAAAAACCTTTTAATCGTCGGATCTGTGGTGCTTGCAAAACTACCGAGGTTTTCAGAAGTAATTTCAAACTCTTCTGCTTGAATTAAAGCAAAAACAGTCCACCTCACTGCATCGATCCACTGAGGATCTCCGGGAACTACTGCTGGTGCGAGAGGTTCTTTTGAGAGGATCAGATCGAGAATTACACTATCTTCTGGATCGGGAAAATTAGAACGACGGCCTACAAGTTGAGAGCGATCGCTGGTTATTGCTTGACAGCGACCTTGAAGGAATGCATTGTATAATTGATCTTCGTCGCCGATCGCCAAAGGTGTATAAGCAACATCGATTTTCCGCATTTTGTCGGCTAAGTTTTGTAGAGTTGTCGTACCTGTTTTGACGCAGATAGTGCGGCCGCGGAGGTCTTCTAATTTGCTGATTCCACTATCTTTGGCTACCATCATACCTTGACCGTCGTAAAAAACAACGGGGGCAAACTCCAATCCCACATCGGTATCTCTACTCAAAGTCCAAGTTGCATTGCGAGAGAGCAAATCTATCTCTCCAGTTTTAAGCGCGTTAAACCTTTCTTGAATGCTAACGTTGCGAAACTCAACTTTAGTAGGATCGTCAAATAAAGCTGCCGCAACAGCACGACAAATATCTACATCGAGGCCCGAATATTCTCCATTTTGATTGACAAAACTAAATCCTGGTAGTTTTCCGCTTACACCACAAATTAGTTTACCTCGTTCTTTGATGATATTCAGTCGGCTATTATTAGTTTGTACGGTGGATGGTGAATTTGTGCTTTGCGTTTCTCTACTGCGACAAGCCCCTAAAAATGTTAAAACTCCAATAATTAGTAATAAAGAACTGTATTTAGTCAGAAGTTTAATTTTTTTCATGATAATTTGAGCTAAGATTTTCTAATTTGCTCGTGCAATAATAGTTCGATGTCGGGGACTATTGTAACTGATGTTGACCAACTCGAAACCCGCTTCTTGCAATGCGCGATCGATTTCTAAACTAAAATATTCGTCTAAATAAGGTTCTGTACTTTTTAGTAAAGTAAATACATAAGGTGGCATTCGCTCGAGTACGGCAGAATTTGGGTTCATATCCATAATCGTAAAACAGCCGCCAGAACGCAATAAACGTCTAGCTTCTTGAAATATTGCTTGAGTTGGAACTTGGGGAACTTCGTGAAACATCAAACAAGCTGAAACTAAATCGAAACTAGCATCGGCTAATCCGGTAGTTTCTGCTGCTGCGTGTATCCAATTAATATTAGTATTATTTTGTCTGGAGTTATATTCTGCAACTGCCAAACAATAAGGGGATAAATCTAAGCCAGTAATTTTTGCCTGGGGATAAGTTTTTTGTAAAGTAAAGGTACTCATTCCCACGCTGCATCCCAAATCCAAAATATTTTTCGGCTGAATCGGAAGTTTGTCGAGTAAAACATCGTGGTAACTTTGACGCAGTTGCTCGTCACCTTTAGCACCGAGTTCGGGCCAGATTTTAGCATGAACTGCTTGTGCTGCCGATTCTGTTTCAAATGCCATTTTCCAGCTTAAATTTCCTGTTTCGTAAGCGTGGAAAGACGTTAAATAATATTCTGGATATTCTAATTGCGGATTTTCGATCGCCTTTTTGTCCCTTTCCCAGTCGCGATCTTGCAATTTTTCAACATTGTTGCGCCAAGGTACGCCGATTTTTTCAGCCCGTTTAATCATCATATTCCTAGCACGATCTTTGGCAAAATCTGCTAATGGCTTTATCGAAAGGATTTTATTAATAATCTGAGAACCCAATCCGGGAATTTTTTTATACTCTGTAGTGGCGATTGTCATTAATTTTAATCTCATTTTTAGAGAAACTAAGGATAGATCGTATTTCTAATTAAGTATTTATCAAATTAAAATCAATATAAGTTCATGAAATTATAGCTATTTTACCATTGTGTCTAGTTTAGAAAATTCTTCAAAGCCAAAAATCAATTGGGGCTTATCGTTGGCTGGTTTATTTATTTTATTTGTTTTAGTTTGGATTGGATTGAGAATTCTTTTTCCTGAGAGTGCTACCTTTTTTGCTTCTTCCCCACCGGATAATTTAGGTGTAAAAGCCGGTCAATTATCTCAATGTCCGACTACTGCCAATTGTATCAGTTCCCAAGCTCCAGATTCCGAACACCATATCGATGCGATCGCTTACGAATCAGAAAATCATTCCGATCCTATTTCTGAGATCGAAGCAATTATTAAATCTTTAGATCGCAGCGAAATAATCGAAGCAACTAATAATTATCTTCGGGCTGAAATTACTAGTCGTTGGTTCGGATTTGTCGATGACGTAGAATTTTATTTAAATGATGATTCTGGAATAATTGAAGTTCGTTCTGCTGCTCGTTTAGGCGAATCAGATTTAGGTGTTAATCGAGCAAGAATGGAAACTATTAGAGCAAAATTTTCTAATTTCAATACTTAATTAGATTTAGATTGGGATTAGATCGAATTAGTTTCATAAGATTGTATTTGGAGCGAATATTTAGCGCGAATACAATCTATTTCCTTGTTGGCGATCGCCTTTGGTATAATCTCAAAAACAATCCAGACAATTTAATTGCTATGCCTAAATATATTATGTGGGGAAGTTACTGTGAAAATGCAATTGAAAAACGTACCCCATACCGTCAAGCACACCTCGAAGGTCTCAAGCGACAAAAGCAAGAAGGAATTTTAATTACCATCGGCCCTACCAAGGATAATACTAAAGTATTTGGTATCTACGAAGCAGAATCTGCAAATGCAGTAGCCAAATTAATTGAAGCAGATCCTTACTGGAAAAATGGCATTTGGACAGAATATGAAATTAAAGAGTGGATTCAAGCATTCTAATTGACTTAGAGCTAAGCAACAATTAGCAAGCAGTAAATTTTATAAAGTGGGAATAATTTTTGTATTTATAGATACAATTGATTCTCACTTTTTCTAGTTGCGATCGGGCTATTGATTTGAAATAATCCTGTAAATTTTGCCTATCTTCTAAATATTGCTACTTTTTTATTACTAGAAATAATAAACTAAATCTAAAATTTTAATAGAAGCAATTATAACCGATAAATCTAATAAAAACAGAAAATTTAGGGCATTCTTAAGCCCCATAATTGACGTATCTTAATTACATCTTTACTTTAAAAGATTATGGAAGAGATCGAGATAATCTGAAAGTAAAGCGAGTCTAGAAATTACAAAACACTATGACGAAAACAAGAAACTTTGGAGTAATTGGTTTGGCAGTGATGGGTGAAAACCTAGCACTAAACGTAGAAAGTCGCGGTTTTCCTATTGCAGTATATAACCGTACCAGCTCCAAAACCGAAACATTCATGAAAGAGCGAGCTGTAGGTAAAGACGTTAAAGCAGCTTATACTTTAGAAGAATTCGTTCAAAGCTTAGATCGCCCCCGTCAAATTTTAGTCATGGTAAAAGCGGGCGGCCCGGTAGATAAAGTCATCGAACAACTCAAACCCCTTCTTGAAGAAGGAGATATGATTATCGATGGTGGTAACTCCCTTTACGAAGATACCGAAAGACGTACGATAGATCTAGAATCTACTGGCTTAGGTTTTGTCGGTATGGGTGTTAGTGGTGGTGAAGAAGGCGCACTCAACGGCCCTAGTTTAATGCCAGGTGGCACGGAAGCGGCTTATAAAGAATTAGAACCAATTTTAACTAAAATTGCCGCCCAAGTAGACGACGGCCCTTGCGTGACTTTCGTCGGCCCTCGCGGTGCAGGCCATTACGTGAAAATGGTTCACAATGGCATCGAATACGGCGATATGCAGCTTATCGCCGAAGCTTACGATCTGCTTAAAAATGGTGCGGGATTAACTAACGATCAATTACATCAAGTATTTACTGAGTGGAATAAAACAGAAGAGTTAAATTCTTTTCTAATTGAAATTACTGCCGATATCTTTACCCAAAAAGATACCGAAACGAGTTCTGAGTTAATAGACTTAATTTTAGATTCTGCCGGACAAAAAGGCACCGGACGCTGGACTGTAGTTGAAGCTTTACAACTAGGCGTACCTACTCCGACTATTTATGCAGCAGTAAACGCTCGTGTTATGTCTTCTTACAAAGAAGAGAGAGTTGCCGCATCTAAAGAATTAAACGGCCCGACTGCAACTTTTGACGGCAACGTTGGAGTCTTTATTAATAAAGTAAGAGATGCTCTATATTGCTCGAAAATGTGTTCCTACGCTCAAGGAATGGCACTGTTAGCTAAAGCATCTCAAGAATTCGATTACAATCTAGATTTAGCAGAAACTGCTCGCATTTGGAAGGGTGGTTGTATTATTCGCGCTGGTTTCTTAGATAAAATTAAATCCGCATTTACAGACAACCCCGACTTACCTAACTTGTTGTTAGCTCCAGAATTCAAACAAACTATTCTCGATCGCCAGGATGCTTGGCGCGAAGTGTTAACTGTAGCTAACACTTTAGGTATTGCCGTACCTGCTTTTAGTGCTTCCTTAGACTATTTTGACAGCTATCGTCGCGATCGCTTACCTCAAAACCTCACTCAAGCTCAACGCGACTATTTTGGCGCGCATACTTACGAGCGTACTGACAAACCCAGAGGCGAATTTTTCCACACTCAATGGGGAAAGGCTGAAGAGACGAAACAGCCTCTTAACGTCTAAAAAATAATTCATTTAAGTAATAATAGGGTAGGCATTAGTCTACCTTATTTTTTTTATAGGGAATAAATTAATCTTATCGGTCGAGATCTTGTTTAAAATTAACTTAATTTAGTAATTTTCTTATTTTTTTATCTTATTTATAAATAGTATGGCAAAAAAAGTTCTCCTGCTCATTAATCGGAAATCCCGTCAAGGAAAAGAGAATTTTGCTCGAGCAATGGAAATATTGCACGATCTGAATTTTGAAATTTTGAGCGTACCGGCAAAAAGTTCAAAACACCTGAGAAAAATAGTCCGCGATCGCGGCAAAGATGTAGATTTGGTAATTGTTGGTGGCGGAGATGGAACTCTCAATGCGGTAGTTGATAGTCTTGTAGAAATGCAATTACCTTTGGGAATTTTACCTTTAGGGACTGCTAACGATTTAGCTCGCACTTTATCTATTCCTAATAACATTCCCGAAGCTTGTCAAATTATTGCTGACGGTCATCTTAAGTACATAGATCTTGGTTGGGTTAATGGCAAACATTTTTTTAACGTTGCCAGTATGGGATTAAGTGTAAAAATTACTCGCAATCTTTCTAAAGAATTTAAACGTCGCTGGGGGATTTTAGCTTACGCTTTTACTGCTTTGAAGACGATCGTTAAAACTCGTCCTTTTAGTGCTGAAATTAAAGCTAACGGCGACTCAATTAAGGTGAAAACTATTCAAATTGCGATCGGCAACGGTCGTTATTATGGCGGTGGAATGGCTATTAGTCAAGATGCGGCTATTGACGATCGACAATTAGATTTATACAGTTTGGAATTGCAAAGTTGGTGGCAAATTTTTCCTTTGTTACGTACTTTAAAATTTGGAACGCAACATCAATTAGATTGGGTAAGAACCCTTGAAACTCACGAACCAATTGAGATTTATACGAAAAAACCTCTGACTATTAATACTGATGGAGAATTAACTGTTTCTACTCCAGCTACCTTTCGCGTCATTCCTCACGCTTTACAGGTTTTTATTCCAACTTCTCATACTAAGTTGCAATCAAATGTATAATATTAATAACTGCCCACCGCGTAGCGGATCTCGAAGAGATCGCGTCCTTTTAAAATCAAATGAGCAGAGTTAGTAAAGTATTTCCGCATTTAAGTAAAAACGATCTAAAAGAAAAGATAAAAAAAGCTTCTAGCTTTTGGATAAGACAAAAATGGCAAGTAATTTACTCCTGTATGGTTGAGCCGAGAACAGCTAAAGAAATAGCCCAGCAAATAGGTATCTCAGTACCAACAGTTCATAAAGTTATTTCTCAATATAACCGTCAAGGAGCAAGAGCTATCGAAACTAATGGATCTGGTGGTCGCAGAAATTGTTATCTTTCTCTAAAAGCAGAAAAAGAGTTTCTAGAAACTTTTTTTGCTCGTGCAGCTCGAGGTCAAATTCCAACCATTAAAGAAATCAAGCTAAGTTACGAACAAAAAATCGGTAAAAAAGTACATAAAACAACTATTTATCGCCTCTTAGATCGTCACAAATGGCGGAAAATAGTTCCTCGCTCAAATCATCCTAAATCTAAGGAGACAGAGCAATTAGAATTTAAAAAAGCGCACCGCCTGCGCTGAGGTTTCCTCAGCGTAAAGCCGGAGCAAGAAACTTCGATATAAAAGTAAAAGACATCGTAAGTAATGAATTTACTAGCGATGATAGACCTGTTCTAATAATGGTAGCAGATGAAGGTAGATTCGGACGTTTAGGAGACGTAAAAGCCTGCTGGTGTCCAGATGGTGTTAGGCCTACCGTAGCCAAACAACAAGTAAGACAATACACTTATGCCTATGCTGCTGTAGCTCCTAGTTTGGGAAAAATGACTTGCTTAATTTTACCTTTTTCTAATACTAAAATGATGAATTTATTTCTTAAACAGGTTTCAATAGAGTTTTCAGAATATTTAATAATTATGCAGTTGGATAGAGCAGGTTGGCATCGTTCTAAATCCTTGAAAATACCAGAAAATATTCGTTTGATATTCCAACCCTCCTATAGTCCTGAATTAATGCCAGTTGAACATCTTTGGGAATATATCAGAGAAAACTATTTTTATAACAAAATATTCAATTCAATGGTTCAAGTAATTGATACCTTAGAAAAAGCCTTATTAGACCTGTCAAAAAAGACAGAACTTTTGCAATCAATGACTTATTTTCCTCATTTAAGAGTTAGCTTTTTGAACGCAACTTAGTATTAGTAGAACTAAAATATCAAGAGAAAAAAGGTGAAATTGATTTAAGATACTTTGATGAAAGTGGTTTTTCTTTGACTCCATATATTCCTTACGCTTGGCAAGAAAAAAGACAGCAAATAATTTTGAAAAGTTCTAAAAGTAAAAGAATAAATGTCTTAGGATTAATGAATCGTAATCTCCAACTAGATTATGAAATTCATGCAGAGACAATAAGGAGTGAAACTGTTATTAATTTTTTCGATAAATTCAGTGCTAATTTAGAAAAACGTACAGTAGTAGTAATGGATCAGGCTTCAATTCATACGAGTGACGCTCTGCTCGAAAAATTGTCAGAATGGGAGCAAAAAAAGCTAGAAATATTTTGGTTGCCAATCTATTCACCAAAGCTAAACTTAATTGAAATTCTTTGGAAATTTATTAAATATGAATGGGTTGAAGTTGATGCTTATGATAGCTGGAAAGCTCTAATGAACTATCTGAAAAAAGTTCTCGATCATTTAGGAAGCAAATATACAATTAATTTTGCTTAGGTACTTATCTCTCTTCTGTCACTCTAGGCAGTCGATCGATAGCATCGATCGAAAAAGTCGTCAGTAAAATTGCAAATATCAAATAAATTCATAATCGAAATTAATCTAGGAAATCCCAAAGATAGTTGAGGTATTGGAAAGACTTTTAACCAAAGTTTTATGAGATTAAAACAAATAAAAGGCTGTACAATTAAGTAAAGGTTATTCAGTACATTTTTCCAGCCTCGATCGCTATCCCAGAGTTGGTGTTGTTTAAATTTTTCTGGAACTGAAGAAAGCGAAGAATTAATGCGATCGCTATGAAGACTAACCATTAAATAAGAACTCATAACTATTTCCCACCATTTCTCTATAACTCCATAATTAGTTACGCGAAAATCAGCCCAACCCAACTCATTTTTACTTTGTTTTAAACCATATTCAACCCAGGTTCTTAGCCCATAAAGATTGCCAACTTCGTTATATTTAACCCCGGGAATATTACTCATTACATACCATGTTGAACTATCAGGTAGAGTTTCAGAATCGGTTGTGATTTGCCAATATTGTCTGGGACGACGTTTCCCAAAAATAATTTCTCGAATATATCTAGTTTCCGTCTCTTTATTACTAAAAATTCTCTCAAACTTTCGCCATTTATTATGTCGTACATTTTGACCTTTGGGCAGCCAAATACCATGATTACTGCGGATTGCTACTAAATAGTTAAGTTTAAATTTAGATAAAATACTAATAAAATTAACATCACTTTCTCCATAAAGAGAATCTGCTAAAACTAACTCAAACTTAAAGCATAATTCAAGTAATTCTTGAATCATTTTTCCAGCAATTTCAGGTTTAGTCTTATAGCGATCGCCCTCTTTTAATGTTCCTTTTGGTTTAAAAACTTCAAAGGTTAAAGGAAAGGTAATTCCATCTAGATATCCATAAGCTGTAACGACAACTATCCCACTTTCTATTTTGCCAATATTTCCAATATATTGCCGTTTAACGTAATCGGTACTTTTACCTTTCTTTTTATCGCCAGTCTCGTCTATTATGAGGATAATAGAACGTTCTTGTAAAACTTTTAAAATAATTTCTAATCTTCTTTTTCTTAATTCTTCAGCCGACCAAGGTGATTGGGTTAGAAAATGATGCAAACTTTGTTCATTATCTAATCCTACGACTTTAGCGATTGCCGGTAAAGTTTTTCTTTTGATGTTAGAAATTATTCCCAAATGTAGATATTTAAAATTCTCGAAACTTCGGACTTCTTTAAATAGATTTTGATACAATTCGCAATAAGAATCAATAAATTGTACGGTCGAGACAGGTGGACGGGGTTCAACCATTGCTATATCTGGATTTCAGACTTTTTTGATTATTATATCTCACCGAGAGTGACAGAAGAGAGTTAACTTCGGATTTTAAATTGATAAAAAGAAGCTAAAAGGGCTGATATTAAAAGTAATGGGAGATATAGCGATGCGTTTACGTATCGCTGTATCTCCCCCCCTGTTTGCATACTAGACCGTCTAGTCGAGTCACTCAAATGGGAGTTCTCACGGGTTCGACAACTTTTGTCGAAAATTCTTTGAAAATTCATAGCAGAGGCATGAAAGCTGATTACTATCTCAATGCGCTTAAACTTAGACGAGAACGACATAATTTTTCTGGCTACTTACATACTAGACCGTCTAGTATGTAAGTAGGGGGCTATACCGATGCAATGCATCGGTATAGCCCCACTTCATTTGACTTTTATGCATAAAATGGTAGTGCGAAAATAAATGTAGCGATCGAGTTGTTATTAGATTTTAAGCATAATCAGATTGGAAGAACCAAAATCTTTTTAATATTTATTTAAAACAAGAGCAATTATCTAGTACCGAAGAAAGTAAAAAATCAAACGATCGTGAGTCAATATTTCCATCAATTCCGCGATTGCGTGAGGTATTCGATTTCATTGAATTAAATTATGATCAAAGTATTAGACTAAAAGAAGTAGCTCAAGCAGTTGGTTATTCCTCAGCTTACTTAACTGATTTAGTGCGAAAACTTACTGGAAAAACCGTCAATAATTGGATTGTCGAACGCCGAATAGCGGCAGCAAAAACCTTGCTTTTAGAAACTAACTATACTGTTGAACAGATTTCTTTAGATGTAGGCTATCAAAATATCAATCATTTTTATCGTCAATTTCGTAATTATCAGCAAACTACGCCTCAAAGGTGGAGGCAAAAACAACGAGAATAATTTTTAGATCTATTATTAGATTTGATTGGTTTAAAAGAGTAAATATTCTAAGGAGAAAAAAATGTTAAAAACTCAGCAAAAATTTAGGACAATCGCAAGAGAGATTAGGAATAAAAAAATAAAAGTATAGTTTTATCTCAAGAGGATCAGGAAATAATTAAAAAAGAATTTTACAGAAGTTGGAAAACTTGCGAACATGAAATGCTCGAATTAGAAGGACGAAATACTCTTACATCTTCGCGACAACCACTATTGATTGTTTTGAAGAAAATCATGCAGAAACATGGACTTTTAGCTGCAATTAATGGTGACAATCTAGTTGAAGAAGGCAGAGGGCAGAGGGCAGAAGGCAGAAGGATCAGTTAGTGGGGGATTCTAACCCACCACTAACTGTAGACCGCCAAAAATTACAAATTTGCGGATGCGCCGTATTTGAAGCGTCTTCAAATACGTAGGGCGCACCAAGCAGGCGGGGGTCTTAAACACAAAAGGCTTCAAGGCAGACAGATATTCGGCAATTCTTCTATCTTTTTTCTTAATTCTACCGACTGACGTCACGCCTCCTGCCTTCTGCCTTTCCGCCGCAGGCGGATAAATATCTCAATCTAATTATCAAAGAATTAAAATTACAATGTCCTACTTGTGGAAAAAAATTAACAGCCAACCTAATGGTGGGTAAGTATTTAGGGGATGATGAATTTTGGCATTCATTTAGTAATTTTAGAGAAAAAAGGCAACCTACTCTAAAAAATATTCTCTTAAAATCTCGACCCAGAAACACCAGAATTGAGGTTATTTCTGGTTCAAAATATCAAAATAAATTCCAACAAGATTCCAATCAAATTAATAATAATCCCAAAGTGTTTCTTGTTGCAGTTTATCCTCAAGAAGAATTAATTGCGAATTATTCACTTAAAAAATTAAGCAAGGAACGAGGAGATAATTGGTTTCAAAATGAAATGATTGTCTCACTATTGAAGCAGATAACCTGACAAAAATCAGTTGGACTAAATATCTAACAATATGCTGAAAAAGTTTTATTAGTGAGCACAAGAGCGATTATTTTCTGTTCAAACCTACCCAAAGTAATAGAAAGAAAAAATAATGGTACAATTACTCTCTTATAAAGGATTAAAAATACTAGATTGGGATGAATTTCTAGGTTTTCCCAGAGTAACAATTGAAAGACACAAAATTTATTATCGTGGCATTTCCTTAAATAAAAGTGTGAATTTTTCAAGTAAATTTGAAGAAGGCAGAGGGCAGAAGGCAGAGGGCAGAAGGATCAATTAGTTAGGGATTCTGACCCCAACTAATTGTAGACCGCTAAACTTACGTTTTAGCGGGGGTCTTAAACCCAAAAGGCTTCAAGACAGAAGAGTATTCGGCAATTGTTCTATCTTTTTCCTTAATTCTACCTTCTGCCTTCTGCCTCCTGCCTTCTGCCTTTCCGCCGCAGGCGGATAAAAATGCGGGTAACAGCTCAAAAAACGCTGCTGGCGATCGAGAAATAATAGCGATCGAGAAATAATAGCGATCGAAAAATAATAGCGATCGAAAAACAATAGTGATCGAAAAACAATAGCGATCGAAAAACAATA
>JASJCW010000133.1 GCA_030065265.1 Prochloraceae cyanobacterium
GGGTGCAAATTTAATGTGCGCGTCGGGCAACATTTCCATGTTGGTGCGAATTAAACCGTAACCGCCCATTTTGAGGAGTACGCCGGCTAAAATCATCGATACTGGTGCGTTGGCTTCGCCGTGCGCGTCGGGCAACCAAGTATGTAACGGGAATGCTGAGAGTTTTACGCCAAAAGCAATTAACAATCCAGCATAGATTAGCATTTCCAATCCGATTGGATAGTTTTTCGTTGCTAACTCAGCCATGTCGAAGGTGAATAAATCGCCCGAGTTGGCTAGAGCAAAACCTGCAATTAGGATAAATATCGAGGCAACTGCAGTGTAGATGATAAACTTAGTTGCTGCATAGCGGCGTTTCGGCCCGCCCCAGATTGAAATTAAAAGATATACCGGAACTAATTCAAATTCCCACATTACGAAGAAAAGAACCATGTCTTTAGCTGCAAATACCCCGATTTGGGCACTGTATAGCAGCAGCATTAAGAAGTAGTATAGTCTTGGTTTCTTTTCGACTCGCCAGGATGCTAGCAATGCTAATGTCGAAACTAAACAAGCCAGGATAATTAGGGGCATAGAAATGCCATCTACTCCTAAAGACCAATTAATCGATAAGGAGGGAATCCAAGCATAAGTTTCAACAAGCTGAAATTCACCAGTGTTGAAGTTGTAATTAGTTGTGAATGCAAATATTGTTAATGCTAATTCAATTAGTCCCACCCCGAGGGCGTACCAACGCACTGTTTTCCCGTCTTTATCGGGAATTAAGGGGATTGCTACTGATGCGGCAACTGGTAAAAGAATTAACGTAGTGAGCCAAGGAAATTGTGTACCAATCATATTGATTAGGTAAATATTGTTTTCTATATGTGAAATAATATTACATTAAAAAAGTGGCAAACACAAGACAAAAATTTATTTTTTTTGTAATCTTAGTTAAATCAGGGTTTCTAGGATTTTCAAGTCGATCGGAGCAAAAATTTTCTACACGAAGTTTTATGAAGAATCCTAAATTTAAGGAACAACAATTTCGAGATGATGGTTCGACTATTAAAAACTTACGATCGCTCAGTTATCTATTAGATGATGCGATCGCAATTCCGGGAACTTCATATAGTATCGGGATCGATCCCTTACTAGGACTCATTCCTGTTGGTGGAGATTATTTATCGGCGATTTTTTCAGCGTATATTGTCATTCAATCTGCGCGAATGGGGGCATCGAGAGCTACGGTATCTCGGATGGTATTTAATATTATTGTCGATACTTTAGTCGGGACAGTGCCGATGTTAGGAGATTTATTTGATTTTGCTTGGAAAGCTAATAATAAAAATATTGAATTGCTCGAGTCGGCTTTGAATGCTCCAGAGAAAACTAAAAAAGCAGATTGGTTGTTTTTGATTTTATTATTGGGGGCGTTGTTATTAGTAGTATTTTTGACAGCATCTTTGAGTATATATATTTTGAGTTTTTTATTTAGAGCGATCGCAGGTATTTAATCGAGCAATTATTGCTTTTTTAAAAAATAGTTTCAATTGAGATCGCTACGATCGCTCAAAAATATTATTTCGAGAAAATCGACCCCTTAATGTTGGCATATGTTTGCCAAGCCGGCACTCAGCAGAAAAAAAATCTTAATGTTGTCAAAAAATACTTTATAATTATTTTGGCGATCGTTATAAAATATATTAGCTTAATTGGAGTAACTTAAATCGAAGATATCGAAGTAAATCAATTCGAGCCGAATATTTTTTTTGACATTATTGAAAAATAGTGAATCTAGCGACAAAAAATTAAATTAATATAAAAAAAAGGCAGATTTAAAGCTATTTTCGATAGTTAAATGACAAGATTGATTCAACTTTAAGAGCGTTATTTTCCAAGTAAACCAATCAAATGACTCAAAATAAAGGACAAGAAACACTAAATAAAAATAGTCAAAAACAGAAAGTAGTTCCCTTAGAACCACCAATATCTCCCTATTCGCAATCGACAACAGGAGCGAAAAATAAAAAGACTTTAATAGCAAGTATTATTGCAATTTTACCGGTATTAGGATTGGGAAGTATTTCCTACTATTTTGCTAATAGATTAATTAACGAAGAAATCAGACAAAGCAGTAACTTAGGCATTAGAGAATTAATTATTGTAAAAAAACAACAGCAAGAACAACTATTATCAATATTGGGATTGAGCACTGGAGCAACAGCAATATTAACAGCTGGTTTGGTAGGTTTTTGGACTAGAAAAACCATCAACTCAGCAGAACAAAATAGCACGGAAAATACCCTATTTAGCGGAGAAAAAGCACAAAAAGAGCGAACCCAGTTATTAACTGAAACTATCGGTTACATTCGGAATTTCTTCCAAGAAAAAGACATTCTCGAAGCCGCAGTAGAAGAAGTAAGAAGAATTTTAGAATGCGATCGCGTTGTCGTTTACAGCAGAGAAGCAGACACGAAAGGGGTAGTAGTTGCCGAATCAGTCGATCCGCGCTGGCCGAGAACTTTAGGGCGCAAAATCGACGACCCTTGTTTTGATGCGAGATACGATGAAAAATATCAAAACGGCCGAGTCAGAGCGATCGACAACATAGACAAAAGCGGCATGACTAAATGTTATGTAGACCAATTAAAAAAAATAAAAGTTAAAGCCAATTTAGTCGCCCCGATTCTCAACGAAGGCAAACTATCGGGCCTCTTAGTCGCCCATCAATGCGATCGCCCGAGAACGTGGCAGCAATCGGAAGTAGATTTTGTCGCTCAAATTGCATCCCAAGTTGGCTTTGCAATCGACAACGCCAGAGTTTCCGCCAGCCTAGCAGAAGTTAAACAACAGCTAGAAACCGAGTCCCAGTGGACGGAGTTTTTTACCGACTCAATTCAATATATTCGCGCTTCCCTCAAAGAAGAAGACGTTCTCAATGCAATTGTCAGAGAAGTTCGGCAGGTTTTAAGTTGCGATCGCGTTGTCGTTTACGGCCTCGAACCAGCCAATCGGGCCTTAATCATTGCCGAATCCGTCGCACCGCGCTGGCCGAAAACTCTAGGCCGCAAAATCGACGATCCTTGCTTCGACGCGAAATACGACCAAGAATATCAAAACGGCCGAGTCCGGGCGATCGAGAACATCCACCAAGCCAATATGACCGATTGCTACATCGAACAACTCGATAAAATTGCAGTTAAAGCCAATTTGGTCGCGCCAATTCTCAACGAAGGCAAACTATTAGGCCTCCTCGTCGCCCATCAATGCGACGCGCCCCGAAAATGGCAAGAAATAGAAATCAGATGGTTCGCTCAGATGGCCGCTCAAGTCGGCTTTGCAATCGATAACGCCCGAGTCTTAGCCAATTCAGCCAGCATCGAAGAGCAAGCCCAAACCGAAGCCGAATGGACGCAGTTTTTTACCGACTCAATTCAATATATTCGCGCTTCCCTCAAAGAAGAAGATATTCTCGCAACCGCCGTTAAAGAAGTACAAAAAGTAATCGAATCAGATCGCGTTGTCGTTTACGGCCTCGAAGCAGATAATCGCGGCATAATCATCGCCGAATCAGTCGATCCGCGCTGGCCGAGAACTTTAGGGCGCAAAATTGACGATCCTTGTTTCGACGCTAAATACGACCAAGAATATCAAAACGGCCGAGTCCGGGCGATCGAGAACATCCACCAAGCCAATATGACCGATTGCTACATCGAACAACTCGATAAAATCGCCGTTAAAGCCAACTTGGTCGCGCCAATTCTCAACGAAGGCAAACTATTAGGCCTCCTCGTCGCCCATCAATGTTCCGCACCCCGCAAATGGCAAGAAATAGAAATCAGATGGTTCGCTCAGATGGCAGCTCAAATCGGCTTTGCGATCGATAACGCCCGAGTTTTAGCCAATTCAGCCAGCATCGAAGAGCAAGCTCGAACCGAAGCAGAATGGGCGCAGTTTTTAACTAACGCGATCCGACACATCCGCGCTTCCCTCAAAGAAGAAGATATTCTTGAAACCGCCGTCACAGAAGTACAAAAAGTAATCGAATCAGATCGCGTTGTCGTTTACGGCCTCGAAGCAAACAATCGCGGTATAATCATCGCCGAATCAGTCGATCCGCGCTGGCCGAGAACTTTAGGGCGCAAAATTGACGATCCTTGTTTCGATGCAAAATACGACCAAGAATATCAAAACGGCCGAGTCCGGGCGATCGACAATATTCTTGAAGCTGGCATGACTTTATGCTACATCGAACAACTCGATAGTATTGGAGTCAAAGCAAATTTAGTCGCCCCAATTCTCAATCAAGGTAAACTATTAGGCCTCCTCGTCGCCCATCAATGTTCCGCACCCCGCAAATGGCAGGAATTTGAAATCAATTGGTTCGCCCAAATTGCAGCTCAAATCGGCTTTGCGATCGACAATGCCAGAGTTTTAGCATCTTTCAGTGCGATGCAAAAACAAGTCGAAGCAATATCTCAAGAAGCAACGATCGCAACTCGAGAAGGTTATTTGTTGCAAGCAGAACTACCCAAACTACTTGCAGAAGACCAAATAGTCGATGCGAAAAAGTTTATCCAAGACGTGCAAAGACAAGAAGCAGCTATTACCGAAGTCTGGGGGCAAATTCAGCAACTATTAAATTCAGCGCAATCGCTCGCGGCTAATGTCGAACAACTAGATACCCAAAGCGGAGTTGAGATTGAAGCTCTAGAGCCGATTCAGGGCGGAATCGATCGCATGGCCGAGTTGACAACAACCATCGAAGCAACCTCCGAGCGACTGAAAAATTTAAACCATTTCTTCAGCCAAGTTTCTGAAGTAGAGAAATTAGTTGGCGATTTGACTGCCCGCGTCAACGAACAGACGATCAATTTAATTGTTGAAGTCGGCCGCGGTAAAGATGCCGATCGCCAATCGATAGTTTCTATGGCTGAAATAATTCATTCTTCAAGCCAAGAATTGACCGGTATAACTGGAGACATTCAACCCATAATCGAGCAAATAGAGACCGAAACGAAAGCGATCGGCGCAGCAATCGAAACCTTCCGCGAACGAGCATTACAAGAAACTGAATTATTAACAGAAACTCAATCGCAATTGACAAAAATTAATAATCTCAAAGATCGGGATCTGCTCGCCCTCTCAGAAATTGCTGAAACCACAACTAATCAGACTTTTAATGCAAATAAAGCAAACGAATCCCTCCAAGAATTAGCCAATCTCGCCCGAGTAACTTCTGAAAAATCTGCGATCGTCGGGGATTATTTAGATAAGCTAGAATCAGTAGCCCGAAATACCGAGGCTAACAACCTTGAACCACCTAAAAGTTAGATTGTATTTCAATTACTGATGAATAGACTAGATAAAATATCCGAGGCTAACTATGGAGCGAAATAAAGTAACTCTATACTCGGATATCGATCGAGAACTGTATCAACTCTTTATTCAAGAAGCTCTAGAATTACTAGAGACCATTGAGAAGAATTTACTAGATCTCAACCGCGATCGCAACCCAGCTAAAATTCAAGAACTGATCCGTGCAGCCCATACAATTAAGGGAGGAGCAGCTCAGGTCGATTTCAATAATGTCAAAATTTTAGCCAACCTGCTCGAAACTAGCTTTCGCTGTCTGACCAAAAAAAATATTGAAATCGATTCCAATCTAGTAAATTTACTGATTCAGGGCTACGAATATCTGCGTTTATCCTTCTTCAGTCAAATTGAAAATAGCGATAGCCAGCTCGATTTAGATCCAAACGAAATTCTGAGCGAAGCAGAATCGGTTTTTAGCCAACTTGAAGCCCGACTGGGACAAAACCCTACCTTCAACGATGAAGCTATTTTTAAGATTAACAAAGTAGAAGCGGAAGTAAAGCTGGTAATCGTCAGAAAGGAAATCGGTGAAGCTTTAGAGAATATTGAAAATGTTTTAGCTAATTCCAAAGAAGAGTCTTTATTACAAGAATTGCAAGCCCAAATTACCATTTTTCTCGATTTGGGAGCAATGCTAGACTTATCTGAATTTGTAACCATTGCTCAAACTACCTTAGCAACTTTAGAAGCAAGCCCGCAAGCAGCGAGAAATATCGGTCAGTTAGCTTTAATTAGCTTTCGTGCGGCTCGCAATTCATTACTTGCAGGAGAAAATCTTGAAGCAAACAAGCCGATCGCAGCGGGAAATGACGAGCAGGATATCTCCGATTTAAATCCTAACTTAGAGCAGAGCGATCGCTTTGAGTCGGATCTCGATAAACTTGACTTAGATTCAAACCATCTCAAAGAAATTTGGCACGATCTTATTGCTCGTTCCGAATCTAACGATCGAGTTATTGAAGAGCAAAATATTTCAGCACAACAGAAGCGATCGAATCAACTACCTTCGGTAACGGTAGATCGAGAGTTAAAACTCGATATTAGCAAGCTATTTGTCTGGCAAGATGGCTGGAATATTTTTACTATACCCTACGATCGCATTGAAAAGAATTTAAGCTCAAAATTCGCTGAAATTCTCGACTCAAAAGGAGAAAAATTTTTACGCTGGCAAAAACAAGGTAATTCACAATTATTGAAAATTCATATCCTTTCAGAATTATTAAACTATCAATATCCTCAACCTAATATCGCTCGAATATCTCAGAAAAAAAATCAAAGAATTTCGATCTTAATAATCAATTTAGATGATGTTTTTTTTGCCTTAGAAATATCAATCGAGCAAATAATTACAGGTTCGCAATTAATAATTAAACCTTTTAGCCCTGCTTGTCAACCGCCTAATTATATCTACGGTTGCACTATTTTAAAAGATAATCTCCCAGCTCCGACGATCGATTTAAATATTTTGCTCGATTTAACCTTAGATAGCGTCTATAATAATACAGCTATTACCAAGCAAGAGCGAGTCCCAACTATTTTAATAGTCGATGATTCTGCAACTTGGTTACAAATTTTATACAACACTTTAGATAAAGAAGGTTTTAATTTAATTAAAGCAAGAGATGGTCGAGAAGGAATCGATCGCCTCAGAGAAAATCCAGAGATCCAACTAGTGATTAGCGATTTAGAAATGCCCCATCTCAACGGCTTTGAATTTCTCGCTTTTTGTCGTCAAGAATTATTATTAACTAAACTGCCATTTATTTTACTAACTACTCGCAATACTATGCCCGATCGCCACCTCGCAGATCGCTTGGGTGCTACTGCTTATTTTATTAAGCCATATAATAAATCAGAATTTATCGCAGCTATTAAAGCAATTGTTTACCAGGAGTAAATTTTAAGTTTCTTTGAGGATTAAATAAGTCAGTTGAGAATTTTCTTGCTGGGGATTTTGAGGAGTCAACGCGAGCCATTCAGCGAAACTAATTCCTAACTCTTCGATCGCACCAATTTCTAATTGATAAGCTTGAAAACGGCGATCGGTTTCAATTAGAGATGTCATCGTTGCCATTGCTTGGGGAATCGGATCTGTATTCTTTGATTGGGAATTTTTACTAAGCCAATTAAAGCGATTGTCCCAAATAGCTACCGGTAAAGAATTAAACCATTTATTTTCATTTTGCGCTAAGACAAATAAATCTTCTCTTAATAACTCAAATACGGAATTTTCATTCCAAACCGGATCGAGCCAGCGATATATTTGCGTTAGTTGGCTTAAGTCAATTTCACCTTTAAATTGGGGATGTAAATATACAGCCGGATTCTCAGTTAAAAGTAATTCAATATATTTTTTAATGCGATCGCGCAGTAGTTGCGATCCGACTTGAAATCTGCGATTTGCTGTAGCAAACTCTTCCAATTCCAAATAACAACGAACTTCTGCTAAATAAGCTAAAGCTAAACTCAACAAATATTCAGTAACGACTTGAGAACTTTCTGCTAAATCTTCATCTACAAAAGCTAAATAATGTTGTTCTGCTTCTAAAAAACGATTGATAGCTTGCAACGCGCTGCTGCGACGATTTTCCGGTTTGCTCATTGTAAAAGCATTCACAGCTAATTCTAATGCAGCGCGAAAATTAGCATAATAACTAAGATCTAATTTGCGATCGATTTTATTGAATAATTCTTGGGTTTGTTTGAGATTTTGCTCGATGGTTTCGAGTTTTTGAGAAATGACTGCAAAACCCATCACCGAAAGGCCTAAATTAAGCACGCTGGCATTAGAACTTAATTTTAAAACTGATTCGACATTTTGCCAATCCATCGATAATGGTTCATTTTCCCGCAAACAAGTAACTATTTTTTCTGTTGTTACTTCTTGAATTACTCCGCCAAATCTTTGCAAAGTACCATCAATTAGTCCTTGAACGATCGCATCGGTAAGTACCGAAGTTACTTGAATTTTGTCCATTTTAGTAGTTTTTTTAACAGCTACAATTATATAATTCCCTACCAATTTATAGTTATTTGCTCGAACGATCGCGATCGATCTTTTTTTCTACCATCGCTCCGGTCGATAAATATTCAGTCACAATATAATTAATTATTAATTTGATAATTAAACTATGGTACAAGCACCGAGAAAAATTGCAACGGAAGAATTAGCAAAACTAGCAATCGATAAGATTCGTCAAGCTGGTTGTGAATACGGCGAAATTAGACTTTGTAACTATCGCAATCGCAGGTTGATGGCCCGCGATCGCTCTTTAAATAGATTATCAGATAATATCAGTTCTGGTTTTGGCGTGCGAGTCTTGCATAATGGTGCTTGGGGTTTCGCAGCATCCCACAATAAAACACCTCAAGAAATTAATAGAATAGTTGCTCTTGCTGTAGAGATAGCAAAAGGCAGCCATTTAACCCAACACGAACCGATCAGATTAGTTCCCGTCGAAGCATATCAAGATAACTATATCACCCCGATCGCGATCGATCCTTTTGAAATCTCGATCGCAGAAAAAGCCAAACTACTTTTAGATATCAACGAGAAATTACTCAGTTACGAAGATAAAGGCATTAAAAAAGCCTATTCTTTCCTCAGTTTTAGCAAAGAAGAAAAAACCTTTGCATCTACCGTCGGATCTTTAATTAAACAAACTATTTACCGCAGTTTTCCTGGATACGGTTGTACTGCGATTAAAAATGGTGACGCGCAAAGTCGCAGCTACAATCTTCCTCCGTTAAATATCGGTTACGAACATATTGACAAACAAGACCTTTTCAATAATATCGATCGGGTGGCAAAAGAGGCGATCGAAAAGGTAGATGCACCGGAAGCACCATCGGGGATTCGCACTAATTTAATCCTCAAACCCAGCAACCTCTTTTTAACCATTCACGAATCCGTCGGACATCCCACCGAATTAGATCGAGTCTACGGTTACGAGGCTAATTTTGCTGGAACTAGCTTTGCAACAACCGATAAAATGAATCAACTTCAATATGGCGCACCCTGGGTTAATTTTGTCGCCGATCGCACCCAACCGAACGGCCGCAGTACCGCAGCTTACGACGATGAAGGCGTACCTGCACAAAAGTGGTACGTTGTCAAAGATGGAATTTTAGTCGATTATCTCACCGATCGAGAAACAGCATACAGGTTAGGTCGTCCTAGCAGTAACGGTAGCGCGTTTGCTGACAGTTGGTCGAGCGTGCCGATGGTTCGCATTCCCAATTTAGGTTTAGAACCGGGTAAAGAAGGTGGTAGCCATACAGCTAGTTTGGAGCAAACGATCGCCGATACGGAAGATGGGATCTTAATTGACGGTATTGGCAGTTTTTCGATCGACCAACAAAGACGTAATTTCCAATTTGGTGGCGATGCATTTTGGAAAGTAGAAAAAGGCAAAATTGTTGGTATGCTCAAAAATGTTACCTATCATTCGATGACTACCGATTTTTGGAACAGTATCGATGCGATCGGCGGCCAAGATGAATGGGAACAATGCGGTACGAATATGTGCGGTAAAGGCGAACCGATCCAAATTGCTCAAATGACCCATGGTTGCGTTCCAGTTAGGGTAAAAGACATTCAAATCGGTCGAACTAATTAATTAAAAGGGAAAAGGCAAGAGGGAAGAGGCAACTAGGGGTCAGTCGGTCTAGGTAGGAGGTTCAAATATAATACTTGTTCTACCGATCTCAAATTAATGAATCAATTTTAAACTTAATACCCCTGACCTCTCAAAAAGGTGCTTCCCATGCTCCCTCCCTACTAACTATGAGCGTATCCAGCATCGACTACAATAGTTTGACGGGTAATCGCTTTAGAACTATCCGAAGCAAGAAATAAATAAGTTCCAACTAGTTCTTGGGGTGTTAGTTCGATCGCAAGACATTGTAATTCTGCGATTGTTTTTTGTTTTGCTTCTGGAGTGACCCACTGTTTTAACTGTCTTTCGGTCATGATCCACCCTGGTGCGACAGCATTAACTCTGATGTTATGTTTTCCCACAGCTTCGGCTAAACTCCTGACCATGCCGATTATTGCCGCTTTAGTTGCATTGTATGCAATTAAATCTGGTTTACCGATCCAGACTAAATGAGAACTGGTCATAATAATGCTACCACCCCCAGCGGCGATCGCGCTTTCTAGAAGTTCGCGACAGGTAATAAAATAATGGACTACATTGAGTTGAAATAAGTCATTCCAATCTTTTTCGCTCATTTCTAATAATTCATATCTCGGATCGTAGCCAGCATTATTAATAATAATATTGACTGGTGGCTTGTCTTTTTTTATTTGTTTTAAAGTTTCGACGAGTGTTTTAGTATCGGTTAAATCTAGATCGTAAACATTAATTTTGCAGGGATATTTTTCGCATTCTTTCGCTATAGTTAAACCTTTTTGATAGTCGCGATCGAGAATTGTTACTTCGGCGGTTTGTTCGGCAAATGCTCTAGTTAACGCTTCTCCGATACCGTTACTACCCCCAGTTATTAAGACGTGTTTGTTTTTTAGGTCGGGATATATTGGATTCATTTTTATTAATTAAAAGGGGTCATAAGTCAGAAGTCAGGGGTCAAAGGTATTTTTTTCTACTTGCTACTAACTACTAACTACTTGCTAAACCAATGTTTTTGTTCTATTTTCTAGCCAGTTTTTACTTTTTTGCAGGTGGAATTTAATTGCGTCTAAATCTATCTTTTCAGAAGAACCAGGAGTTTGTCTGAGTCCGGCAGGTTCGAGAACGATCGCGCCAGTGTAATTAATAGCATCGAGAGCGTTTAAATGAGCGTCAAAATTGGTGTGTCCCGATCCTATTCCTTGACGATTAGAGTCGGCAACTTGATACAAACTCAGGCGATCGCCGCATTTTATTATCGCTTTAACCGGATCGCTTTCTTCTAAATTCATGTGAAAAGCATCTAAAACAATCGTCATATTCGAGGCATTTATTTGAGTTAATAAATTAATAGCGTCATTGCTGGTGAGGATAAAGCGACATAAATAACGATTGAGAGGTTCAAAACCTAATTTTATATTTGCTTGTTTAGCATATAAAGCAATTTCTTGACAAGATTCTATTAGATATTCGACCGCACCTAAATAAACATGATTTAATTGATTTTGAATGTATTCGTGACAAACAACGATTGGCTCTCCCAATTCTGCACCGTAATCGATCGCTTTTTTATAATAATCGATCGCCTTTTTCCGAGTAGAAAAATCTTGACTAGCTAAATCGACATTAATTGGAGTTAAAGAAAATATTTCTAAACCGCGATCGGCAAAAATATTTTTAACTTCAAAAGCAGAAATGCGATCCAAATTAACGTACAATTCTACGCCATCAAATCCCATTGTGGCGATCGTATCTGCTAACTTGACTAACTCGATATTCCCAAATATCCAAGTACAAACCCCTATTTTACGTTTCATAATTTAGTGCCAATTAAAATTACTTGAATTGGATTTGCTTGCAAAAATTTTGCTCAATAACAAGAATGCCGCGATCGCAAAACTCGCACCAGTCAGAAAAACCCCATTTATCCCCCAAACTAAAAATGCACCCCCAGCAAAAAGCGGCCCCAATGCTTGTGCTAAAGACAATACTGTAGCGTTTACAGCCATAAAACCAGCTTTAGAGCCATCAGGTGCGAGTTGACCTAATAAAGCTTGAGTCGATGGAAATGACATTCCATGAGCCGCTCCAAACAGCACGCTAGGGATAAATAAGAGCCAGACATTATTAACTAAAGGGATAATTATTAATGCCAAACTATAGACAAGAAACGAAACTTTGATTAATGTTATTTCAGAGAGATACTGGGGAAATAGTGCTATTTGGGAAGAAACAAAAGCCAAAGAAAGAGCCATACTAGCTTGAACGATCCCGATCGCCACAGCAGAAGCACCCAGATTATCGCTAGCAAAAATGGGAATGTAAGTAAAATAAGGGCCGAACAAAAGCACGAATAATCCAATTACCCCGCAAAGCGAACCGATCGCTTGACGATTGTTAATACTGCGTCCAATATCGAGCCAATAATTTTTGAGCTTGAAATCTTTATGTTTTGGCAACTGGGGAATTTTTAAAACAAAAAGAGCTAAAAATGCGATCGGAATGGCTGCGATCGGCAATAAAAAAGGATAGTACCATCCGAAAGTTGTCAAACTCCCACTAATTAAGGGATACAATGCTAAACTAATCCCGATCGCGCTAGCATTAAAGGCCATTGCTGCGGTGAGTCTTTTTCCAGCATAAAGATCGCTGATTAAAGTTAGGGCTAAAGACTCTAAAGGGGCCGCACCTATTCCTTGCAAAAAACGCAATTCTAAAAGAGCGCGGAAATTAGCAGCAAAAGCACAAGCAACTCCGGCGATCGCAAATAAGATCAAAGCAGGGATTAAAATTTGTTTTCTCCCAAAGCGATCGGCTAATACTCCCGATATTGGCGTACCGATCGCAATCGGGATAACAAAAGCAGTAATGACCAGTCCAATTTGTTCGTGGGGGATATTAAGATCTGCGGCCATTGTTGGCAAAACCGGCCCGATACTGCTAGATCCTAATATTGCCATCAAAGTGATGCCGATGACGATCTGTAGGTTGCGATCGCTATAAATTTTCGACTGCGATTGATTATTAATCATTGCAATTTGCCTAGAATAGCTTTAGAAAATCGACGCAGTTGGGCCCGGAGGTATTTCTTTTGGTCGATCGCGTGGAGAATAATAAAGGCTAAAAAGGTGTACGATATCCAAAAATGCACGCTATCAGCAAATCCTGATACTTCCCATTGTTCGTTTGGTGGAAATAATGGGGGTAAGACGATACCAGTGGCAAAAATTCTGATATCGTGAGAGCCTACATTAGAATCAAAATAGCCGCTGAGCGGGACTAACAGCATGAAAAAGTAAATAATCCCGTGGAGAATGACTGTTTTTAGCCAACCTTTTTTATGCTTCGATCTTTTCCTTCTATATCTGCTTAGCATAACCGAGAGTAGCAAAGAAATCCTCGCTAACAAGATACTCATAACCAACACCCCCAGAGTTTTATGGGTGTCGAAAATAGTTTCTCGATAAGATAAAGATTCTGGCAAACCAGCCATATATTTACCACCAATAAATAGCAATAGATAGAAAAATGCCATCCACCAATGTAAAAGCCATAACCGTTGAGCTGGTGACTTTTTTCTCGCTTTTCTTCCTTTTTTTAATTCAGATTGAACGACTGTCATCGAAATTCCTCTTCCAAAAGATTATCGCAAACTACTAACTTTGTGTGATCGAGATCAGAATTTAGTTCTCGGTTGGGTGCAACTTAAATCCTTACTCTTAAAAAACAAAGCATCAAATTTAGTAATTCAGTAAACAGTATTTCTCTGAAGCTATTGCCTCTGTGAAATTAACTGCAATTGAAAAAATAAGATAAATTTAAAACAGAGTTTATCTCGAGCTAAATTAAAACTCGAAATAAACTATTTGATTGTTTAATTATTGAGCAGTTAACACTGGTACTTTTAAAGCTGATTGCTGAATATCCCTTTCAAGCAATTCACCAGTCTGACTGCTCTTTTTATTTCTCTGTCGCTCGATAAAATTGTTGAGAACTTTTATCACTATTTCTGGATCGACTGTAACTAAAAAATCTCCTTCAGGGTTAAAACATTGACCGATTTTTTCTAAGATTACAAAGCGGACATCCTCCCCTGTTTTCTTATTATCTGCGATCGTGGCATTCATTAATTTTTCTACGGTAATATGTTCTGGGAACTGATTGTTAAAGCCCAGTTTTTCTTCAATTAAATAATAATGTCTTGCTACATCTTGTTCGGAAATTAATCCCATTTCATGGGATAGTTCTGCAGCAATTTTCATCCCAAAAGAAACAGCTTCGCCATGAGATAATTTACCTTCTTCTAACCATTCGATCGCATGGCCGAAAGTATGACCGTATTCTAAAATAATCCCGTATGCCTTTTCGCTCGGATCTCGTTTCAGAATTTCTAGTTTGGAAAGAATAATTCTGTAAGCAAGTTCGGTTAATTCTTCGTTAGAAAAAATAGCTTGAGGATTGAGAACTGCCTCTAAATAATCTAAGAAATTAGGATCGGAAATAAAGCCATTTTTAATACCTTCAATTATTCCGCTACGTCGATAAAAAAGTGGTTCTGTTTTGAGATATTTAGTATCTGCCCAAATGAATATTGGTGCGTGATAAAGACCAAAATGATTTTTTCCAGTGTTACCATTGACAGCTTGTTTGTTACTTAAAGTGCTATCAGTTTGAGCCATCATAGTTGTTGGAATCTCGATAAAACGAATTCCGCGATAAATTAAACCAGCAGCTAAACCAACTA
>JASJCW010000134.1 GCA_030065265.1 Prochloraceae cyanobacterium
GTTGTGGACTGCTGCACCCCAAGAAGTCACCTTTTTGATTTTTGCTCGTTTAATTCAAGCAGTAATTCCTGGTATTAGTATTTGGATTAACAAACAAGTAGTAGATACGGTTGCCATAACTATTAATTCTTCTGGAAATTATAATTTTTGGACTCCAATAATTCTTGTTGCTGGTTGGGTTGCGGCTATTTTATTACAAAATCTTCTTTCTCCTTGGGAGCAAGCTGCTAAAAACAATGCTAGAGCAAAAATTACTGCTCGCATCGAATTATTATTAATCAAAAAGGCTAATAATTTTAAAGATTTAATTCGTTTTGAAGATTCTCAATTCTATGACGAACTGCAATTAATTCAGCAAGAAGTAGCATATCGTCCGATTACTTTATTAGGCACGATAGTTGAAGTTTTTCAAAGTTCTATTACCCTAATAACAATGTTGTTTTTACTAGCCCCTGTAGGCTGGTGGATTCCTCTGTTAATTCTTTTATCATCTTTGCCGCAAACTTATTTTTCTTTTAAAATTCAGTCCGATATGTGGGCATTAATCTCCCGCAAAAGTCCTCAATCTCGGCGCATGAAATATTATTCTTCCGTAATGCTGACGGATACTTATGCTAAAGAAGTAAGATTGTTTGGATTGGGCGATTTATTTACCGATCGCTATATTGATGCTTTTGAAGATAAAGAAAAAGCGATGCGAAAGTTACGAGGAAAACAAGCTTTTTTTCAAAGTTTTTTATCAATTATCAGTGCTTCCGGGAATGGTTTTGGTTTTTATTGGGTGGTTAGTAAAGCTTTTAGCGGTGTATTGAGTCCGGGAAATGTCTTGCTTTTTATTCAGTCATTAACTTATACCCAACAAAGTATTAATAGTTTGATGGCAAGAGTATTTCTTTTACAAGAAACTCTGATTTCTATGGAGCGTTTGTTTAGATTTTTAGATAGTAAAATTACTTTATCACTATCGGTTGGCGGTAGGTCAGTTCCCTCACCGATCGCATCCGGGATTACTTTCGATCGCGTTTCTTTTACTTATCCAGATGGCAGAGTGGCTTTAGAAGATATTTCATTTAAAATCGAGCCAGGCGAAACTATTGCTTTAGTCGGAGAAAATGGGGCGGGCAAAACAACTTTAATCAAGCTATTATCTCGATTTTACGATCCGACTCGAGGAAAAATTTTAATCGATAATATTCCTTTGAAAAATTTAGACTTAGAAGCATGGCGCAAACAAATTGCGGTAGTTTTTCAAGATTTTAGCCGCTATTCTCTGACAATAGGAGAAAATATTGCATTAGGTAATTTGCTAGAAAAAGATAATTTAAAAAAGATCGAAATTGCCGCCAAAAAATCAGGAATAGCCGATCGCATTACTAAATTAGAATACGAGTATGAAACCCCATTAGGAAAACAATTCGACGGGACGGAATTATCCGGTGGAGAATGGCAAAAAGTTGCGATCGCCAGGGCTTTTATGCGCCAAGAAACAGCCCAAATTTTAGTATTAGACGAACCCACAGCAGCCTTAGATCCTCGCAGCGAATATGAAATCTACAATCGTTTTTCAGAACTAGTCAAAGGTAAAATGTCGGTTTTGGTCACTCATCGTTTGGCTTCAGTCAGAATGAGCGATCGCATTATCGTTCTCAAATCGGGCCGATTAATTGAAACTGGAACTCACAAAGAATTATTACAATTAGGCGGCGAATATGCAAATCTGTGGTCTATGCAAGCTACAAGATATCAAAGTTAAATTTCCACTGGCAGATATTTTCAGTAATATTTCAGTGAGAAAGTAACAAAAAACAAGTACGAACATTATATTAATTCTCGTAAGCCGATCTTAATTGAGTTAACTATAAACTCGTTACTTTGACTAACAGTGATGTGAGGCGATAAATAAGTAGATGTTTCTTTCCCAATCCGTACTAGAACAAAAGAAAATAAAAGGCGATCGCCCTTTAGACATATCGGTAGTAGTGCCAATTTACAACGAAGTAGATAGCATCCCGACCTTAATCGATAAAATAGCCGATATCTTAACCAAATCTCAGTATAGTTACGAGATTATTTGCGTTGATGATGGATCTACCGACGGATCGACAGAATTACTCAAACAAGTAGCCCCCAAACGCACCGATTTAAAAGCAATTTTACTGCGTCGCAACTACGGACAAACTCCAGCTATGGCTGCAGGTTTTAACTATGCTAAAGGCGAAATTATCGTTACTCTAGACGCAGATCTGCAAAACGATCCTGAAGATATTCCCGTGGCGATCGATAAATTAGCTGAAGGTTACGATCTCGTCAGTGGTTGGCGCAAAAATAGACAGGATGCTAAATTAACCCGACTTCTACCTTCTAAAATTGCTAATTGGTTAATTGCCAAAGTTACGGGAGTGAAAATCCACGATTATGGTTGTTCTTTAAAAGCTTATCGCGCCGAACTATTAGCAGATCTAAACTTGTACGGTGAATTACATCGTTTCTTGCCCGCTTTAGCTTATATTGAAGGAGCTAAAATCACTGAAATACCAGTACGTCACCATCCTCGTCGTCACGGTAGTAGTAAATACGGACTCGATCGCACTTTTCGGGTTTTAATGGATTTACTGACGATCTGGTTTATGAAGAAGTTTTTAACTCGCCCGATGCACGTTTTCGGTTCTCTCGGTTTGATTTCTCTAATGTCTGGCTTTATTTTAGGTGTTTATCTGACTTTTCTTAAGTTGGGTTTAGGGGAAAATATCGGCAATCGACCTTTATTAATTTTAGTCGCGATCTTAATTGTGACTGGACTGCAGCTATTTTCCTTTGGCTTAATTGGCGAACTTTTAATTAGAACTTATCACGAGTCTCAAGGCCGTCCTATTTATAGAATTCGCGAAATCATCGAATCTAAATGTTAAGAATCATTAAGAAAAGCTAGTATGAAGACAGACTAATAGCAAGACAGCGATCGATGTGAGTATTATCAATCTCTTCAAAACTTTAAAACCATTTCAACTTAAGAATCTGTTAGTTTTATTTATTGCAGGTTTCTTTTTTTGGATTAGCGTTTCTATTTTATTACCGACTTTACCTACTTACATCAAAAGTGTAGGTGCGAACGTGCAACAAGTAGGTCAAGTAATGGGATGTTTTGCTATTGGTTTATTATTGTCTCGGACTTTAATGGGCCGATTTGCCGATCGCCACAGTCGTAAATTAGTTTTATTAATCGGCAGTTTTGTCGTTGCGGTTGCACCAATTTGCTATATATATTTTAATTCAATTGCTGAATTAATGGCAGTCAGAGCTTTTCACGGTATTAGTATTGCTGCTTTTACAATCGGTTACAGTGCTTTAGTTGTCGATTTATCTCCTATACATAATCGCGGAGAAGCGATCGGTTATATGAATTTGGCCGTACCGACGGGAATGGCCGCAGGCCCGGCAATAGGCTCTTATATAGTAAACTCAGTAGGATACGCACCGTTATTTTTAGCTTCAGCTAGTTCGGGTTGTTTAGCTTTGTTATTGGCCGCACAAATTCAAGAAAGGAAGCTAAAATCAGTTTACATCGAAGATCTTCCCCCCAGCATAAGAGTCTCTCGTAATTTTTGGCAATTAATTAACAGTCCCGCTTTAAACGTACCGACAGTAATTTTATCTTTGGTCGGATTACTGTTTGGGACGATTGTCGCTTTTTTACCTTTATACGTCGAAGAATTAAATATTGATTTTAATCTCGGCTTATTTTATACGGTGGTAGCAATTTCGAGTTTCTCAGTACGCATTTTTGTTGGTAAAGCAAGCGATCGCTACGGTAGGGGCTTATTTATTACTCTCAGTTTGCTTTGTTACGTAGTTTCAATGACTCTCTTGTCCGTTGCTAACTCTCCTGCTATCTTTCTTTTAGTAGCCGTTGCTGAAGGGTTTGGTCGCGGCCTTTTGATCCCGATTATGCTCACTCTAATTTCCGATCGCTCCTACGATAACGAAAGAGGTCGGGTTTTTGCTCTCTGTTTAGGAGGTTTTGATGTCGGTCTTGCTCTGGCCGGCCCGATTTTAGGTATTGTCCTCGCGGCGATCGGCTATCGTCAGTTATTTTCTTTTGCTAGCGTTTTAGCTATTTTTGCTTTACTTTTCTTTATGACCAAATCTAACAAGAACTTAAATTCTTCCTTACGCTTTGCAGTCGGTCAAGAAAGAGATCTTCATGCTGTTAGTTAAAACGGGCGAGAAGGGATTCGAACCCCTGACACCGTGGTCCGTAGCCACGTGCTCTAGTCCACTGAGCTACACGCCCTCAGTTTATCCTACTCAAGAAACTATATCACAAACAATTCCCATAATGCAAGAAAAAAAATTATCTCATTTAGACGATCGCGGAGCAGTCAAAATGGTAGATGTTTCCCCAAAAGAGGCGACAATTAGGGAAGCAGAAGCAACGGGAAAAGTCAGGATGTCCCTCGCTACTTTTAAAGCGATCGCAGCGGGTAACGCCCCAAAAGGAGATGTCTTAACAACTGCTAAATTAGCCGGAATCATGGCCGCAAAGCAAACAGCCCAATTAATCCCCCTCTGCCATCCCCTACCCCTACATAAAATTGCCGTTGATTTAATTGCAGATCCCGAATTACCCGGATATCAAATCTCAGCCAAGGTAAAAACTAAGGCAGAAACGGGGGTAGAAATGGAAGCACTCACCGCAGTTTCGATCGCAGCTTTAACGCTGTACGATATGGCTAAAGCACTAGACAAATCTATCTCGATCGAATCAATTTGCCTCTTGAGTAAGAAAGGTGGTAAATCTGGAGAGTATAATAAGAAAATAAAATAATTCTCAAAAATTCAAATTTAAATTATGCCTCCTAGTTGGTCTCGCAAACCAGATCGCCAAGATCCAGAATATAGAAAATTAGACGATCGCATGAATTTTGCTTTTCATGTTGCGGTATTCGCCGCTCTCAATTCTGGTTTGTGGTTCGTTCAAATTCTTAAATTTCCTAATTGGGGAGGTGCAATTTGGATAACTGGGATCTGGACAACTATCTTATTATTTCATCTAATTTATATTCTGGCGATCGCTAACTACTCGATTAAATCCAATGGCTAATACTAACACTACTGAAATCATCGAATCTCTAGCTGCTGAAATTGGCGAAAATGTTTACATTGATGTAGCTAAATGGCACTTATATTTATCCGATGCTCATTTACACACAGTTGTTGCCCAAAGAACTTATCAACTTTTAGAAAATGATAATTTAAGTGAAGATAATGTCTTAGAAATTTTACGAAACATTCCAGTTAAATTAGGTGGGGGAAAAATAGAAGTTTCTTTACTCAATCTTTTACCGATGCAGTCCCAAGTTCATTTAATAGATTTGCTTGAAGAATATCAAAACAAAATCTGAGCTATTTTACATCAATAAAGTCTTATTTAATCATTTGAATTAAAATGACTCTTCTAGAAAATAATAGGCGATCGAAGGCTAACACCCTGTTAAATCAGCAATTTGGCAAGTAAATAAACAACTAAAATTGACAAAATAGACATAATAATAGTTTAATAACTAAAAATTGAAAATAGTAAAAATAGATCTAAAATTACTTCAATACAGTTGATTATTTCCAAGATTGAATTATATTATATTGATGAATTTACCTGAATAAATTAGGTAATTTAGCGGATACTTATCTAGCGATCGTCAGCAGATAATTGAGATAGGAAGATTAGCTCCAAATCGCCATGGGGATAGGTCGGTCTGGAGTTAGTTTAATTAAGACTATTTGATGAAATAATAGAAGAACTGTATTATGAATGCGATTAAAGATGTATCTAATCAGAACACAAATCGATCGAACTTATTAGATACAGAATTAACTAAAAAATTAACCCTATTTCGCGAACAACAATTTAGTGGCTCTTTAACGATAACATCATCTAAAGGATATATTTGGAAAATTTATTCTTGTTTGGGAAGATTAACTTGGGCTGATGGTGGAATTCATCCGAACAGATCTTGGCGCAGACATTTAATGAAATACTGTCCTGAAATTAAACAGCAACATCGCAATATCGATCCAGCTAACCAATGGGATAGTATGACATATCAATTGTTAGCTATTTATTTACAGGAAAAAACAATCGAAAGAGAAGCCGCGATCGAAATAATTAAAAGTAAAATTCAAGAAGTTCTATTTGATATTTTTCAACAAGAAGCTTATCAAAGTTTATCTTATCGCGCCAATTCAATTAAAACATCTCAATTGCTAGCTGCGATGTTAAGAAAACCAATCGCTTTAATTAATAGCGAACAATCGATCCAGGAGAGTCATAATGTTTGGTCTGCTTGGGTTCAAAAAGGTTTAGGTTTTTGGTCGCCCAATTTAGCTCCCAAAATAATTCAGCCAGAAGCTCTAGCTCGAGCAGTTTCGCAACAAAGTTATCAAAATTTAGTTAGATTGTTAGATGGGAAAAAAAACCTTCGAGATATCGCATATTTAACGAATCAAAATCTGTTTAAATTAGCTAATTATTTCGTTCCTTTTTTACATCAAGGTATTTTAGAATTTACTGAAATTAAAGATATTGGCGGGCCGGTAAAATACATCTCGGCTAATAATAATTCAAAAATTGCTTCAAAAAAAGTCAATCCAAATACACCTCTAATTATCAGCATCGACGATCGCGAAGCTATGAGCAAATTACTAGGCAGAATTATTGAAAAAGCTGGCTATAGATTTCTTGGCATTAACGATAATTTAAATGCAGTAGCTCGAGTTATGGAAGAAACCCCCCATCTCATCTTTCTCGATATAGATATGCCAATAATTAACGGCTACGAAATTTGCTCTCAAATTAGAAGAGTTGCCGAATTTAAAGACGTTCCCATTGTCATGCTAACGGGTCATAATGGCATAATCGACCGAGCAAGAGCCAAAATGGTCGGTGCTACAGGGTTCATGACTAAACCAATCGAATTACAAGATGTGATCCGAGCTGTTAAAAAATATGTCGAAGAAAAACAATCGGATTAATCTTACCCTGCAAATTCTCCCCCCGTTTGTACTTGCCAAAGACTAGCATAAATGCCCTGTTTTGCTAATAATTGTTCGTGTCTTCCTCGTTCGACTATTTGACCTTTTTCAAGCACGTAAATACAGTCAGCATCCCGAATAGTAGAAAGCCGATGAGCGATCGCAATAGTGGTTCTATTTCTGGTAATAGTTACCAAAGATTTAGCAATAGCCGCTTCTGTTTCGTTATCTACCGCTGAAGTTGCTTCATCTAAAATCAAAATTGGAGGAGATTTTAAAATAGCGCGGGCGATCGCCAGTCTTTGTCTTTGTCCGCCAGATAATTTCTGACCTCGCTCCCCAACAATAGTATCGTACCCTTGGGGCAAGTTAATAATAAAATCGTGAGCTTCAGCTAATTTAGCCGCCATCATAATGCTTTTTAAACTCGCATCGGGATTGCCATAAGCAATATTTTCTTTTACCGTACCGTGAAATAAATAAACATCTTGACTTACCCAACCGATCGCCCGACGCAGATCTCCCAAGCAAATCTCTCTAATATCTTGACCGTCTAAAGTAATAGTACCCGATTCTAATTCATATAAACGCAACAGCAATTTGACGATCGTACTTTTACCAGATCCGGTAGATCCGACAATAGCAATAGTTTTTCCTGCAGGAATATTTAAAGAAAGATTATCGATTATTGGTTGGCGATTTTTATAAGCAAAACTAACATTATTTAAACTTATTTCACCCTCGATCTTATCTAAAGGTAAACTCTTATTTCCCGGATGAATTGCGATCGGCGTATCTAATAAATCCATTACCCGATTAGTAGAAGCCATCGCCCTTTGATACAAGTCTAAAGTTTGTCCGAGACCGGTTAAAGGCCATAACAATCTTTGGGTAATAAACACTAAAACGCTATAAGTACCTACGGCTAAAGTGCCTTCTACAGCTTGCATACCGCCATAAAGTAAGATACCGCTAAATCCAATTAAAATTACGATGCGAATTAAAGGAATAAAAGCCGCACTAAAGGCGATCGCTTTTTGATTGCTCTTACTATAGGCTTCACTTTCTAGTTTTAATCTTTCAATTTCATAAGCTTCGGTGGCAAAACTTTTAATAGTAGTAATTCCGCTCAGATTATTTGCAAGGCGATCGCTCAACCTGCTTACTTTTTCTCTAACATCAGCATAACGAGGAGTCAGCAGTTTTTGAAAAGTTAACGAACCCCATAAAATAAAAGGTATGGGTACGAGTGTCATCCAAGCTATTTCGGGAGTCGCAATGATAAAAGCACCCCCAATAATAACTACTGTAGTGCTAACTTGCAGTATTTCATTAGCTCCAACATCTAAAAATCTTTCTAATTGATTGATATCGTCGTTGAGAATGGCTAGTAAAGATCCCGTACTTCTGGCTTCAAAATATGCTAATTCTAAATTTTGTAAGTGAGAATAAGCATCTATTCTTAAATCGTTTTGAATATTTTGAGCTAAGTTGCGCCACAATCTTTCGTAAGCATACTGAAAAATCGATTCTAAACCCCAAACAATTAGAGATAGGAAGCAAAGAAATAAAAGTTGTTGAAAGATATCTGTTATTCCTAAATTGGCAATAAAAGAGTCCTGTTTTTTTACGACTACATCTACCGCAGCACCAATTAAAACCGGAGGTGCTAAATCGAAGATTTTATTCAGAATCGAGCAAATTATTGCTTGCCAAATTGTAACGCGATAGCGATCGCCGTATTTAATTAAACGTTTGAGAGGCTGTCGGCCTTTTTTTGGCGATTTGCTGTTTTTTTTGTTCATTATTTATTAATTTTGCTGCTTTTCCCCGAATTGCGATCGATTTATTTAGCTAAAATATTACAATTTCTTTAAGAGAACACTGATAAAGTTTAGTTTACTATGGAATCTACCGTTAATTGCGCTGAAGACTGTATCAATGGTTGTATTTTAGGGGATAAATGTCCTCATCGCGAATATGCCGGAGAAGCTTCTAAATTTATTGAAGATACTTCCCTCGATAAAATGTTAGAAATGGCCGAAATAGCTAGACGGAGAAAATTAACCGAACCTCCTAAATGGGTTATTCCTGATGATATTTAATTAAAAATTTAAAAGGCGATTGTTTTTCGACAAGGCGATCGCTTTTATTATTATTATGAAATGTTTTGACAAAATGCGATCGCAAGTAATTTGGAATTATTTTTTATGACTAATGAAGAACATTTAATAATAATTCGATTGGGTTTGTTAGCTCCTAGTTTAGAAATCAGTGAAATTTGGAATCAATGGCGCAAAAATAATCCTGAAATTATCCCTGATTTAAGCGGTGCTAAGTTAAGAAAATTTTCATTAGAAAATATCGACTTTAGTAATTGTAATCTAGAAAAAACAGACCTAAATAGAGCTAATTTGAAAGGTGCTAATTTAGAGAATGCCAATTTACAGGGTGCTTATTTAAATAAAGCAAATTTAGAAAATGTCAATTTGAAAAATGCCAATTTGAAAGGTGCTTTTGTAGCATATATTAATCCAACTCATGCTAATTTTGAGGCTGCTAATCTTGAAAATGCTATATTATTCGATATTTCTGGATGGGACGAGCCGCCGATCGGTCTAGAAATTACTGCTGAAGAATTACTAAAACAATATGCTGCTGGACGAAGATCTTTTCGTGGATTGGATATTAATATTAACAATAAAAAAATCTTAATTGAAGCAAATCTTGAAGGTGCTGATTTAGCTTATACTACTATTTTTAATCCAGACTTTACTATAGATGATTTAACGGGTTCAAACTTGAAAAATACTAATTTAACTGGCTGCGATTTAGGAGGTAATATACTTAATAAAGTAGACTTTAGCCGGGCTATTATGAAAGAAGTTCAACTAGACTATGTTGAGGCGATCGCAGCTAATTTTAGTGGTGCTAATCTTAAAAAAGCTAAGATGACATATTCTGATTTTCAAGATTCTAATTTTAGTTATGCTGACTTAAGAAGGGCTTTTATGTATCGTTCTCAATTTAAAAATTGTCTTTTAATTGGCGCAGATCTCAGCTATGCTAAATTAGGCAGACACAGTCTAATTGGTGCTAATTTGACTAATGCTAATCTAACGGGGGCTAGTAATTTTAATCCTGAAAATGCTATTTTAAATAAAACTATTCTTCCTGACGGAACTATTGCTAATAATATTTCTTAAACCAATAAATAATCTTTACTTTTGCTTGCTTAAATTAACTTATTAAAACACAAACAAAAAAGATAAATTTATATATTTATTAACGATCGCACTAAAATAAACAAAATATAGTAGGATGCTAAATTGCTGGATTGATAGTAAAGAAAGATTTATATATTCTAATCGCAAAGCAAAATAATCTTGTCAGATAAGAAAATTAAAATATCTTGGCAAATTCAACACGATCTTACAATTAGATAAATTATGACCGAATCGATTCGTTTTCTCATGTGTGCCCCAGATCATTACGATGTGGATTATGTAATTAATCCTTGGATGGAGGGCAACATCCACAAATCTACCCGCGATCGAGCTGTAGAACAATGGCAAAAACTCTACCACATTATTAAGGATAATGCAACAGTAGATCTCGTGACCCCAGCAAAAGGCTGGCCGGATATGGTATTTACTGCTAATGCTGGGTTAGTCTTAGATAATAAAGCAATCGTAAGTCGCTTTTTCCATAAAGAGCGTCAGGGTGAAGAACCTCATTTCAAGGAATGGTTCGAGGACAACGGTTTTGCTGTTTATGAATTGCCCAAAGATCTTCCTTTTGAAGGTGCAGGAGATGCTCTATTGGATCGCGAAGGCCGTTGGTTGTGGGCCGGATACGGGTTTCGCTCGGAATTAGATTCCCATCCTTATCTTGCTAAATGGCTAGATATTGAAGTAATCTCTTTAAGATTGATCGACGATCGCTTTTATCATTTAGATACTTGTTTTTGTCCTTTGGCTGGGGGATATTTACTCTATTATCCCGACGCATTCGATTTTTATTCTAATAAAACCATCGAGATGCGAGTACCTCCAGAAAAAAGAATCGCGATCGAAGAAGCGGATGCAGTTAATTTTGCTTGTAATGCAGTCAATGTTAACTCTACCGTAATTATGAACAAAGCAAGCGAAAGTTTGCAAAAACGTCTTGCTGATGCTGGTTTTAGTGTAATCCAAACACCTCTAACTGAATTTTTAAAAGCTGGGGGTGCTTCTAAATGCCTTACTTTAAGAGTAACCGAACCGAGAATAGAAGAAGCCCACGCTAACGTTCCAGTAGAAAGCCGGGTAATTCAATTAAAAGGCCATCTCTTAGATGCTGGCATCATGAACCAGGCTTTAGACTTAATTGTAGAGGGTGGGGGCAGTTTCCAGGTTATTGATTTTAACTTAGGAGAACAAAGACAAAGCACATCTGCAGCTAGAGTAAGAGTATCCGCACCATCTCACGAAGTGATGGAGGATATATTCTCTCAATTAATCGACTTAGGTGCGATCGCTCCTCCCGAACAAGTTTGCGATGCCATAACTGAAACTGTTACTTTAGCCGGGGTAGCACCAGATGATTTTTATGTTACTACGATCTATCCTACTGAAGTTAGGGTAAATAATAATTGGGTGGCAGTCCAAAATCAGCGCATGGATGGTGCTATTGTAGTCAGTGGTGATGGGACTGAAGCTAGATGTTGCATCTTACGAGATGTACAAGTAGGCGATCGCGTTGTCGTCGGAGTAGACGGTATTCGCACTAACCGTAAAGTAGAGAATCGAGAACAACTTAACAAACAAGAGTTTAGCTTTATGGGTGCTGGTGTTTCCAGCGAGCGGCGAGTAGAATTGGTCGTAGAACAGATTGCCTGGGAATTGCGCCAAATTCGCGATCGCGGTGGTAAAGTAGTAATTACTGCGGGCCCGGTCGTAATTCACACTGGCGGTGCAAAACACCTCTCTCGTTTGATCCGGGATGGTTACGTTCAAGCCCTTTTAGGGGGTAATGCGATCGCCGTTCACGATATCGAACAGGCTTTGATGGGTACTTCTTTGGGCGTAGATATGCAAAGAGGCGTACCAGTCAGGGGCGGACACAGACATCATTTAAAAGTAATTAATAGCATTCGTCGCTACGGCAGTATTGCAGAAGCTGTCAAGCAAGGATTCTTAACAAAAGGCGTAATGTACGAATGCGTTAAAAATAACGTGCCTTTCAGTTTAGCTGGTTCGATCCGCGATGACGGGCCTTTACCCGATACTCGGATGGATCTAATTCAAGCTCAAACCGAGTATAGCAAGCTCATAGAAGGGGCTGAAATGATTTTAATGCTCTCGACCATGTTGCACTCGATCGGCGTAGGTAATATGACTCCTGCTGGGGTGAAAATGGTTTGTGTCGATATTAACCCCGCAGTTGTGACAAAATTGAGCGATCGCGGTTCGGTGGAGTCTGTAGGTGTTGTTACTGATGTGGGTTTATTCCTCAGTTTATTAGTGCAGCAGTTAGATCGATTGACCAGTCCTTATCCTGTTTCTCAATCTGTTTAATTTATACTTCGTTGCGGCTGATTTTAGCTCGCTTTCAATAAACGGTATCGAATCACCTTAAATATAGATTATTAAATAAGATCTAGGTAATTTAACTCTTAGATCTTATTTCCATCTTATGGGAGTTTTTCACTTTATTTTTGCAGGAAAAATTATAACTACAAAACTGTAAATTATGTTTTATCCTATTTCTCCAAAATCACATTAATAACAATTACGATCCGATCTAACCTGATTAAATCAGCTCTCTGACCACTTTTTGAATTCAAAATTCAAAATGCAAAATTCAAAATTACTAATTTCAAGCAGAATTGGAGAATTGTTACAAGGATGCAAGCCCCTTCTTTTAAGAAGGAAAGAAATAAAAACGTGCTTCGCATATCCTTATTTCAAGCCCCAATATCAGGGAGGGGATAATTTTGAATTGTATTGACCTCTTACCTAGATTGAGTATCTTATTTCTTATAAAAAAAATAGTTTTATATGGTTAAAAGGGAACACAGTAATCTTTTATAGATTTAAACTTAAACTAATTGTAGACCGCTAAATAAAACTTTAGCGGTGGTCTTAAACCCGGGCATGCTATTCAGTTACTGAAGAACATTATTTATTACTCTTAAAAACAAAACCCTGTTGCCCGTTCCCTGTTCCCTGTTCCCTCAGCCTTCGGCTGATAAAAAAATAACTATAAGACAGGACAATATCTTACAGTTATTATCAGGAACGAGAAACAGATTAGTTCTAATTGATTTTTTATTTGGTTAAAACAACCTTTTTAAGATCTTTTCGCTCTGCTTTAGTAAATAATTTTCGCAACCAACAGATAAAATTATCGACATAAGTAAAAATCACCGGAACTACTACTAAAGTTAGTAAAGTAGAGGTACAAAAACCGCCGATAACTGCGATCGCCATTGGCGATCTAACCTCACCATCAGCACCCCATTGCAAAGCGATCGGAATCATCCCAGCAATCGTCGAAAAAGATGTCATTAAAATTGGTCGCAGACGAGATACCCCAGCATCAATTAATGCTTTAAACTGGGGTTTATTTTCTTCTTTAATTCCCGCTAAAGTAAAGTCAACTAAAAGAATCGCATTTTTAGTTACCAAACCCATTAATAAAACAATCCCAATTAAGGCAAATAGTCCTAATTCTTTTTGTGTTACTAACAATCCCAATAATGCGCCGCCAACCGATAAAGGTAATGCGGTTAAAATGCATAGGGGATAGAGAAAATTGTTATAAAGCAAAACGAGAATTGCATAAATACATAAGATTGCCAAACCCAAAGCACCAGCAAAACGACCGAAAACGTCGGCCATTATTTTGGCATCTCCAAAGGGTTCTTCTTTGACATCTGGAGGTAAATTCATTGCAGGTAAAGCCCTAACTTGAGTTAAAGCATCGCCTAAAGAAATACCTTGTAAATTAGCATCTAAACTGACTTGACGCTGGCGATCGAATCTTTGAATTTCTGCCGGCCCGCTGCCCAAACGAATATTTGCAACTGCACTTAAAGGAACTAAATTACCATTATTACTAGGTACTCTTAAATTTCTTAAAGTTTCGAGACTAGAACGATCTTGAGGATCGATTTGAACTCTAATCGGAATTTGTCGATCGCTGAGGTTAAATTTAGCTAAATTAGATTCGTTATCGCCAATTGAAGCCAAAGATGCAGTATTGGCGATCGACTGTACGGAAACACCGAGATCGGTAGCGCGATCGGGAATCGGTTCGATGATAATTTCTGGCTTGACTAAACTAATACTAGAAGTTACTTCAACTAAACCAGGAATTTCCCTCATTTGGGCTTCCAAATTATTAGCTACTCTGGTTAATGCTGCAGCATTTTCGCTTTTTAAAATTAAGGATAAATCTTTACTGCTTCCTCCAGCCCCACGACTGGCAAAAGAGATCCTCGCACCAGGTATTTCTAAGAAATTAGATCGCAGATTGTTTTCAAATTCTTGTTGGGAAACTTGGCGATCTTGTTTAGGAACTAAATTAATATAAACCTTACCAGAATCGATCGCACTATCGCTTCCTATCGTTGCAAAAACACTTTTTACCGCCGAATTGTTTTGCAAAATATTATTAAGCTGTT
>JASJCW010000135.1 GCA_030065265.1 Prochloraceae cyanobacterium
TTGCAAGGTAACGTCTATCGAGCTTTAAAAGAAGTGCCCGACGCGATCGCTCTTGCCGACGAAGAAGCTCCAATCGAATTCGAGCATTTGCTCGAGCCTGTGGAAAAACAATTTAAAAACTGGGCAAAATTGGCTCAAAGCGATCGAGAACGAAAACAAGTAGAGCAGTTTCGCCAAGCTTATCAAATTTTTGTAACGGACGTAAGATCGATATTTAATCTCTTAGAAGCAGGAAAGCGTAGCGAAGCATTAAATTTGATGGAGTATCAACTCGAAGATCGAAGCTTGCTGAAGTTTGAAGAGTTAATGGATGAAGCTATCGATTTTGACGAAAAATCTCGCTTGCGAATCTTAGCAGAAGTCAAAGATACTAGAGAAACTGCGCGCTTGGTACTGACGATCGCCGCTTTTGGTACTATTTCTCTGACTTTGCTGCTAGCGGCATATTTAACCTCGGATCTGTTCTCTCCCCTGCTCGAAATTCAAAAAGCACTGCAAAATGTTGCTAAAGGCGATCGTCAATCTCGTTTAGATGAAGAAAGAGCCGATGAATTAGGGGCGATCGATCTGGCATTCAATCGGGCGATCGAATCGATCCAATATCGCGAACAACTTTTAGAATTAGCTGCCTTACCAAAAGATCCAGAAATAAAGGATTACAGTTTGACGTTGCAAGATAAGCCCTCGCGATTGACTGTATATCATCTTTTACACCAAATCAAAAAACAATTCGATTGCTGGGCTGAAAATGACGATCGAACTAATCCCCTCAAAAAACAGGCCGTTATCGAGAAAGTCGATCGCCTCTTGCGCGCCGTTACCCACGTAATTGAGTTTGGTTTTCCTTTAGATCTCCATTTAACCAGCACTGACATCCCAGCATTGCTTTATGAAGTTCTCTCTTGCTTTCAAGACGAATGTGCCAAACGCAACATCAGCATCGAGTTAAACATCGCACCAGAAATTAACGAGGCAATTGTAGATCGCCTCAAACTCCGCAAAGTGATAACTGAATTGGTCAGTAATTCCCTCGAAGCAGTTCCAGAGCGTGGCGGCCGAATTCAAATCGCTGCCAGTCTGAGTAAGGATCGACAGCTTTTAATTGAAGTGACGGATAACGGCAAAGGGATTAAAGAGTCTTTAGTCGATCGAGTTTTTGCTGGAACTGAAACTCCTCCAGACGAAGCTCCTCCGGTGGGACTGCGGCTGACAAAATCTATTATCGAGCAGCACGAAGGTGAAACGATCGTTAAGAGCAAACCCGGAGAAGGAACTCAAATTCAAATTAAATTACCTTTGCACGTCGATCCAAATTTACCAACCTTAACGCAAGTTTAAAGCGGAGTTTTCCGCAGGAGGGCAAATTGAGTTTACACGTTTTAATCGCTCCGTCTGGTTTTAAAGAAAGTTTAGATGCCAATCAAGTGGCTAATTGTATTGCTACCGGGATTTTGCAAGTCATCCCCGATGCAGAAATTGAAACAGCACCGTTGGTAGATGGGGGCGAAGGATTTACTAAAGCTTTGGTAGAAGCGACTCGAGGCACGTTGCACCCAGTAACGGTAATGGGGCCGGTAGGAAAACCGGTTAAGGCTCACTTCGGCTTTTTAGGGGGTAAGGAGCAAAAAACAGCTATTGTAGAAATGGCCTCAGCTGCTGGATTGCGATTAGTTCCCCCGGAAATGCGCGATCCTCTGCTGACAACTACTTACGGTGTCGGCGAACTGATTAAAGCAGCTTTGGATGCAGGTGCAAAACGAATTTTATTTGGCTGCGGCGACTCCGGGACTAACGATGGCGGTGCGGGGATGGCTCGATCGCTCGGAGTAAAATTGTTAGATGCCAAGGATCGAGAATTGGGACTCGGTGGTGGCAAGTTGATCGATTTAGAACGGATCGATCTGTCTCAGCGCGATCGCAGAATAGAAACAATCGAGATCGATGTTGCTTGTAACTGGCACAACGTTCTTTGCGGTGAAAAAGGCGTGGCGAGGGTTTTCGGCCCTCAAAAAGGTGCTTCCCCAGCAACAGTAGAACGAATGGCCGCAGCTCTCGATCGCTATGCAGCAGTAATTAAAAAAGACTTAGGCATTGACGTGGGAGAAATTCCCGGAGGCGGTGCTTCTGGCGGCTTGGGTGCGGGTTTGCACGCTTTACTGGGGGCAAAATTACACCCTCGTTACGAGATCGTCATGGAATATTTAGACCTCGATAGTTTGCTACCTCGAGCGGATCTCGTAATTACCGCCGAAGGTTGTATTGACTTTCAAACACCTCGAGGTAAAATTCCCGCAGAAGTAGCTCGAAGGGCAAAACGCTATCGTCTCCCAGTCATCGCGATCGCCGGAACGATCGGCCGCGACGCGCCGCTCAATCTAGAATACGGTATCGACTCCTTTACCAGCATTTTGGAACATCCCTGTCCTCTTTCTGAGGCGATCGCCGACGCTCCTGAACTCCTAACCCATGCAGCGGAGCGGGTTGCCCGTTTACTTTTAGTCGGTCAACAACTCAATCAAGGAAATAAGACCAATTCCGTAAAATAAAATTAGAGATCGATTTTACCGAAGAGTAACAAATCTAAACAAAATTAGGATAATTAATTTTTGCTAGTGCCATAAGAGCGCGCCCGCGCACTGCTATTTCTGGATCTTTTTTGCTAATAAATTGAAATTTTTCTAAAATTTGCTTGACAAATTCACTATCTTCCGATTTTTCTTCTAGAAGTGCTTGCAAGCCGACTACAGCAGCATAACGAACGACCCATTCCCCATCTTCACAAACCAGCAACAAAGTCTCTAAAATTCGTTTTTGAGCCGGTAAAATATCTTCTAAAGGTAACTTAGACCAATTAATAAATCCCAAGCCTCTTGCAGCCGCACGGCGCACACTTAGAGAAAAATCCGTACTGGCAGCTTTCAATAATAAATCCAACGCCCGAGGATCGCCTATTCCGGCAAAAGCACGAATCGTCCAAGCTCTCGCACCATAATTGTAGTCGTCGAGATTATCTAATAAATCAGGAACTGCGGCTTCGCCAATATCTATTAAACCATCTACAGCAGCTACAGCAGCTCCAGGATTGTTATAGCCCAAGATTTCAATTAAAGTCGGTATTGCTGCGGGATCTTTTTGTTCTGCTAGTGCTTCGGTTGCTTCTAATAAGAGGTCTGCTGAATCGGCTTTTTCTACTGCTTCAATATATTTTTGTATGGTCATTTCAGAGTAGTTAGTAGTTAGTAGTTAGTAGTTAGTAGGGGGAGCATCGGGAGCAGGGAGAGATAAATAATGAACTTGTTCTAGCAATTTAATATCAGTGAACTAATTCTAAACTTAAAACCCACTAACTACTAACTACTCGCTACTTCTGACTTCATCATAAGAGTCCGTCCATTAATTGCATTAATTTAATACTTTCTCGGGATAAAGTAGAAGTCTGTGACTCTTTTTTTAATTGATATTCTAATAATCCTCTCAAAGCAATTAATTTCATACTATTTTCAGCCAAAGTATTAAAAATTGCTTCGCCAGCAGGATAGTAACCGATCGCACCTAAGTCTATCAAGGCCGATCGCCGCAACTGTAAATTATCTCCAGCTAAGGCTTTAACTAAAATATCTCCATAAATAGCATTGCCAGTTAATTGATACATGGCTCGAGCGGCGGCATACTGTACTTTAGGAAATGGATGTTCTAGAAAAGGTTCGATTTCATCTTTGGCTTCTTTTGCTCCTAAAGTTCCCAAAGCTTCTATAATCGCCTCGTAAGGCTGGACTAAATGGGGTTTTCCGGGTACTTGTTTGGCTGCAGCAACACCGCCAGCGAGTAACTTTAACAACGGAGCAATGCAACTGTCATCACCGATAGTTTCTAAAGACTGGGCTGCTGCTTCTCGAACGTAAACATCAGGAAAATCCAAACAGCGAATTAGTGGCGCGATCGCTCTTTTGTCTCCTAATTTACCTAAAGCTCGAGCTGCATTTCTTCTTAAAGGGTAGCCGCCATCGGGAGCGCGATCTTCTGAATCTTCTAAAGCGAGTAATAGAGCATCGATCGCTGCTGCTGTTGTGACTCGAAATCTTCCCAACCACCAAGCAGCATAATAACGCTGGCCGAGATCTTTTTTTTGTAACAATCTCGCGATCGCCACTTCTTCTGTTAAAGATTCTGGTTCGCCAAATTCAGCATATTCTTGTTGCATTTTATATAAATATTGAATTAATTTACCCCTATTGCCTGTCTTGGTGAGCGTTCCGGGAGCGGTAGACAGCCTTGATAGTTAAGTTATTGTTTTCAACCAAGATTTATTGGTAAATGAAGGCTGTCTACCTTCCACCCCTTGCGCGTGAGCCTCGCGCGGGGTCTCACCGCTCTTGCCTATTCCCTTTTAATCCTGAGAAGATGCCAAATAAGCATCTAAAGCTTCTGCGACGATTTGATTCATCGGTTTACCTGTTTCGGTAGAAGTTTGTTTGAGACGGGCAAAGATGGTGTCTGGAACGCCGACTCGATGCTGATTTTTCCGATTTCTGCTGGTTTTAGTTGCTTTTTTATAGCTTCCTAGTTCGTAACTCGAGCTAAACTCTCTGAGTTTTTCAAAACCGACGCGATCGCAAAAAGATCCGAAAGTTTCCCCATTTGTTTTATCTTTTTTAAAATAAACAAAAAGCGGTTCTAAAAAGCTTTCTAGATCTTCTATTTTCATTTTTTCGACGTAAGCCCGAGCTAATGTCGTTTGATTGGCGTTTCCTCCCAACCAAACCTGATAAGCACCCGGCGCGCTGCCGACAAAGCCTAATTCTGCCATGTAAGGTCTAGCACAGCCGTTAGGACAGCCTGTCATGCGAATTACAAATTCTTCTGCCCCTAAACCCAAACGATCTAATAAGGCTCTAATACGTTCGATAACCCCCGGTATAGCTCTTTCTGATTCGGTAATTGCTAAACCGCAAGTTGGCAGTGCGGGGCAAGCCATGGCATAGCGAATGAGAGGATCGATCGCTTCTGGATCGGTCATAATGCCGTGTGCTTTAAGAATATCTTCGATCGCTTCTTTTTCTAAAGGCTCGATTTCGTAGACAATTAAATTGTGGTTCGCGCTCAGACGCACGGGTAAATTAAAGCGTTCGATTAAAGTTTTCAAGGCAGTTTTTAATCGCCAGTTTCCTTCATCTTTGACGCGACCGTTTTCGATGGAAATGCCTAAAAATAGTTTGCCATCTCCTTGTTCGTGCCAACCGAGATAGTCTTGATATTTCCATTCTGGCAGTTCGCGGAACGGGCTAATTTTTTTGCCTAAATACTCTTCAACTTTGGCTTTAAACTTTTCTACTCCCCAATCTTCAACCAGATATTTCATTCTGGCATGACGACGCTGGACGCGATCGCCGTAGTCTCTTTGGGTGGAGACGATTGCTTTAACTAAATTGAAAATATCATCTTTTTCGACGTAGCCGATCGGATCGGCCATCCGGGGAAAGGTTTCTTCTTTGCGGTGAGATCTGCCTAAACCGCCTCCGGCTAAAATATTAAAGCCGATTAATTCTTTTTTTTCGTCCGTAATTACAACTAAACTAATATCGTGGGTGTAGAGGTCGATCGAGTTATCCCCAGGAACGGTGACGCTGCACTTAAATTTACGGGGCATGTAGTGTTCCCCATAAATTGGTTCTTCTTGTCCTGGAAATTTACTATCGGCAATTCTGGCTGCTTTGACTTCGGGATCTTCTTCGCCGCTGACAAACTTTTCCCCATCGAGCCAAATCTCGTAATAAGCTCCTGTTTGGGGTGTTAATAAGTCGGCAATTTTATCGGCGTATTCCCAAGTGTATTGATATTCAACCTTATTTTTATAGGGAGCTGGAGGGGCCATTACGTTACGATTGAGATCGCCGCAAGCTCCTAAAGTAGATCCCATGCTTTTAATTATTGCTGCGATCGCTGCTTTGAGATTTTTTTTCAAAATCCCGTGTACCTGAAATCCTTGGCGAGTTGTCACTCTTAAAGTTCCGTTGCCATACTCGTCGGCTAGGCGATCTAGGGTTAAATATAATTCTGGCGGAATGAACCCTCCAGGGTTGCGGGTACGCAGCATGAATTGATAGTCTTTCTCTTGCCCCCTGACCCGATTATCGCGGTTATCTTGTTGATAAGAACCGTGAAATTTTAGCACCTGAATTCCTTCTTGACTGAAGTGCGTTGTTTCTTGTTGCAATTCAGTTAAGATCGGCTCGCGCAAATAATTGCTGCGTTCTTTGATGCCTTCTAGCTTAGAAAGCTTCTGGGTTGGTGACATCGGAGTTTTGACCATATTGAAAATTAAATGTTAAATCGCTGTTAACTTTTTTTTAACCTTGATGGTATAAAGTACAGCGATATTTGTCTTTATCTTAGCTTTAACGATCGCAATAATCGTTAAAAAAAGTGATTTTTTTAGATTTTTAGCATATTTATTACTCGTTGGAATCTGAATATCTTTGCGCCCAAAGAATGAATACGGCTATGAGTGCGATGCTGAGCAAACCAGCACCGAAGTAAATAATGTATTCTGCTGTAAAATCTGTTGTCGGTACGAATGCTGGCACTTCTTCCCCCTCTTCACGTTCTTTTTCTTCATGATGGCCTTCTTTTTTTTCTTCGTGATGGCCTTCTTTTTCTTCTTTAGCTTCTTTGTGATGTTCTTTTTCTTCCCCTTCTTTTACTTCTTTAGCTTCTACTTTTTCTTCATGATGGCCTTCTTTTTTTTCTTCATGATGGCCTTCTTTTTTTTCTTCGTGATGGCCTTCTTTGTGATGCTGTTCTCCGTGTTCTTGAGCCAAAATCAAATTGTTATTCATGTCTATTTTGACAATTTTGGCGTAAATTGGGCTTGAATTAACTGAATTTATCAATTGTGTCATTGGATTTTTTTTAAATTTGAATCTGTTTATAATTTGTCACACCAAAATATTGGATGCAAATAACAATCGACAAGCTCTAATATTATCTTTACTTATCTTGTCAAACTTGTTGAGGAAACTGGTTTGAAGTCAGAGTTAGAGTAAGAGATTTCAAAGATCGATCTTGTTACCTACTTACCCGTCACTCCAGACAAAAAACCCTGACTCCTAACTTCAATTAAGTGCTAACAGGTTCAACTTGAGCGTTGAGGCCAGCTTTTTCTTGAGTGTAATTATCCAGTTCGACGTTTACTGGTTTTACTTGCCAGATTTCGCGACAATATTCATCGATCGTGCGATCGCTGGAGAATTTTCCACTGCGAGCTGAGTTTAAAATAGACATTTTAACCCATTTTTCTTGGTCTTGATAAGCAAGGGATACTTTTTCTTGACAATCGACGTAAGCCTGATAGTCAGCCAAGAGCATATACTGGTCTTGATAGAGTAAAGATTCGACAATCGGTTTGAACAGTTCGCGATCGCCGTGGGAGAAATAACCGTTTTTGATGCGATCGATTACTCGTTTCAATTCTTGATTGCTATCGTAGTAGTCCATCGGATTGTAGCCGTGACCTCGCTTAGCATAAACTTCTTCTGCTGTCAAGCCAAAGAGGAAGAAGTTTTCTTCGCCGACTTCTTCGCGAATTTCGATATTAGCACCGTCGAGAGTGCCGATCGTCATTGCGCCGTTCATGGCAAATTTCATGTTACCAGTTCCAGAGGCTTCTTTACCTGCGGTAGAAATTTGTTCGGACAGATCTGCGGCTGGATAGATTTTTTGACCCAAGGAGACGTTAAAGTTAGCCAAGAAGACTACTTTTAAGCGATTGCGAACGTCTGGATCGCGGTTGACAACTTCTGCGATCGAACCGATTAGTTTAATAATCAACTTCGCCATGAAGTACCCGGGAGCAGCTTTACCGCCGAAGATAAAGGTGCGAGGATAGATATCGACATCGGGATTTGCTTTAATGCGATTGTAAAGCGCGATGATGTGGAGCGCGGCTAGGAGTTGACGTTTGTACTCGTGTATGCGTTTAACTTGAACGTCGAAGATCGAATTAATGTTGACATCGACATTTTTATGTTTTTTGATGTAATCGGCGAGAATTTGTTTGTTTTCTTGCTTGATTGCGCGCCATTGCTTGCGGAATTCTTTATCTTCAACGAAGGCTTCTAATTTTTTCAATTGAGATAAGTCTTTGAGCCATTCTTGGCCGATCTTCTGATTAATTAAATCGGCTAATTTGAGATTGCACAACAAGATCCAGCGACGGGGAGTAACTCCGTTGGTTTTGTTATAGAACTTCTCGGGCCATAACATGGCAAAATCTTTGAGAGTATCTTGTTTGAGCAATTCGGTGTGCAGTTCGGCTACTCCGTTAATTGAATGGCTACCGACGCAAGCTAAATGGGCCATGCGAACTTTTTGCTCGTAGTCTTCTTCAATAATGGAGAGACGGGATACTAAGTCTTCGTCGTCGGGGAACCAGATCCGAACGTCTTCTAAGAAACGGAAATTGATTTCGTAGATTATTTCTAGGTGTCTGGGTAATAAAGAGCTAAATAAGCTTACAGACCATCTTTCTAGAGCTTCTGGCAATAGGGTATGGTTAGTATAAGCAAAGCATTTTTGAGTGATATCCCAAGCCTTATCCCAATCTAGATGATGTTCGTCGATCAACAATCGCATCATTTCGGCGATCGATACTGCTGGGTGAGTATCGTTTAGTTGAATCGCAAATCTTTCGTAAAGGCCGTCGAGATCGTCGTGGGTTTTGAGGTGAATCCGAATTAGATCTTGAATCGATGCAGAAACAAAGAAATACTGTTGTGCTAAACGCAGTTCTTTTCCTGCTGGGGTATTGTCGTTAGGATAAAGAACTTTAGAAATTGTTTCGGCGTTAATTTTCTCGGCAACCGCGCGATCGTAGTTTCCAGCGTTGAAAGCATCGAAGTTAAAGCTTTCGCTTGCTTCTGCTTTCCAAAGACGAAGGGTATTTACTGTATTTGTCTCGTAGCCGGGAACTAAGGTGTCGTGGGGAATTGCGGCAACTGTTCGTTCTGGAATCCAGCAAACTCGATAGTTTCCTTTTTCGTCTCGATACGTTTCGGTGTGTCCGCCTAATTTTACTTCAACGCTGTTTTCTGGACGAGCTATTTCCCAGGGGTTGCCAAAACGCAACCAATTATCGGGTACTTCTACTTGCCAACCGTCTTGGATTTTTTGGTGGAAGATGCCAAACTCGTAGCGAATTCCGTAACCGATCGCGGGAATTTGCAAGCTAGCTAAAGAATCTAGGAAACAAGCTGCTAGTCTTCCTAAACCTCCGTTACCCAAACCGGGATCTGGTTCTTGTTCGATTAAAACATCTAAATCTAATCCCGATTCTTCTACTACTTGACGAATGCGATCGTATATGCCTAAATTAATTAAATTATTGCCGAGATGACGACCCATCAAAAATTCGGCGGAAAAATAGCAAACGATTTTAACATCATCTTCTAGGTAGGTACTCGATGTCTTAATAAAGCGTTGCACGAGGCGATCGCGCACCGTGTAAGATAGAGCCGTATAGTAATCGAGAAGAGTGGCGTTATTTTCGTTTTTACCTAGAATGTAAAATAAATTATCTGCAAAAGCCCTTTTGAGGGTTTCTACCGTCATTCCAGTGCGATCGTCTTCAACTGAAATGGGGTTGGTTGGTGAAGGATTATTATTTTTTTTAGCTGACTTACCGTTTTTCTTGCTAAACATTTTTTTATTCATACTCTCGAGATGTACTTATCAGTCTTCAGAAAACTTTGCCTGCTGCGATCGTCAGCATAAAATATAACAACGCGATCGACCTGCGATCGTTATCCTTTATTAAGGTATTTTGTGAGGCTTGACTTTTGCATATCTCTTTTAGTACATTTACGAGACAATTTTGATGGCAATAACAGCTTTTGTCACCGGTGGAACTGGTTTTGTCGGTGCTAATTTAGTTAGAGAACTACTAGAACAGGGCTATGCTGTCAAGGCTTTAGCTCGCCCGAATAGCAATCTTAATAATCTGCGAGGTTTGGATTTAGAAATAGTTACCGGAGATCTCAATTCGCCCGATTTAGATCAAATGATCGCAGGGTCTCAAGTATTGTTTCACGTTGCAGCTCGTTATTCTCTCTGGCACAAGGATCGGGATGCGTTGTATCAAAGCAATGTTTTGGGTACTCGCAATATTTTAGCCGCAGCAAAACGGGCAAAAATTGAGAGAACTGTTTATACAAGTTCGGTAGCTGCGATCGGCGTGGCAAAAAACGGTAAAATAGCCGATGAAACCCATCAAAGTCCGGTAGAGAATTTAATCGGTGATTATAAAAAGTCTAAATTCTATGGCGAGCAAGCAGCAGTAGAAGCAGCTAAATCGGGTCAGGATATTGTCATCGTCAATCCTAGCACGCCGATCGGGCCGATGGATATCAAACCGACTCCCACAGGGGAAATTATTTTACGCTTTTTAAACCGTCAAATGCCCGCTTATGTCGATACCGGTTTGAATTTTATCGACGTGCGCGATGTCGCAAAAGGCCATATCCTAGCTTTAGAAAAGGGTAAAACTGGTCAGCGATACATTCTCGGCAATGAAAACTTATCTTTGAAAGCTTTTTTAGATCGCTTATCGGCAATTACCGGTCTAGCCGCGCCGCAAAATACCGTACCGCTTTGGTTGCCTTTAACTGTAGCGGCGATCGACGAATATATTTTAGCTCGTTTTGGTAAAACGCCTTCTGTTGCTGTGGATGGGGTGAAAATGTCGGCGCAAAAAATGTATTACAATCCCTCTAAAGCAGTTCAAGAATTGGGTTTACCTCAGTCTTCTCTCAACGTTGCGATCGCAGATGCGGTCAATTGGTTTCAAAAAAATTCGATTTAGCAGTTAAATTTGTTCGATCGTTTGACGTTCAAAAGCTATGATTGCTTCTGCTCTTTCAGAATTAGCAGGCTTGGAAAATAAATATCCTTGTCCGTAATGACAATTTAATTGGCGAATAATTTCTAATTGTTTTTTAGTTTCTATTCCTTCAGCAACTAAGTTCATTCCCAAACCATTAGCTAAATTGGCAATTGCTTTAATTACTTCTAATTTTTCTCGATCGCATTCTAAATCTTTAATAAAAGATCGATCTACTTTTATTTTATCGATTGGCAATTGATATAAATAACTCAAAGATGAGTAACCAGTACCAAAATCATCCATAGCTATTTTAATCTTGCGATCGAGTAATTCTTGAATAATTAATTTGGCGAGATCGAGATCTTTAATAATAGTAGTTTCAGTAATTTCTAAAATTAAATATTGCGGATCGAAACCGGTTTCTTCTAAAATTTTGCTAATTGTCGCGACAAAATTAGGGCGAGAAAATTGAACTGCTGAAATATTTACGCTTAGAGTTAATTCCCTACCATATCGCTCTTGCCATTGCAAAAATTGACGACAAGCAGCCTGCAAAACTGAATTAGTAAGTTCTACGATCGACCCGTTTTCTTCAGCTATGGGAATAAACTCAGCAGGAGAAATAAAACCTCTTTCTGGATGGTGCCAACGGGCTAACGCTTCAAATCCAAAGATTACCTGCTCTTTGAGATCTATTATCGGTTGATAATAAACTTCTATTTGGTTTAATTCGATCGCTTTTCTGAGGTCGTTTTCAATTTGCAACCGAGCTAAAACTTTAGCATGCATAGTTTCATCAAATAATTCGTAGCGGTTTTTACCGAGATTTTTAGCAGCGTAGAGGGCATTATCGGCATCTCGCAAAATCTCTTCGGCTCGATCGTAAATCGTAGCACTCGATGCAATCCCGATGCTTGCAGTTACTACTACCTCGTAACCTCTGAGATAATAAGGTTTTTGCAGTTGAGAAATAATTCTTTGAGCGATCGAAATGGCTAGATTAATGCCGGAGATATTTTCTAATAAGATCACAAATTCGTCTCCTCCCAGCCTGGCTACCTTGTCTTTACCCCGTACAGCTTTGACGAGTCGCTCTGCTACTGAGATCAATAATTCATCTCCGATCGGGTGTCCGAGACTGTCGTTGACTATTTTAAAACGATCTAAATCCAAATAAAGTACGGCAAAAACATAATCGTCGCGCTCTTTGGCTAATTTAATTACTCGATCGAGTCGATTTAAAAATGAAGCGCGATTTAAAAGTCCCGTTAATGGGTCGTGAAAAGCAGTATATTCTAATTGTTGTTCGGCTTGTTTGCGAGCGGTGATATCGACGCTGATACCTCGCAGCAACAAAGATTGATTATCTTTATCTTTAATAATATGAATTGAATCGCGCAACCAGATTAAATTTCCCTTAGCGGTAAAGGCTCGATATTCGATAACTATTTCCTTGTTTTTTGTTAATATTTCTGAGGAATAAAAGCTATTAGCAATTTCGCGGTCTTCAGGAAAGATTAATTTGTCTCTAAAATTGGGATCTTCGAGCCATTTTCTGACGGGATAACCTAAGATATCTTCTGCTGGTTGACTGACAAATAGAAACTTTTTGCTAAGGGGGTCTGCTTCCCAAACGATCCCATTTAATCCTTGAACTAATTCTTTTAATCTATTTTTTGAATTTTCTGCTGCTTGTCGCATCGATTCGCTTTCGTTACGAGCAAAAGAGAGAGAATCAAAGAGTTGTTGAATTTGTTTTTCTTGGCGATCGACAATCTTGAGAGGAAAGCGATAAACCAAGATTGCTAAACTAATTCCTGTTGCACTGGAAAATAAAAACAGCCAAAATGTTTTTGAAATTAAGTCAGCTTGCGAGATAGTAACGCGAACGTTTCCTATCGTACGATTATTAAAAATAATTGGAGTAGAACACTCACTAATATAGTGTTTTTTCCAGTTTTTAAAATTTTGATTGTGATATTCGTAGCCGCGAATTGGTTGGTTTTGTTTGTTTGAAATTTGGATTGAGATTAGCTTTTTTTTGTGAGCAAAATTACTTATAATTCCGTCAAATTTCGGGTGTTGATATTGCCAGAGTCGAGGATTATTTTTAGTTAGACGGCGAAAGTCATCGGCTAGCTCTTCAGCATAAAGATGGGTAGTTTTTTTTAACGATTGAGATTCGATCGCATAGTATGTTATCGGAGTTGCCAGGCTAATTAAACCGGCGATCGCGATCGTTAGCGGGTATAGTTTTTTAGCTAAAACTCGAGTTAATTTTATTTTATTCACAATTTTATTAATAATTTATTTCACTGGAAAATAGCCATTGGCTTCGAGAATTTTTGCGCCTGCTTCGGAGCGAACAAAATCAATAAAAGCTCGAGCTTCAGGTGATATTTCTTCTTTGGGTAAGACAAAAGTGAGAACTTTCGTAAGCGGGTATTTACCTGTAATTACATTTTCACTAGTAGGAGCAATTCCGTTAATTTTTAAAGCTTTAATATTTCTTTTTTCTGAGGCGATCGTTCCAGTATCGGATAATCCGATTGCAAATTGAGTTTTTTCTAAAGTTTCATTTGCTTCTTGGTCGGTAAAAAGAGTCTTCCAACGTTGTGCTGTTTGACTTTCTTGATATACTTGCTTAAAGTTAGGTATTTTTTGTTTTAAAATTAAAATGGAACTGTCACTTGGTTCTCTAGTTAAAACAATAATTTCTTGACCGTCGCTCCAGCGCGTTTTTGTTCCTTTATAGATATCAATTAAATCTGCAGATGTAATATTATCATCTTTTACGGCTTGGTTTACTCCAATAACTACTGCTGTTTGCGCGTAAGGGATAACTCGCAAACCAAATTTTTTTTCTGATTTTTTTAAAGGTCTAGAAGCTAAAGCTACAGTAATTTTTCCGTCGATAATTGCGCTGATTCCTCCGGTAGAACCCATACTGGCAGGAACTTCAATTTTGATATCTGGATTCGATTTGGCAAATTCTGCCGCTAAAATTCTGGTAATATACAAATTAGTTCCCGAACCAGCAAAAATCATTGCTCTATCCGATCTATTAGTTGCTGTCGAGCTATTTTTTGAAGATAAAGTTGTTACTTTCTCAGTTTCTGACGGAGCAACACCACAGCTTGAAAGACCCACAATAGCTATTGCGAAAATCGACAGAATAGGCTTAGACAAAAAAAATTTAATAGAGGAATTATTGTCCATTTTTTACTGTTAAAAATATATCTATTTATATTGTCTATTTGTTTGAATTTTTATTGTTCTGTGAATAAACTGAAATTCTTCAGCTAATTTACTAAATTAAATTCCATAACTGTTTGTTATTTCTCTACCTTGCGATCGCAATAAGTCGCGATCGCATCTAAAATAAAACTTATAGTCGGGGCATTCTCCGGGTTATTGGTAAAATCTACTAACTACTAAAAACCAACTAACTGGCAAGCAAATGACAAATAATCTCGATACAAAAGCTTTTAAAAGATCGCTCCAAAAATCAGACAACTATCACCGTAAGGGTTTCGGTCATGAGGAGGAAGTTGCTGGCGTTCTTAATACCGAATATCAAAGCAATCTAATTCAAGAAATTCGCAATAATCAGTATCAAATTACCAGAGGTGATGTAACTATTCGTTTAGCAGAAGCTTTTGGCTTTTGTTGGGGAGTAGAACGAGCCGTAGCAATGGCCTATGAAACGCGCCAACATTTCCCTACCGAACAGATTTGGATCACTAACGAAATCATCCACAATCCTTCGGTAAACAATCGCTTGCGGGAAATGAACGTTAAATTTATCGAAGTCGAAGCTGGTAAGAAAAATTTTGAGGCGATCGGTTCGGGAGATGTGGTAATTTTACCAGCTTTTGGTGCTAGCGTCACTGAAATGCAAATATTGAACGACAAAGGTTGCACTAT
>JASJCW010000136.1 GCA_030065265.1 Prochloraceae cyanobacterium
TATTATCGTTTTTGGCATTCAATTATTTGTTAGTTCTCCCTGCTCCGGTCTTCCTGCTCCCTTGCTATCAAGCAGGTTTCGTCTTAAATCAGTGCCATTCGTCTCTATATATTGACATTTTTACAAAAATATGAAGGAAATACAACTCCAGCCGAAGCCGTGATATTTATTAGTTAGGTTGCCAGAGTAATCGGAGCAATTTAAGCAACGATCGCCTGGCAATAACTAAAAAGGCCAAATAAAAGCCTTGTGTGCTAAGAATCGTTCGATAATGCTTTTAATGGCTAATTATTGGATCGATCGTCCAAAAACAAAACCAGAATATTGAATAATTTATAAATGCTGTAAAATTATATGTTTTGTTGCAAAGTTTTTAAACGTATTATTATCCAAGTAAGGACAAAAAAAATATAATTACAAAATATTGATTTAATTCAAACAACCTTGAAAATTGAAATTTTGGTACTATTCATTCTTCGCACCTGGTATCAATCGATCGATGTAAATAACAATACTTAGCCAATCTTGGTTAGAACGAAAAAAGTAAATTTTTTAACAATACCAATTTTTAAATTCGTATATTGCATCATCGATAACAAAATCTAAAATCGAAAGTAATAAATTAAAACAAAGAGCTAGCGTGGTTTCTACAAGCATTCCCAATACAACAATATCAGCAAATATCTTACCCCAACGCCGTACCGGAGCTTTTGCTTTAATCGACAGTCTCAAACGTCACGGAGTCAAACATATTTTTGGGTATCCTGGCGGTGCCATATTGCCGATTTACGACGAACTCTATCGAGCAGAAGCACAAGGAGATCTCCAACACATCCTCGTCAGACACGAACAAGGTGCAGCTCATGCCGCAGATGGATACGCTCGCGCGACGGGAAAAGTAGGTGTATGTTTCGGAACTTCCGGCCCCGGTGCAACAAACCTAGTAACGGGTATAGCTACAGCTCAGATGGATTCCATTCCTATGGTAATAGTAACAGGTCAAGTAACCCGTGGGGCGATCGGGACGGATGCCTTTCAAGAAACTGATATTTACGGCATTACTTTACCGATAGTAAAACATTCTTATGTAGTTAGAAACGCCAAAGATATGGCGAAAATTGTTGCTGAAGCTTTCTATATTGCTAGTACTGGTCGTCCCGGGCCAGTATTAATTGATGTACCGAAAGATGTTGGTTTGGAAGAATGCGATTATATTCCCGTAGAATCTGGCGATGTAAAATTACCCGGATATCGACCTACAGTTAAAGGCAACTGCGGTCAAATTAATGCCGCATTAGAATTAATTGAAACATCTCAAAGACCTTTATTGTACGTTGGTGGTGGCGCGATTGCTGCTAACGCTCACGCTCAAGTACAAGAATTAGCCGAAAGCTTTCAAATACCAGTAACTACAACTTTAATGGGTCTGGGTGCTTTTGACGAACATAATTCCTTATCCTTGGGTATGTTGGGAATGCACGGCACAGCTTATGCCAATTTCAGTGTTAGCGAGTGCGATTTACTGATTGCGGTAGGAGCAAGGTTCGACGATCGAGTAACGGGAAAATTAGACGAATTTGCCAGCCGCGCTAAAGTAATTCACATCGATATCGATCCGGCTGAAGTAGGCAAAAATCGCACGCCTCAAGTACCTATTGTGGGTGATGTACGACAAGTTTTAGAACAAGTTTTACAAAGAGCTAGAGAATTAGATTTACCAAGCGATCGCAGTAAAACTCAGGAATGGTTACAAAGGATCGCTCGCTGGCGCGAAGATTACCCTTTGATCGTTCCCCACCATGCCGATAGCATTTCTCCTCAAGAAGTAATGGTGGAATTGGCAAAACAAGCTCCTAATGCTTATTACACCACCGATGTCGGTCAACATCAAATGTGGGCCGCTCAATTTCTCAAAAATGGCCCCCGTCGCTGGATTTCTAGTGCTGGTTTAGGCACGATGGGCTACGGATTGCCTGCGGCAATGGGTGCTAAAGTAGCGATTCCCGATGAAGAAGTAATTTGTATCAGCGGTGATGCCAGTTTTCAAATGAATCCCCAAGAACTGGGGACTTTATCCCATCATGGTATTAATGTCAAGACAATTATTATTAATAATGGTTGGCAAGGCATGGTACGTCAGTGGCAACAAGCCTTTTTTGGCGAACGATATTCTTCATCGAACATGCAAGCAGGAATGCCGGATTTCGAGCTGCTAGCCCGCTCTTTTGGCGTGAAGGGAATGGTTATCGAAGATCGCTCTCAACTTGCCGACAGTATTGCTGAGATGTTAGCCCATAACGGCCCCGTTTTAGTAGATGCTAAAGTCAAAAAAGATGAGAATTGCTACCCAATGGTAGCCCCAGGAAAAAGCAACGCTCAAATGATCGGATTGCCAGAAAAACCTCACAAGCAGGAATTGACAGAATTAATTATTTGTAGTAACTGCGGTCAAAGTAATGCGATCGAGAATAATTTTTGTCCTGAATGCGGCACAAAATTATAAAACGAATTAAGTTAAAAATCTTTTGATTATTTATTTGCCTACCATTTGGTAGGTTTTTTATTTATTCGACTCAAATGTTATTTTCAAGCAAATTTTGGGAAGTATAGGATATGAATAATCTTTTGTTTTTAATGGTTAGAGAACTGTGAGAACTCTACAACAACAATTCGAGCATATTTTGGTAATCAAAGATCGCAAAGAACGCAGAATGATTACCCTCACAAAAGACATCTATACTTTAGGCCGTTCGTCTAAAAATGGGATCGTGATTTACGATCGCCAAGTGTCTCGATATCACGCTACTTTAGTCCGAAAACAAGATATGCGTACCAAAAAATATTCTTTTTGGTTGATTGACGGCGATCTCAAAGGAAGGAGAAGCACCAATGGATTATTAGTTAACAACAAACAAAGCTTATCGCGCAAGTTAAAAATTGGAGACGTGATTGGTTTGAGCGGTACTACAACACTAAAATATTATAAATTTTCTCGTCTCGCCTTACAAAAACTTTTAAAGCCCGGGCAAATCTTAAATCAAGCTTTCTTAGAAAAAATGCTAATTAGCAATGATGAAAATAAAAAAACCATCGTAACTTAATTAAAATAGATAACTATTTAAAGTGAAAGGGAGAATAACATTTTAAGCTCGTCATCCTCCCTAGTTTTAGACGTTTAATTTGCAAAAGATTAATCTCAATTTATCCAAGAGGATACTCAATCTTAGTTCCACCTAACCCGCAGTATCCATTAGGATTTTTTGCTAAATATTGTTGGTGATAAGTTTCAGCATAATAAAATTCGGGAGCAGGAAGAATTTCGGTAGTTATTGTTTTGTTGTAACCCCGATCCTTTAAAGCTTGCTGGTAAGTTTTTAAAGACTCCTCAGCCAATTTTTTCTGATCCTCCGAATATACGTAAATACCAGATCTATACTGAGTACCGCTATCGTTACCCTGACGCATACCTTGTGTCGGATCGTGACTTTCCCAGAAAACTTTTAATAGTTGTTCGTAACTGATGATTTTAGGATCGAAAACAACTAAAACTACTTCATTGTGACCTGTCAGACCGCTACAAACTTCCTGATAGGTAGGATTGGGAGTATATCCTGCTGCATAGCCTACTGCAGTCGTAAAAACTCCATCTTGCTGCCAAAACTTCCTTTCTGCGCCCCAAAAACAACCCATTCCAAACACTACCATTTCCATAGTTTCGGGAAAAGGAGGTTTCAATGGGTTTCCGTTGACATAATGCTCTTTAGGAACTTCCATTTTTTGAGTGCGTCCCGGTAAAGCCTCTTCTCGACTAGGTAGATTAGACTTTTTCCCAAATCCGAATAACACCATAAATTTTGACCTCGATTGTTTATTAAAATTTTTACCGTCTTACTTAACATTATGTAACTTTGAGACCGTAACTGTAGCAAGCAAGTTAAATTTGGGTCTAATACAGGCAAAAATCTTTAATATTAAAACGTCAAAAGACTAATTTTGATTGCTTCTCGATCTGGAGTTGCGATCGATATCTGGATTAACCTCTCAGTTAGTGGTACGAGTTCGTTGCATCAATATCAAAGGGTCAACTCTAATCAATTGATAAGTACCTTTTCGATCTAATAGCTGGTAATCTCCCGGTCGAAACGGGATTTTCTCGATAAATCTCGACTCGCCTAAAATTAACAGGGAAGAAAACTGAGGAAACCGGTTCAAACTATTCGAGTATTCTCTGAGTTTGTCGTGATTTTTAAAAAACTTGACAGGCTTTTGGGTGTAAAAAACAACAGAAGGCTTTTGAAAGCCAACCATCCATAACTCTTCTCCCGATCGTTCTACCTGAATAATTGTTTGGGAAAGTTGTCTGAGGGGAAGTTGTCGAACTCGATCGAGTAAAAAGGAAGCAGGGACGATCGTAAAAACAAAACAGGCCGCGAACCCAATGAAATTAGTCAATCCGATCGAAGCCCATTTTTGTCCTCTGATAAGAAATGTCAAACAAAATAACCCAGCGATCGTCCAAATTATGCCTCCTCGCCAAGGTAAATTAGAATCGGCCACTAACTCGGGCAAATTGGCAACGCTTGGATCGAATCCGAGCAAGTAGGGAACCAAGAAAAAACCAGCAGCCAATAAAAATAAGAATAGAACGTTAAAAATAGAGCTGAGCCAGAGACCGGATCTGCCTTTTTTTACTTCATCCTGCCCTTGCGCTAGTATCGGATGGCTGAATTCTTCGCTCCACAACAATGCCACCAGAATTGCAGCAGCAGGCATCAAAGGTAAAACGTAACTAGGCAATTTCGTGATGGCAACCGTAAAGAAAATAAAAATGGTAGCAAACCAAAATAAAGCAAATATACCCAGTTGAGCGGGACGCGGCTGCTGAGACCAAAAACTTCTTCGCCAAAAAAGAAGGCGGCCGATCGCCACTGGCAAATAAATCGACCAGGGAGCAAACCCAATTAGTACGACCAGAAAATAAAAATACCAAGGTGCAGCATGACCGTTAACTACGCTAGTAAAGCGTTCAAAATTGTGGTAGCCAAAAAATGAGTCGATGTAGGCACTGCCATTTTCTAAAAAGACTAAGATGTACCAGGGAATTGCGATCGCGCTTACCAGAAAAATGCCCCTAAAGATTTTCATTTCCGAGAGGACTTCTCTCAACTTACCCAAGTACAGAAGGAAAGAAAAGATAATTAAACCGGGCAAAACTATACCCACCGGCCCTTTGGCCAAGACTGCCAAGCCCACTAAGAAATAAAAAGCAAAATACCAGGGAGTTTTTTCAGAAGCATAACCGATAAAAAAGCAGAGCAAAGCTCCTCCCATAGAGCCACTGAGTAACATATCAGAAACTCCGATTCGACTCCAGATCAGAGTTTCCATATTAAAAGCAATTAGTGCTGCGCCAATCCAAGCCGACAGCCACAATTGCTGTTGTTTTTTTTTGTTGTTCTCGGGCAATATTCGAGCAGCAGGGTGAGAACCGCCAAAATAGCGAAGCGCGTAAAAACCCAATCCCATTAAGAAAATAGCGGCAAAAGCCGAGGGAAGGCGAACTGCCCAATCATTCACCCCAATTAAATGATAACCAATTGCCATTAACCAATAAATTAATGGCGGCTTATCAAATCTGGTTTCACCGTTGAAATAGGGCGTAATCCAATTGCCCGTTACCTTCATCTGGCGGGCAGCTTCGGCAAATAGAGGTTCGGTTTCATCTACTAATCCTGTAGTCCCTAAATTCCACAGAAAAGCGACCCAGGCAATTAATAGCAACCACAAAATCGAAAATCCCCAGCTTACTTTGGGATATTTTTCCCATTCTTGCCACCATTGTCTCAGTTGCCGAACTCCCTTAATTTTCATGCAGTTTTCAAATTACTCCCGAACTAATGCTTAGAACATTATGTACGGCAATAAGACCGATTTTTAAACTGTCGATCGTCGCTGTGAAGAACTTCTAACAGCTGATATAAGATCGGCTCGAGCCAAACAAGTTTAATAAATAATTAAAGATAATCTTTTTGCTTCGTGCTGCTATCGTCAGAGCCAAAACTGATATTGTTCGATCTATAATCGGCTGGTTCGATATGAATTAAAACTCTTACCGGACTGAAATGCTGTTCTAAAATTTTTTCTACCCTTTCAGTAATTTCGTGGGCAACAGTAAGATCTCGAGCTTCAACAACTAAATGCATTTCAATAAATACTTGTTTGCCTAAAGTTCCGCGAGAAGCAATATCGTGACAGTTAATTACTCCTGGAACTTTCATTACTATTTTATGAATTTTTTCGGGCGCGATCGCCATTCGATCTACTAAAGAAGGCAAATTAGCTTTGACCACATCCCAGCCACTCTTAAACACTAACAAGGCTACTGGAAAAGCTAAAATTATATCTAACCACTGTAATTGCGATAAACCCAGCTTTTGCCCTTGCCAAACCCCGATTAATCCAGCTAAAACCGTGATTGTTACCCAAACATCACTCATGGTATGATGAGCGTCAGCAATCAAAATCGCGCTGGCAACACGTTGACCTACTCTGCGCTCGTAAAAAGCGACAATAATGTTTATGCCCAAAACTAAGCAGAGCAACCACAACTGAGGGCCAGAAATTTCTACCGGAGAACTGCCACCAATAATACTTTCAATTGCTCCTCGTACAATTTCAAAACAAGCTACTCCTAAAAAAGCGGCGATCGCTAAAGCTCCCACTGCTTCAAATTTTTGATGTCCGTAGGGATGTTCTCGATCTGGATGAGGTGAAGAAAGTTGGTTGGCGATTAAACCTAAAATATTGTTGGCACTATCTGTTAGGCTGTGCAAAGCATCTGCTTGCAAGCTCAAAGAACCTGTAATAAACCCTACTATTGATTTTAATACCATTACTGAGATATTAAGTAGCAAGGTAATTACTAATACTTTACGAACTACAGCGCGATTATCTCTTATCACGGAAGTTACTTAATATATATTTCATTTTACTTTTGTAAGTTACCTCGAAATTTCGATTTCCTTCTCAAAAACCAAATAAAACTAACAGTATCTTAATTTGTACTTGATTTTTCCAATATATTGAGATTCTTCCCTGAAAAATATGACTCAACTTACACTCAACTTAATTCAAGGCTCTATCACCTTCAACTTTACTCCAGAAGCAGCTAAAAATTTAAAACAAGAGATTTTGCAGTTAATTCAAAACATTAAAACTGTCGCTACTTCTAAAACTAGTGGTAGAGATAGGCCAAGCCCCCGTCAATCTATGGAATATCGTTATAGTGGAGAAGTTTTTTTAGAGGTTTTTTGCAATCCTAATATATACCCCAGTCCTTATGCTGCTAAAGTTCTGATAACTCTTAAAGACGATCTGATTCGCATTACTAGCGAGGCAGAGTTAACCCGTTCGATTGAAGATCTCGATCGATATTTAGAACAAACAAGTTAATTCTAACCTATCGGTCGAGCTGCAGATCTTGACGATCGCTTTGTTGAAAATATTTGAAAGTTTTTTGGTAGTTTTTCTTTCAAAACAGAAAAATAATTTATTTATTGCGTCGAAATCAGACTTATACTGTATAATAATCTTAATCTTAGTCGTTTTCCCATTTTTCTGTTCCAACAAGATCGGCAATCCGATCGCGCAGTAAATAATCGCACCTTTCTAATTCGTATTCTACACCAACCCATTCTCGAGCTGGGATATACTGGCAGAGAATATAAATCGGTTGTTGGCGGCTGATAGTTCCTTGCTCTAAAAGCTGGCGAACTTCATCCTTAATGGTTTCAATCGAGTATTTTAAGCAAGTTCCCGGGGATGGTATTGTATTAATGCTCATAATGTCAAAATTGCTTTTATATTTAGCTTGGTGAATCAAAATATTAAACTTATGATAGTGTATTGCTAGATTTGGATATACAGAAACCAGTTGCTTACAGTATATATTGTTACACTATTCTAAATTTATTCAAACAATTGTCTTCTTTATTTTCTTTTAACTATTTAGCGGTTAGCTAAACTCATCGCTTTTGATTGATTCGATTGAATTTTCGATTCAGTCGTCTTGCCATACTTCACAAGGAACTAATTCTCCAATGCGATCGCGCAATAAATAATCGTGCCTTTCTAATTCGTATTCTACACCGACCCACTCTCGACTGGGGATATGTTGACAAAGTACGTAAATTGGTTGTTGACGACTAATTACACCATTTTCAACTAATTGACGGGCTTCATCTCGAATCATTTCGATTGAATAACGAATCGAGGGTGTTGGTGCTAGAATTTTAATACTCATTAGGATTCACCTATAAAATAAACATCCCTATCATTACTATAGTCGAATAACTACAATAAAGAACACAATTTTTGCTGTATATTTAGCTACTTTTTAAAGCTTCTTAAGCTTGTATTTTATGATTAAAAGTGTTAGTATACCTACTTAAATAAAAACTTCTTTATTTAAATTGACAAAACTTGATAAATCGAATAAAGTGCCTAGGGCAGATAGTTGTGCCTGTGGCATTTGACCGTAACAAAAAATCCAGGGCAAGTTTATTTCTTGTTTTATAGACTGCAACGTATAAGGACTACCGTAGATTATAAAAGCTTGAATGCTGTTATTTTTTAACTTTTTCTTAAGCCAATCTGCATAAAATGAATTGAGATTCTTTTGAAAGGGATTACCCCGAAGGAAAAGTTGAATTAAAGTTGGACGAGAATCTTCACTAAAATTAATTAAAGTTCTAGAATCGAACAATTCTGGCTGATATCCTAATTGTTGGGGTATGGCAACAGCAGGGTTGTGACGGGCGATCGTCTCGCTACAGTTAGTCGCATCGTCTACTAAAATTAAATTTCTGCCCCCACTACCAACTGGCACGATCGGCAAAGAGCCTCCAGTTTCAAGGGAATTTTTTAAAATAGCGTCAACGCAATTTGTAGCCCGATCGCTGGCTAATTCAGCAAGATTGGATGACAACTTAGCAACTCTAGCTTTAGCTTGCCAAATTCTTACTAAAGACTCTTGGATTCTCTCTTGACTCAAACGGCCCGATCGCACTGCGGCATCAATAGCTGCAACAGTTTTTTGAGGATTTTGCGGCATCAACAAAATATCCGCTCCAGCTTCGATCGCCATCACAGCAACTTCTTCTGGAGTTGTATGTTGAGCTACTCCGGCCATAACCAACGCATCAGTGACAATTAAACCAGTGAAACCCAATCTTTGCCTTAACTGACCCTTTAAAATCTTTTCAGACAGGGTAACTGGGAGAATTTTATCCCAAGCTGAAATTAGAAGATGCGCTGTCATTACGCTATCAACCCCTGCAGCAATTGCTCTTTTAAAAGGCAATAATTCTAAAGATGTCAGTCGTTCGTCGCTGTGTTCTAGTATTGGCAAATCTAGATGAGAATCTACTTCGGTATCCCCGTGTCCGGGAAAATGCTTAGCTGTAGTTAAAACTGCATATTTCTTAGTCCCTTCAATAAAAGAAACAATCAAATCGCTGACTAGTTCTGGACTTTCTCCAAAAGCTCTAATGTTAATTACCGGATTATCGGGATTATTATTTACATCCGCAACTGGGGCTAAAATCCAATTAATACCGAGAGCTATCGATTCTCTAGCCGTAATTTCTCCTAAATCTTGAGCGAAGTTACGAGCCAAATCGAGATCTTGGCGAGCAATTGCACCTAAAGACATTGGTGGAGGAAACCAAGTAGCTCCAGCAAATCTTTGTCCCACACCCTCTTCTATATCTGCGGCAATTAATAGAGGTATATTTGCTAACTTTTGTAATTGTTGCGTTCGCAAATACAATTCTGGTGCGGAAGCTCCCAGCAAAATTACACCACCGATATTTAAATCCTCGATCCAACTTTCAAGAAGAGCAAATTTAGGTTCCCAATCAGGATAGCGAATTTGACTGTCAAATAAATGGCCCGAGGCTCGCACCACTATCATTTGACCGATCGCCTCTCTTAAAGATAATTCTTGCCAATTAGGAAGCGACTCATTCACGATTTAACCAGCATCTTCGACATTTTCTAATTTTTTGTATTTTGCTCGATCCTCGCGACAAATACGCTCGATCGATTCGATCGTGCGATCGCCGTATTCCAAAGAAAGGTCTTCAATAAATGTTATTTCTGGGGTTCTCCGCAAGCGCATTCGATGGCCTAATTCTCGCCTGACAAAGCCTTCTGAAGACTTTAGTCCTGCCATAGTTTCGGCCTTAGCCGCTTCAGTTCCGTAGATACTCACGTATATTTTGGCGTGTTGTAGGTCGCCAGAGACATCTACTAGAGTAACGCTAATCATCCCAGCACCTACGCGATCGTCCTTAATGCCGTTGATTAACATTTGGCTAACTTCGCGTTTAATCAGCGAGGAAACGCGAGAAACTCGCCGGCTATTAGCCATAATTATCGACCCCTGTTACACGATTTTTGATGTTTGTGCGGTCTGCTGTCTTTAAAACAATAGATTGCTCTCGAAAAAGACAGCTAAAAATCAAACTGCATTTAAGCCTAACATAGCCTTTAGGGTGAAATACAAGAAAGCAAAACCACCTACTAACAAGCCGATCGAAGCAGCTAGAGCAAATGGATTTTTCAACACGGGTTTGATTCTCTCAAATAGGGCAAAAAATATGCCCAAAGAGATAGTAATTAAAAATCTCGGGTAGCGAGAGACGTTTTGCCAAAAATCATTTTGTTGCATTTGTCTGCCAAAACTTACTTGTTAACGATAATATCCCGTAGCAGTTAAACTGTGTCAATTGTTTGGGCAAGAAGAAATTAATCTCGTTCCTGGTTTAACTTTTCTATCTTAGTTCTTCCTTGGAGCGAAAACTAGATTGAGAACGATCGCTTTGAATTTTTCCTTATCCCTTCTATATACTAGGCTGCTTTTAACCCAGCTTCTTTTTGGAGAAAATTAATTATTGAAGCTTTTTCTAACAAGCCCACAACTACGCCGTCTGCTTTGACAACAGTTAATTGTTGGATATTATTTTTTTCAATTAATTTGACGGCTTCAAGTAAAGTGCGATCGCTTTCTATCGTCTCGATCTTATCTTTGCCGTGCATCAACTGTGCAACTGGAGTTTCTGTCCACTGAGAAGTTGGCACTTTTTTCATTTCATCAACCTCGATCGAACCCAATAACTGGCCTTCGTTGTCGACGACGAGAAATTTCTTCCATTTATTTTGACCGATTACATAATCGTTAGCAAAAGCTCTTAAATTTAAATCTGCTTGGACGATCGGGCTGTTGGGAGTTACTGCTTCTGCGGCTGTATAACTGCTTAATTTTTCTTGAATTCTCGCCGACTGAGCCGAGAAGCCAGCATTTTGCAGCAAAAACCAGCCAATTAATAAAGTCCACAAGCTACCTATCGGCAGAATATTTAAAACTCCTAAAGCTCCTGTCGTGATTGCCAACCAGCCGAAAAATTGACCCGATCTCGAAGCAAAAAGCACGCCTTTGTGGGGGTTACCAGTTATTTTCCACACGATAGCTTTGAGAATATTACCGCCATCTAAGGGTAAACCAGGAATTAGGTTAAATACGCCTAAGACCAGATTGATGTAAGCTAACAGAGAAAGCATTGCACCTAGGGCAGCAGGTAAGGTTACGCTGGCTTGAATGAGAATTAGTAGCGCAAATAAAGTCAAGCTCACCAACGGCCCGGCGATCGCAATATAAAAAGATGCTAAAGGAGTTTTTGCTTCTTTTTCTAAAGTAGCCAAACCACCGAAAATAAATAAAGTGATCGATTTTACTTCAATTCCTTTGGCGATCGCCACAAAACTATGACCTAATTCATGGGCTAATACTGAAGCAAATAATAGTAGTGCCGAAATAAAGCCTAAAATCCAGGGTAAAACAGTCCCTAAGTAACTAAATTGATTTGCTAGCTCTGCTCCATAGCTGATAGTCACTAAAGCTAAAACGAAAAACCAAGAAGGATTCACATAAAATGGAATCCCAAATAAACTGCCTACGCGAATACCATTCATAATCGCTACCTAAAAAAAATTTCTTATCGACTTTAATTGTAACGAAATGTTATGATTAATGATTCTACTCAAAAGCAGAAAAATCCGCCCCTAAAAGTTCGGTTGAGAAGGTCATCAGGTTAGGCATAATAAAATTAGTGGCTTTTATATTTTTGAGATTAGATTAGAAACAATTATGTCGGCTTCCGAACTAGAACGTCCAGACTCTTACACTCAAGAAGACGTACAACAGATATTGCAACTAGCCCTTGCTAGCAGAAACCCAAACGAAGAACTATCCAGACAAGAATTGCTGGAAATGGCAGCAGATCTAGATATTCAAGGAGAATCCCTAGAAGCAGCAGAAAAAGCTTGGTTGGTGCAAAAAAATACCGAAGAAAAACGACTGGCTTTCGATCTCTACCGTAAAGATCGACTCAAACAAAAAGCGATCGGCTTTACTATTATCAACAGTTTTCTCATTGCCCTAAATATCCTCACCGCAGGAACTGCCTCCTGGTCATTGTATATTTTGCTACTTTGGGGACTAAAATTATCCTTGGATACTTGGAAAACTTTTCAAACTAGGGGAACCGGTTATGAACGAGCTTTCCAAAGTTGGAAATTCAAACAAGAAATGAAAACATCCGTCGGCAATATTTGGGAAAAAGTCAAACAAGGTTGGCAAATTTAGGGCGACTCTCAAACGGCCAGAGTGCATTACCCCTTACAAACGCAGGCGAATTTTTGAGACAATTAAATCGATTCTCCATTTAATTTGTTAAATTGCGATCGCATGTTTTTTCAATCGCTGAGGGGATATTATCCCCTAACAATGTCAGATTAAAATGGTAAAGTACATAATCCTAATCCTAATATCCAAGAATAAAAAACCCAACTCGTTATACTATCAAAATAAATATTGCCAGAAAACAAGTAGATTTTTTTACTAATGCAGCTAACCGATCCAAGTAAATTTACCGATGAAGCCTGGGATGGGATCGTAGAATCTCAAGAAGTAGCTCGTAGCTTTAATAACTATAATTTAGAAGTAGAGCATTTAATTATCGTCTTGATAGAACAAGATGGTATAGCAGCAAAAATTTTCAATAAAGCAAATATAGATACGTATCGTCTCAAACAACAGCTAGAAAAATATGCTGCCAGGCAACCAAGACGCCCTAATGTTTCCGAACTTTACATGGGTCAAGGTTTGGATTTATTGCTAGATCGCGCTGATGAAATTAGGGAAATTTGGCAAGAAAAACAGATTGCTGTAGAACATTTATTGTTAGCCTTTGCTGAAGACGAAATCGGTAAAAAATGCTTGCAAAATTTAGATGTAGATTATCAAAAATTAGAGCAAATCGTTCAAAGTGTTAGAAGTCAGCGCAAAGTAAAAGATCGCGCAGAAAACGATCGAGGTTTACCAAGCGGATCGGATCTTAACGATAAAGAAGAAGAAGAAGAAAACGAAAGCGCGCTGGAAAAATACGGAGTAAATCTCACCGAAAGAGCAAAAGAGAATCAATTAGATCCAGTAATCGGCAGGGATGAAGAAATCAGACGCATCATACAAGTATTATCCCGCAGATCGAAAAATAATCCCGTCTTGATCGGCGAGCCAGGAGTGGGAAAAACAGCGATCGCCGAAGGTTTGGCGCAAAGAATTGTTAACGGAGACGTGCCAGAATCTTTGAACAACCGTCAATTGATTTCCCTAGATATGGGGAGCATGATTGCTGGGGCTAAATATCGCGGCGATTTTGAAAAACGTCTCAAAACAGTCTTGCAAGAGTCGATCGACTCTGGAGGACAAATAATTCTGTTTATCGATGAATTACACACCGTCGTTGGTGCTGGTTCTAAGGATAGTAGTATGGATGCGGCCAACCTGCTCAAGCCGATTTTGGCAAGGGGCGAATTACGCTGTATTGGGGCAACAACTTTAGATGAATACCGCAATCACATCGAAAAAGATGCCGCTTTAGAAAGAAGATTTCAACAGGTATATGTCAAACAACCTTCAGTAGAGGATACGGTATCGATTTTAAGAGGGCTAAAAGAGCGTTACGAAGTCCATCACGGCGTGAAAATTACCGATTCGGCTTTAGTTGCTGCGGCCTCTCTTTCTGACCGTTATATTACCGAAAGATTTTTACCAGATAAGGCGATCGATTTAGTTGACGAAGCAGCCGCTAAATTGAAAATGGAAATAACTTCTAAACCAGTAGAATTAGAAGCAGTCGATCGCCGTTTGATGCAGTTGCAAATGGAAAAACTCTCCATCGAAGGAGAAGAAAAGAGTGCAGTAATAGCAGATCTTGCCTCTAAAGAAAGACTCGATCGCATCCAAGAAGAAATAGAAAAGTTAGCAACAAAACAAAAAGAACTCTCTGCTCAGTGGTTAAGAGAAAAAGAACTATTAGAAGAAATTAATAACCTAAAAGAAGAAGAGGAAAAACTACGCAATAAAGTAGAAAAAGCATTTCGAGAATTAGATCAAAATGAAGCTTATCGTTTGAAATACGAGCAAGAAAAATTAGAGCGCGATCGCGATGAAAAAGAAACTCAACTAATTGAAATTCAAGCAAACGGCAGCAGCACCTTACTCAGAGAAGAAGTCACAGAAGCCGATATCGCCGAAATAGTCGCAGGTTGGACGGGTATTCCCGTCAACAGGCTGCTCGAAACCGAACGGCAAAAATTACTACAATTAGAGGGTCATCTCCATCAACGAGTGATCGGCCAGCAAGAAGCAGTAGC
>JASJCW010000137.1 GCA_030065265.1 Prochloraceae cyanobacterium
TCTTCGAGCCTACTTTGATTGGCTTTAGCAACCTGAATTCTTCCTGCTTCGGGATCTCTTTCGTTGACAGAACCAATGATTCCTAATCTAGTCCCGTCTGGACTCCAAGCAATTTGACCCAGTTTACCAACATTGTTAATTCGCTGAATTATTCGTCCCGATTTTACCTCTATTATCCTGACTTTGCGGCTAGTATAACTGTCGTCAACTAGAGAAGTAGGAGCTAAAGCTACTGCTAATTTTCTCCCCATCGGCCCCCAGTGAAGTTCTGAAGCAGAACCTGGAAGTTCTAAAACTTGCGGTTTGCTGTTTTTTTCTAGATTTGAGAGCCAAACCTCGACCGATCGCCAGTCTTCGCGAAATATTTGCTGATTAAACCCCAATTTTTTCAGCTTTTGCTGCTTTTTTGCCAGTTTTTCTGTCGCTAAAAAAGCAACTTGTTTGCCAGATGGACTCCAAGAATATTCTTTGATATCTGTTTCGTGAGTTAAGATTCTCTTTGCTTGTCCACCATTTACAGGCATTAAATAAAGAGACTTGCGACGATTTTTACCTGGCTTTTTCGCTAAGAAGGAAATCCCCCGACCGTCTGGAGTCCAACTAATTTTGCTGGCCCGAAATTGACCCCGTAAATAGGAACGAGATTGGCCATCGACCGTAATTACATGAAGTTCTTGCCAAGCCGAGCCATTTTTCTCTTGGGGAAGTTTTCTCGGTACTCGCAGAATGTAAGCTATATGTTTGCCATTGGGCGATATTGCAATTTCAGTTACTTCTTGAAGCTGTGCGATCTGTTGCGGGGAAAGGGGTTCGCTTTTGCCTTGTGGCTTCGGAAAGTTCTGAACCACTGGATTGCCAGAGCGAACTTTAACTGGTTCTATTGATATTGCAAAGAAATATGCTAATATTGCAAAAAAATATGCTAATAATAAAACAGCAATTCTCATTGAAAATTTAGGATTAATTTTAATTGACTTTTAAATCAGTTTTATTTTTGTTTTCATCTTCTTTTCATAAGTACGCTGTATTATAGTATTATTTTCATCTTTGAATATATGCGATCGCGTAAATAATTAAAAGGTAAATAAAATAAAATAAATAGAGATTATTGCTTTTTGTTTTTATTTTATAGTTTAGTAAAAACGCAAAGCTCAAATCATAAAAATTTAGTATTATAAATTAACAATTCGATCGCGATATATTGACTCTTACTAGCTCGACAAGAAGGATTATTGATTTAAATTCTGAACTTCAAGCTCGGACTGAAAGTCAGTATTGAATCAAATATTTTAAAGATTTAATTAGCTCCTAGTATTATCAATTTTAAAAATTAAATTAAGATAAAAATATCAATATCATCTCCTGGGTATTTTCATCGAGATTTCATTATTTTGGCTCATAATTAGATCTTAAGAAAATAAATAATTTTAATATTGACCTAACACATGCGAATCTTAATAGTCGAAGATGAAACCGATTTAGGCAAAGCAGTCGAACGAGTTTTACAACAAGAATCTTATCTGGTAGATCTATTTGAAAATGGAACTCAAGCCTGGGAACATTTAGAGAATAAATTAAATCGATATACCGTAGCTATTTTTGATTGGTTAATACCCGGAATATCGGGATTAGAATTAGTAAAACGGTTGCGCAGTAATAATCATACTTTACCAGTCTTAATGCTAACAGCAAAAGATGCCATGAGCGATCGAGTAATGGGATTAGATGCAGGTGCAGACGACTATTTAATTAAACCTTTTGGCATGGGAGAATTGCTAGCAAGAATTCGCGCGCTCCAAAGAAGATCTCCTCAATTTAAAGCTCACAACTTACGAGTAGGAAATTTAACTGTAGACTATCGAACTAATTCAATATTAGTGGCACGAGATGGTAAACAGAAACAAATTTCTTTAACCGCAAAAGAGTTTCAATTTTTAGAATATTTTATGCGACATCCCGAACAAATTATTAGCAGTGATTGTCTTTTGACTCAATTATGGGAATTGGAAGCAGAACCAATTAGTAATGTAGTGGCAGCACAAGTAAGATTAGTCAGAAAAAAATTAGCTTCAATCGGATATGAAAAGTCGATCGAAACTGTGCATGGAATTGGTTATCGTTTTAATCCTCAGTAATCGCGATCGCAAACTAAATTTATTAATCAATTAGATTTTAGTTTTGTCTGCATATTGTTTTGAAAAATAATAATAAAAATCAAAATAAAGTGAAAAAAAATTTGAGTTTAGTCTGCTAACTTGTATTCGATCGAATCAAATATTTATCAATACTTTTTTTGTGAATTAGACTTTGTTTTTAAGAGCTATTCAATCAATAATAAGTATTATGAAACTTAAAATTAGAAACCAAATTAAATTAATTATGCTTTTCAATTATAATTATCTATCTCATGTTGAATATTGCTTTGCTTAATATTATTTTTAAGGGAATATCAGGAAAAAAAACCGAAAATAACCATCAAAATCAATTATTTAGACGATCGCGCTGGCAATTAGCTATTTGGTATTCTGGCATGTTCAGTGCAATCTTAAGTATTTGTGGGTTAGCAATTTACGAAGCGATCGTCTATGCCAATAGGTTGACCGTAGATCGAGAAATAGAAACAGTCGCTAATCAGATTCATGAAGTTCTCGAACCAATTTTACAAGAGTCAGGTGAATTTAAAACTATTGAAAGTAAAATATTCGAGCAAACCTGTTCCTTAACCAATAGTTGTTACGAAAACGAATTTTTATTATATTAGCCTTCTCAATACTTCGAGAAATCAAGTTGCAGCGATCGGCCAGCCTCACCCAAAGTTTTCAATCGCTTTTATCGTATCGACAGCGATCGCTCTCGCACTAGTGGTGGATCGGGTTTAGGATTATCGATAGCACAAGCAATAGCACAATCTCATCGCGGCAAAATTGAAGTAGAAAGTGAGTTAGGTCGAGGTAGTATTTTTACTATTTGGTTGCCAATTAGTAAATAATTTAAATCCCTAATCGATTGACTCAATTGAGAATATATCCATCGATCCTTAATAGCGATCGCCCCATTTTTATTTCATTTTGGCAATTATTTTGTTCGAGATAATAAATATAGCAGAAGGAAGAAAGATAATCCTTAATATTTAACCCTTTTGCCAATCTTAAATGTCCTAACCTTTATTTCAACTGCTATAGTTTGAGATAAAATTTTAAAATTATCCTGATATTAAATACAATACTTTAAGATAGTAGTTTAATTTTCAGCTCCGACCTGGGTTGAGATTTTAGAAATAATGTTTATCTTAAAAATACTAAAAGCTAAAAACAATTACTTGACTGTCAATCTAAATAATTGTTTTAGCTATTTTTTCAACCAGTTAAATTTTAAAAATCAAACTAAATAAGATTGTGTGTTATTGCACTAGGATTTGCAAAGGCTTCTTCCTCCATCTTCAAGAGATGAGTATAATAATCGGGAATTTCTTCGAGATGGTCTGTAGTGATTTCTAAAGCTTTATACTTATTATCTGTATGCTCCATTTCTACTTCAATTCCGAGTAAAATTTGTTCTAAATTATATTTTGTAATTGGATGTTCGTCTGCTTCTCCACCAGATATTTGTTGCTCGAAATTATTAAGATCTATTCCGTACTTTTGAGAAATAGCTTTTCTGTAACTTTCAAATTGAGATTTATCTGCTAGTGCTTTTTTTGTTTCTATCTGAGGTTGTTCGGCTAAAGCTAGCTTTTCCATTCTCAACAAGCGAGTATAATAATCGGGAATTTCTTCGAGATGGTCTGTAGTGATTTCTAAAGCTTTATACTTATTATCAGTATGTTCTAATTCTACTTTAATTCCAAGTAAAATTTGTTTTAACTTATATTTAGTAAGTGGGTGTTCGTCTGCTTCTCCACCAGATATTTGTTGTTTAAAATTATTGATATCTATTCCGTATTTTTGAGAAATAGCTTGGTGATAAGTTTCAAACAAAGCTTGATTTTCCTTTGCTGCAACTGTTTTAATTTGAGTCGTTCCAAATAATGAAGCGATCGCAAAAGGAATAATCGCAACCGTTTTCCAATTCATTTTAGTAGCCCTCTAGTAAAACTAACTTTTTGAGTTCGTGTTCGATAAAAAATTTATCGTATCTTTATATTTCTTAGTTAACTTTATAGCAGTCGAAGTAAAGGTTATGACAATTTTATCTGTTACCTACTACCTACTAACTATTCCCTGCTTTTACAATTAGTGTCCTAATCTATAGTTCAGTTGCTATATATAAAAAAGATGAAATTAATATGAAACAACGATTTCATCCTCATTTCATTCTTAAGATCTAGAAAAACTAAATCTAGCAATTAAAAGTAATACCAATTCTGTAAGTAAAAAGGCAATAGATAATAGGCAATCTGTAGGATTATTTTGAGTGATTCTTATGACCTACTACCTAGACCAAGTGACCTTTTTATCTCAATTAAGTCTTTTATTATTTTTAAACAATGGTGGAACTCTTTATCTCTTTACCTAGATTGAGTTTTCTATGACTTTTTAAAAATCAGATTATCTTGCGATCGCAATGTAAATATAACGGTCGATTTATTGATGATTTTCGATTGTCAATTGTACTTTTTGTCCGTAAGCAATTTCCAAAGTATGGCCGTCAGGATCGGCAATTAAAGCGAAGTAGCCAACTGGAAATCCCCAATCAACCGGCCCTTTTAATAAAATACCTTCTAAACTAGCTAAATTAGCAAGGCGATCGATTTCTTCTCTACTTTTACAAGCTACTCCAAGATGGGATTGAGGCGATAAAGTTCCATTTACTTGAGTCGATTGGAGCAGTACGATCGCAAAAGGCCGACTCAGATCGCTGATCCAAGCTACCTCAATACCAGTAGTTTTATCGATGCGGCGATGTACTACTTTCATGCCAGCATATTTCTCATAAAAAGAAATACTTTTGTTAATATTTGTGACTTCCAATGCTATGTGAGTTAAGCCCAGATCGGTCATGTTAAAATCCCTATTTTCATTGTTACTCGAGCAAACCTTTGAAAGAATCGAACCAGGGAGCGAAATCGCTAATATAGTTAAAGCCGCAAACTGTTTTGAGATCTTTTGCTGCGATCGCCTCAATAATTTTGACAGCACCATCCCGCGTTTCTGCTTTCGGCCTGAAAGGATTAAATTGCATTTTCGGCCCCAAAGAAAATACATAATCGCAGATAAACAATACTTCTTTAAAAATATAGATAGTAAAGCCTGGGGTGTGTCCGCCAATGTGGAAGGCTTCAAGACCTCGTTCTTTAAAACTATCAGTAAATTTGCGATCGACAGGAAACTTTTTTACTAAGGGATGTTCTGCTTCTTTGGCGTGTAAGTGAACTTTTGCATTCCAAAGCTGGCGATATTGATTGGATGCTCCCATAAAGTGATTGTGAGTAAAGTAAATAGCTTCTACTGGCTCTAAATCCCTGTTATAAGCCGAAGGACAATCAATTAAAACATTACCCTCATCCGTTTCAATTCTATAGGCAGCATGTTCGTAACCTAAACGAGGCACGGAAATCAATTGGGTGATGCGAGTGCTAACCCTTTTTGGCGTAACTCTATAAAATCGTTCGGCCTCTTGCCAAGTAATAAATTTTTCGTGGCTTACTCCGCAAAACGGACATACATCGGGCATTTCACCCACCATATTGTATCCGCAAGTTTTACAAACCCATTGCTTGTGTTCCATATAATATCCTGCTTTTAATCTTGTCAATATGAAAATATTATCTTTCACTTTAAAAAAAACCAAACGCGCTTTGAGGGAGATCTTGAAGCAAGAAAGCCTTTTGTGTCTATCAAATTGATTTTGTAAATAATTATTGCAAAAAAATGAATTTTGCAAAAAAAATTTGGTTTTGAGAAGAATAAATAGCTAAACCAATTTTTAGTGCGATCGTTAGCACTAACAAAAGTTTATAAATTCCTCTTTTTAATCTTGATATGACATATCAAACATTAACTAAACATCCCAGAATGGGTTTAGAAATTCTCCAGAACTGTAATTTATTAGAATTAACAGCAGGACAAATAACAGAGTTGAAAACAACCCTGTGGGAACGGGGATTAATTGTTATCAGAAACCAAAAATTAACCGCATCAGAATTGCAAGAATTCGCTCAAAAAACTTTTGAAGATCCGACATTAGAAAATCGTTATCAATCCAAACCCATAGATCCAGAGATTCCTCTAGATTTGCAAAGTTCGGGAGTAGCAATTTTAGGAAATGTCAAAGGACTCGATCGAGATATTATCGATAAATATGCTTGGCAATGGCATCACGATAAAGACCATCTTCCCAAAACCGAAGGACTGGAGATGAATTCTCTTTATGTAGTCATGCTTTATGGGATCGAAGTTCCTGAAACAGCATTAGACGGACAGCCTCACAGTACCCAATTTATTGATACTATCGAAGCTTATAATAATTTATCTGTTCGAGAGCGTCAAAAATTAGAAAATCTTTCGATGTATCATCTTTTCCCAACAATACTTGCAGCAGAAAATGAGGAAATTCCCCGCAAATTACATCCGATCGTATCTACCCATAAAGTAACAGGAAAAAAAGGACTGTATTTAGGTTCGGATACGTCGATTTTAATGGGAATGGAAAATAAATTAGCAGAAGCCAAACAATTTTGGCACGAATTATTTCAAAAGATTCTTGAAGTGACCCCCGTTTACAGTCACGTTTGGCATCCTGGAGATATTATTTTCTGGGATAATTCTCAAATAATGCACGCTGGAGTTCCCTACGATAATACAAAATATCGGCGCATTGCTTTGCGTGCTGGAGTAGTAGCAAATAGTATTTTATGAGGCGATCGAGTAGTGAATAGAAATAGAAATTAGCGATCGCTATTCTATTTGATTTTTTCTTTGTTCGATCGCAATATTTCTGTTTATCGGGCTATAAATAAGCAAACCTCTAAAATAATCTAAGATCGATTTAAAATTGCTTATATTACACTTTATCAAGGAATTTGCGACTCGAACGTATTTGCTGGATTTCAATGCTACGATTTAGGAAATACACCAAGGGATTACTATATCTATTTTTCCCAAAAACCCTTCAAATTGGTTGGCAAAATCTTTCAAATACCTAATATATCGTTCAAAAAAATCGCTAAAAATTTCTCTTGCAAAGCGATTACAATTAGCTTTTTCAACAAGTTTTTATGTACGTTTGTAAAGGAATCAAATTAGATTTGACAAAGGAAAGAAAACGTGTATAGAGATACTTAAAAATATTTCCAAATTAAAAAATTCTCCTCATCTATATATCAAGTAAAGCACGCTAAAATTTCAACAGTTGCCCTAATTCCTACGAGCATGACTAAAGTAAACTTTGCTGAAATCCAACCCGAAACCCCCAGCTTAGAATCAGTCAAAGCAGAATATCAAAGCATTAATACAGTTTTAGATCGGGCTAAAACTAATACAGAATTAGAACGAGCTTTGCAAAAATGGGAAGATTTACGCCGTTATCTGGCAAGCTGGAAGGAATTGACTGGATTGCGTTTCACTCAAGATACTCGTAACAAGACTTACAAACAAGCAAAGGAATATTGCGACGAAGTGCAACCGAAGTTAACCGCTTTAGAAATTGAGATGAAGCGAAAGTTACTCGCTAGTGAAAAAAGGGCAGAACTAGCAGAAATATTAGGTCAACACGCCTTAAACTTATGGGAAGCAGACGTTACTACCTTTGAACCGATAATAGAAGCAGATTTAGTTAAAGAATCTAAATTAGTCGATCGCTACACAGAACTAATCGCATCAGCAGCAATAGAATTTAAAGGAGAAACCCTCAATCTTGCCAGTATTGCTAAATATACTCAAGATCGCGATCGCCCGACTCGCCATCAAGCTGAAATTGCCCGTTGGAACTTTTTTAGCCAAAATAAAACAGATTTAGACGATATTTTCGATCGCTTAGTTAAATTGCGCCATCAAATGGCAAAAAAACTGGGTTATGACAACTATATCGGACTCGGCTATAAATTAATGCAACGGGTTGACTATACCCAAGCAGATGTAGCCCGCTATCGCGAGGAAGTAGTTAATCGAGTCGTTCCCCTAGCTCGAAAAATAATTGCCCAAAAAGCAAAAAAATTGAATCTAGATCGAGTATATTTTTGGGACGAATCTATTGGCGATCTGCTCGGCAACCCAGCACCCCAAGGCGAATACAATTTAGTATTAAGTCAAGCTCAAACTATGTTCGATCGAATGCATCCAGAGTTCGGCGATTTCTTTAAAATGATGGTCGATGCGGACTTGATGGATCTCAAAACTCGTCCTGGTAAAGCTAATAGCGGTTTTTGTACTAGTTTTCCTACCTATGGCGTTCCCTATATTTTTGCTAATTTTAACGGCACTAAAGATGATATCGAGGTATTCACCCACGAAATGGGTCATGCTTTTCAAGCCTGGCAAAGTCGCAACCTCTCACTAGATTATCAGTGGCCTACCTCGGAATCTGCTGAAATTCATTCGATGGGTTTAGAATTTTTAACTTGGCCCCAAATGGATCTATTTTTTGCTGCTGATGCCGATCGCTTTCGCGAGATACATCTAGCTCAATACATTCTATTTTTACCCTACGGTTGTGCTGTAGACCACTTCCAACATCTCGTTTATGCCAACCCAGAAGCCACACCAGAGCAAAGAAATCAAATGTGGCAAGAAATGGAAAATCTTTACCTTCCTTGGCGCGATTATGGCGATTTAGAATATCCAGCACAAGGTGGTTTGTGGCAACAAAAATTACATATTTATTGTTACCCTTTTTATTACATTGACTACACTTTAGCTTTATGTTGTGCGATGCAATTTTGGCTGCAAGCAGAATCGGATTTCGATCGCACTTTAGGAGAATATATCGCTCTTTGCCAACGCGGTGGTAAAATTCCTTTTCAAGAGTTAGTTAAATCTGCTAATTTAATCTCTCCTTTTGAATCTAATTGTTTGGCTGATGTGGTCGATCGCGCGGCGCAATTTTTGAAACTTTAAATTAGTTTCTTTAGAAGCAAATCAGCACGAAATCAATATTAGTATATATTCAGCTCAATAATTATAAAAACTGAACCTTATTCTAATAAAGTTTCATTTAGTAGGGGAATTATAACCAATTGGTGATAAGTCAGATAGATGTTAGGGCTATGTTTAAATCTACTTCTATTCTCCTACTGGCTTCTGCTCTACTGTCGATAAACAACATTACGAAGCGATCGCCGCAATTCAAGATCGAGAATTTGAATTTGAGGGGAAAAGGGGATTTCAAAATATAGAAGAACCTCAAAGTTGCAAATTAGTTTATAAAGCATTTTAAATAACTCAAACAACTAATTTAACCTCAGTGATTCCCTGACGCATTTCATATTGTTCTTTGACCCATTTTTGTTTAATTATGTTCCCGACTAAAGGAGCAAACAAACTTAATAAAGAGCGAATAATTGGGTTATTTTTAATTAATTCAGCGCGAATTGCTTCATTTCTTTGTAGTTTTTGAGCGCGAATAATTTCCGGTTCTCTTTCTGCTTGAATTTTTGCTAATGCCAGATCGATCGCCTCTTGACTAGCTTCTGCTTTTAATAAAGGTACGAGATGATTGGCAGTAACAATTACATCCCGAAATGCCATATTAATACCCTGGGCCCGGATCGGAGACATTGGATGTGCAGCATCCCCTAATAAGATAACTCCTGACTTCCACCAGCGAGGACAACGACCGATCGCAACGGATAATTTAATTGGAGTTTCAATTTTATCGGCACAACTGCGAAAATGATCTGCCAACCAAGAAGGAGATAGCGCAGCAAAAGTTTCGGCCCAATTAGTATTTTTAAGATCTATTTTTTTATCTGCTGAGAGTACCCAAGCTAAATGCAATTTTCCTGCTTCTGCACCGTGAAAGACACTGAAACCACGATTATTTTTCGCGATCGCACAAAAAAGATTATCTTTAACAAAGCGATCGTGAGCCGGAAGTTTAAACCAAAGCAAATCGATATTTTTCGGCTGTTTTACTAACTCCAAACCAGCACGCTGACGAATCACTGAATTTCTGCCATCTGCTCCAATGACAAGATCGGCTGCAATTTCTCGGCCGTCGGCTAATTTAACACCCGTAAATCGATCTTCTTTAGAAAGCAGATCTGTAACTGAAATACCTTGAATAAATTCAAATTCTTGATATTGTTGACATTCCCTAATTAATGTTTCTAGTAAAGGAGGTTGAGATACTAAAGTACAGGGTCGATCGGCCCCCATTGGTTCGTCAACTCGAAATAATTGTCGATCTTCGATGATAAATTCCCAACCATCAAGTTGTCTGTTGGGGACGTTTTTTAAAATTGTCGATAATTCCATCTGCGCGATCGCATCTAAGCCACTGGGCATTAAACCTTCACCGCGGAATATGCGATTAAAACTTTTTGCTGCTTCAATTAAAGTTACTTTAATATTCCTTTTAACTAGCAGCAAAGCCAATGCTGCACCAGTCGGCCCCGCTCCCACAATAACAATTTGTTTCATAACTTTTTTTGTTAAATATTATAAAAATTTTCAGATCGATTAGTAGCAGATCCTACCGCTTTGCAAAAATGAGAAATAACAAGTCAAGAGGTAAGAGGATTTTTAACTTACTAACGATCCTAAAAATTGACAAAATAGTTATTAGCAGATCGAAGGGTTTAAGTTTGATTCATTGATAACAAAATTGCCATAACAAATAAAATCTTTACACCCCCTACCTAAACCTACTGACTTCAAAAATTGCTCCCGATGCTCCCTCAATTCCGGTGATTGTTATCGTAGTGAATTCTCGTTCCGGCCCACTGTAATTTTTCGCGAATAGTTTGATAGAAAGAATAACTTTCTCTTAAAACAATAAAGCTAGCAAAGCATTCAGCCATCCTGACGGTTACCCTTTGTCCCGGCCAAACCGTAGTAGCCAAGGCACTATCTGTCCAAAGTTTGGTATTAACTTCGACATCTTCAAGGGGCCAAATATTAACAACAGATCCCGGTGGAATCACAATCGGACGACTCGACAAGCTTAAAGGACAAATTGGAGTTACAACGATCGCATCCATACCAGGATGTAAAATCGGGCCGTTAGCCGAAGTAGTGTAACAAGTCGAACCCGTTGGTGTCGCTACCAGCAAACCATCGCCATGATACTGATCTACTACCTCACCATCTACTTCCATTTCTAAAATCGAGGTTGGCATGCGATCTATTGCTGCTGGCTTAATACACATTTCATTGAGACAAAAAAAGCGATCGCTGACAGGTTGGGGATCGTTGCGAGAACCTTCAAACAATCCAGCCTGTAACATCATCCTGCGCCTTACAGCATAACGATCGTTTTGTAAACGATCCCAAACTTTTTCAGTGTCTCTAAACAGTTCTAACGGTTCGGTGAGAAATCCCAAATGTCCCCCCACGTTTACCGCTAAAATCGGTATTCCCTCAATTCCCAGGTGTCTGGCGGCTGCTAGAATCGTACCGTCTCCGCCTAGAATTACCGCTAAATTGATTTTAGTCGTAGCTGAAGCCAAAAAAACTGGATAAGGATTATCTTTAGGGCCTGAAGGCCCCATCAGGACTTGGCATTTTCTGGCTTCTAATTGCCTAGCACATTTTTCAGCCCAAGATTTACTTTGAGAGTCTCCTGCTTTGTAGGCAATGATTACTTGCTTTAAATCCACTGTAGTTTGCTTTAGCTCTAATTTCTAATTAAGAAATAATACTCTCAGTGTAATGGAAGGGACAAATTTTTTCCGCAGTCGTTTTTACCTTGAGAAATCAGCACCGATGCAATTTGCACCCATATACCCTTTTTTATATCGCCTGCTTGCTCCCACTTTTCCTAACTGTTTGTGGAGCGGACGAAGCGATCGCAATCAAATTGCTTTGACTTTTGATGACGGCCCCCACCCGGAATATACCCCTCAATTATTAAAAGTTTTAGAGCGTTACGACCAGGTAGCTAGTTTTTTTTGCTTAGGTAGTTGCGTAAGGACAAATCCAGAAATTGTGAGGGAAATATCTCAAAGAGGACATTGGCTTGGATTGCACGGTTACAAACATAAATCTTTTCCTTCTTTATCTCAAGATGAAGTTAATAAAAGTTTACTTGAAACTCGTGCGGCGATCGCTTCGGTAACAGATATTGAACCCGATCGACTCGTTGACGTTAGACCTCCGAATGGTTTATTTACCCCCGCAATACTGAGACAGTTAGAAAATCTAGGTTACCGAGTTGTGATGTGGAGTCTTGTTTCTGAAGATTGGCGCAACCCAGGAATTGAGGTAATTTGCGATCGAGTTACCAATCAAATCAAAAATGGAGCGAATATTGTTTTGCACGATGGCTGTTATGGCGGAGGAAAGGACGTTGCGGCGATACTAGCCAATTTAATCCCCCGTTTGTTAGATCGAGGCTATCAATTTGTCAGCATTAACGATTTTTGGCAGCAAAAATTAGAGCTAAGTAACTCTCAGTAAATTTTCTCGATCTAATTGGTTATTTTTACTGCCTCAATGAAGAGATTTTGTTAAGTTAGTGTTCAATATCTCAGTCTATTTTTCAGAACCGATGTACTACTTAATTGGTAAATAATATCAGGGAGAACAAAATAAATTATTATGCGATCGAAGCTACAATCAAAAAGGTTTTTAATCTTTTTAAAAATTCAAACCTACTTACGTGCATTTCAAGTCAGACTTCAGCTAAGGTATGAAATGATGCAATTTTTCCCCTAGTTCAACTAGGTCAAGAAAAATTGAAAGATAAGGAAACCTAAATAAGAGCCTATTAATTTCAATTAGTTAGATTAACTAAGACTATCTTCTAATTGTGTAGTGGAGAAATAAGAGGAACAGGGAATGACGCAGGCTAATGACGTTTTGGCAACTATTGTAGAACCAAGTAACGAATGGGAATTTTTAATAAGTGAAGCTAATGAAGAAATTAGTGAAGAAGGAGATGAAACCGCAGAAGGATCTATTGCGGCTAAAGCAAGAAAATTAGCACAGGGCCGTCGTGCTGCTGCTGAAAAAGGTAAAAAGAATAAGCCCTATACAGAAGACTCGATCAGAATTTATTTACAAGAAATTGGTCGCATCAGACTTTTACGAGCAGAAGAAGAAATCGAATTAGCGCGCAAAATCGCAGATTTATTACAATTAGAACGGATCCGCGAAGATCTAGGAGAGCGTTTAGAACGCATCCCCAGAGATGACGAATGGGCTAGAGAAGTTGACATGGGTTTGCGAGAATTCCGTCGTCGTCTTTATCTAGGCAGACGAGCTAAAGATAAAATGGTTCAGTCTAACCTGCGCTTAGTTGTTTCAATTGCTAAAAAATATATGAATCGAGGTTTGTCTTTTCAAGACTTGATTCAAGAAGGTTCGTTAGGTTTGATCAGAGCGGCTGAAAAATTCGATCACGAAAAGGGTTACAAGTTTTCCACCTATGCTACTTGGTGGATCAGACAGGCAATTACTCGGGCGATCGCAGATCAATCTCGGACGATCCGCTTACCCGTTCACCTTTACGAAACTATCTCTCGCATCAAGAAAACAACTAAAATTCTCTCTCAGGAAATGGGCCGCAAACCTACTGAAGAAGAGATTGCTACTCGCATGGAAATGACCATCGAAAAGCTCAGATTTATCGCTAAATCAGCTCAATTACCCATTTCTTTGGAAACTCCAATAGGTAAAGAAGAAGACTCTAGATTGGGCGATTTCATTGAAGCAGATGGAGAAACTCCAGAAGATGAAGTATCTAAAAATTTACTTCGAGAAGATCTCGAAAATGTCCTCGATACTCTCTCTCCTCGCGAACGAGATGTTTTGCGTTTGCGCTACGGTTTGGATGATGGACGGATGAAAACCCTCGAAGAAATCGGTCAGATATTTAACGTTACTAGGGAAAGAATTAGGCAAATTGAGGCTAAAGCTCTACGGAAATTACGCCATCCTAATCGCAACAGCATTCTTAAAGAATATATCCGCTGAAATCGATTCTGTTTATAAACTTAGAGATCTAGTTTATCTTTTGATAATCCGTTCTCTTGGGGGCGGATTTTCGACTTTTTGGATTATTTTATTTGGAGTAATTATTAATAAATGTAACAGAAATTAATTTTAAATACAAGACTTGAAGATTAGATATTTATTGTTTATTACTTATATGCAAATTTAAGCAATGCTTTAGTCCTGCTCTAGATTATAAAATGTGTTGCTGAATGAAAAAATCTAATAAAAAAACCTACTTTGATAACAAGTAGGCTGAAAGATGAATTGAGAAAAAATTAGATTGCTCAAATAACAGAGTTGTAAATCCTATCAAAATAGACTTTGTTCTGATTATGCAATCCCTCAGAAAATAAACATTTGCTAGAAAAAAATAGTAATTATTACTTCCACTTGTTCCAGCATAGTTTCCAACTATATCTACATTCAAAAAAGCATCAAATAGCCTATTAAATGGGAACGACAGGAATCGAACCTGCGACCATCCGGTTAATACCATTTCTGAAAAATCAGGCTACAGATAACGCTAAAAGCTGAGATTGGCTAAAGCCTTATTTATAGCAACTGAACTATAGATTAGGACACTAATTGTCAAAGCAGAGAATAGGTAGTAGGTAGTAGGTAGTAGATAAAATTGTCATAACCTTTACTTCGACTGCTATATATT
>JASJCW010000138.1 GCA_030065265.1 Prochloraceae cyanobacterium
TTATTTCCTCTTTTTTATAGCGATCGAGCTTGGTACACCGTAGTTATTTCCCCAGAACAAAAAAGTTCGCCAGTGATTATTACTCGGGAATTTTATCAAAATAAAGGAGAAATAATCGCACCTAATTTAACAACATTGATGATCGCCCAAGCCGAGTATTTAGAGTCAGAATCTAATTATTTGGAAGTATGTCAAAAATATAACTGTCAATCTCTTTTGTAATTTAAATTACCGATTTTTAATATGCTCGATCGCCACAAATAAAGCATCTAACATTACTTCAAAACTTTCATCGGTAGAACGAGGTAAAGTTAATAAACCTGTTTGTTCTAAAGCAATGAAACCGACAATTGCTGAATTAATCGTTCGCATCGTATCGATTAATTTTGTTTCGCTTAAATCTTCAGAAATCAAGCCAGTTCTAAAGAAATCTTGAAAGTCTTTGACGATCGCCAAGGATTCTGGATCGTTAGGTTGCAGTTGAAATCGCATCATCACTCGATACAATCCCGAGTGAAATTTAGCAAACTCTCGGCTAGCACGTCCGGCAGCTTTAAAATATTCTCGAGGTTGGTTCTTAAATTCGATGGTCTTTGCTTGTAAATAGCCGTGTAATTTGCGATTAATTTCTAGTGCGACGGCTTTTTTTAAACCGGCATTTCCATCAAAATGCTTGTAAATGGCTGGGGGTTTGATCCCCAATTCTCGAGCCACCCGATTGACTCCAAGAGCCGATTCTCCTTCTTTTTCAATACAGGCGATCGCAGCTTGGATAATATCTTGTTGTGTTAGAGTGTCTTCTTTTTTCGGACGGCCCATAATTTTTAACGTCAACGATATTTTAGTTAATTAGATTAACTAAAACCAAATATAATGAATCTAATTGAGAATATTTTACAGGTTAGCAGAAATGAATATAAGATTTACCCCCGCACACAAACTTGCAGAAATGATTCGCAATCGAGAAATTTCCGCATTAGAAACTTTAGAAGCTTATTTACAACAAATCGAGCAACATAACGGCAAACTGAACGCGATCGTCACTTTAGATGCAGAGAATGCCAGAAAAAGAGCCAAACAAGCCGATGAAGCTCTAGCTCGAGGGGAAAATTGGGGAGTTTTACACGGCGTACCCATAACAATTAAAGATAACTTAGAAACTGCCGGATTAGGGACTACAGGAGGTTATAAGCCGCTCAAAGATTACATTCCTAAACAAGATGCTACCACCGTAGCGAGGTTAAAAGCAGCAGGAGCGATCGTTTTTGCCAAAACAAATATGCCAGTTTTGGGGGGAGATTATCAAAGCAATAATCCGATGTTCGGAAGAACTAACAATCCTTGGAATTTAGATCTTACCGTAGGGGGTAGTAGTGGCGGATCTGCTGGGGCGATCGCGGCGGGATTTTCAGCTCTCGAGCTTGGTAGCGATATTGGCGGGTCGATCCGAGTTCCGGCCCATTACTGCGGTGTTTTCGGCTTTATGCCGACCGATCGCCGAGTTCCAACTACAGGACACATTCCCCCTTTACCCGGACAAGCTGATTACGTTCGTAATATGCTCAGAGTCGGGCCGATCGGGCGATCGATTGAAGATTTGAAATTATCTTTTGCTGTAATTGCAGGTGCAGACAAACGACAACCCCAAATACCACCGTTAGAGTTAGATCGGCCGACAGAGAAAAAAATATCCGATCTGCGTATTGCTTGGACTTATGGATTTGAATTGCTGCAAGTCAGTCAAGATACTCGCTTAGCGATTGAAAAATTGATTAATAATTTAAGCAATACTGGTTGTTATTTAGAAGAATGCAACCCTACAGATTTAAATTGGGAAGATGTTTTAGCAAATTACGGCCCTTTATGTTTTATGGAATTATTTGTTGCTTCAAGCTCGTCGATCGCGGGATTTTTAGCCGGAATGCTGACAACAATTAGAACTGAATTTACAGCTTTTACCCAAACCAAGTTTAAATCGGGAACTCCTTTAGCTAAAAATAGCCATCTTGTTTTACCGCCAAGTTTAGATAAATATGCGACAATTCTCACCGAACGCGATCGCTTAATCGCAATTATGGATCGCTTTATGGATCGATGGGATGCTTGGATCTGTCCGGTTTCGATGACTCCAGCATTTTCTCACCGTTCTTTTGGCAAACCGATCGAGGTTGATGGGGTAAAATACCCCTATCTTTTAGCTGCTGGTGGCTATACTATGCCCCTCAATGTTACGGGTTCTCCGGTTGCAGTTATTCCGATCGGACAGACTCAAGAGGGTTTACCTATTGGCATCCAAATTGTTGGCAAAAGATGGCAAGATATGGAATTATTAACAGTTGCAGAGCAAATAAATCAAGCTGTTGGTAGTTTTTCTAATCCGCCTCATTACTAAACATTTTTTTAATTTAGATCGATTCTCTTCTCTAAATCTGTTCCCTATTGCCTCTTGCCTCTTGCCTCTTGCCTATTCCCTCTTCCCTCTTGCAATTTAAAAATCCTGTTCTGTGAGTTTGCAACCGGAACAATCAGTTATTTTGGGGTCGTTTTTTAAAGCAGAAAAATCTTTAATTTGGTTGTAACTTAAATTTAAAGTTTCTAAATTGGATAGGTTAGCTAAAGGAGTGATATCTACAATTTGATTATCATTTAATGACAACCATTCTAACTGTTTTAAATTTTTTAAAGCAACTATACTGACAATTTGATTGTCGTGTAGTGATAACCACTCTAACTGTTTTAAATCACTTAAAGGGCTAATATTGACTATTTCGTTATCGTCTAAAGAAAGCCATTCTAATTCCGTTAAACTTTTTAACGAATTGATTTCAACAATGCGATTATCGTGCAAAGAGAGCCATTCTAATTCCGTTAAATTTTGCAATGGGCTGAGGTCGACAATATGATTATCGTGCAAAGAAAGCCATTCTAATTCCGTTAAACCTTTTAAAGGACTGAGATCGACAATTTGATTGTCATCTAAAGAAAGCCATTCTAATTCCGTTAAACCCTTTAAAGGGCTGATATCTTTAATTTTATTTTTTTCTAAAGTTAGTTTTTCTAACTTAGTTAGCTGGCTGAGTGGGGTAAGATCGCTAATCGAATAGTTGTATTTTAAATTTAACTCGGTTAAATTAGTTAAGGATTCAATTCCTTCTAAACTAGTAATAGATTTAGCTTCTAAATCCAGTTTAGTAATTTGAGATAAATCCTCTGAAGTTAACGGTTTTGGTGCAGCAATCTTGATTTTTTCTCGAATTGCTTGCTCCAAATTGGAATCGGCAAAAGTTATCGGCGATCGCGCTAATTTTGTTGGATTTTGAGATAGTAAATCTCCCGGTAAATACTTTTCAATCGAGAAAACGGGCAGATTTTCAATTTCTTTAAAAAATGCGATCGAAAAAACAATAATAAAAAATATGCTGAACTTTAATTTAGAGAAGAAATTTATCATTACTCTGACAATATAAGAGTTTCGACAACAAAGGGCGCGCAGATCCAAGATCTGAAAAAATAAGGTAGCAGTTATGTCTAAATCTACACCCAAACCTTGTAATCTTTGTGACAAAGTTGTAGCCTTGCGCTATCGCATCAAATTCGACTTAAATCAAAACTGGGTATTAGTTTGTCCCGAGTGTCAAAAACAACTCAGTCAAAACAATCCTGATTATCGATACGGTGGAACTTGGAAATCAAAAAAACGAAAAAGATAACAATATACTGATTATTCGGACATTGTGCTTTTTCAAAATGCGATCGCAACTAACATGAAGATCTGACGAATAATTATTAATTTATGTTTCTAACCTGACAAATTTAGAAATCGATCGGGCAGAAATAGGGAAATATACTGCCCGTTTTATTAAGTTTAGCAATTATTAGCTTGTTGATAAAAAGGGAAATCAGTATATCCCTCTGCTCCTGAAGAATACCAGATTTTTACGTCTGGGTCTGGATTGAGATCCCAATTATGAGTAAAGCGAGCAACTAAATCTGGATTGCTAATATAGGGACGGCCGAAAGAGATTAAATCGGCATTTCCTGCTTGAATCGCTTCTTCTGCAGTTTCTTGAGTATAACCACAGTTGCCGATAATCGGGCTTTTAAATACTTCTTTAAATTCAACTAAAGTCATCGGCTTCCCTAATTCGTGGAAACCGAAACCCAAACCATCTAAAATGTGCAAATAAGCCAATCCAAAACGATTTAACTCTTTAGCGACATAAAGAAAAGTTTCGCGATAATCTGGCGAACCCACGTCATTATAAACTCCATTGGGGGAAATACGTACCCCGACGCGATTAGCCGGAAAAACACCGATAACAGCTTCAACTACTTCTTTAAGAAAACGATATCTATTTTCGAGACTACCACCGTAGCGATCGCTTCGTTTGTTAGTTTTTGATTGTAAAAAAGAATCGAGTAAATAGCCATTAGCGGAATGAATTTCTACCCCGTCAAAACCTGCCTTTTTAGCGTTTTCAGCAGCTTTTTTATAATCTGCGACAATTTGAGGAATTTCTTCTGTTTCTAGAGCGCGTGGCGTTTCGTGAGGCTGTTTTCCATTAGGTGTATGGATATAATCTTCCTTAATTGCGATCGCCGAAGGAGCAACAGCCAGTTTACCATCGTGAAAACTACTGTGAGAAGCCCTACCACAATGCCAAAGTTGCATGAAAATGGGCGTATCTTTAGCATGAACTGCACTGACAACTTTTGTCCAACCTTCAGTTTGTGCTTCTGTATAAATACCAGGTGCGTTTACCCAACCATTAGCTTGGTTAGAGATAAAAGTTCCTTCTGTAATTATTAAACCAGCCCCAGCTCTTTGAGAATAGTATTCTGCCATCAAATCGTTGGGAATACCATTGTTTACAGCCCTACCTCTAGTTAAAGGAGGCATTACGACTCTATTTTTTAAAGATAAATTTCCTAACTGAAAATCACTCAGAAGTTTTGGTGAAGCTGTTTGAGTTGCCATTTACTTAAGTGTGTTTTGCTTTACAATTCATATTTTATTATGAAAAGGTCACAGAAATATCTGCGATCGCGATCGCTTTCAACTTTACTTTTTAACCCTTTTATTTAACAAATTCAACTTCTGGTATTTAAGTTTAAGTTCTCTGTTCATTAGTCTAAATCTACTTTTTAAATCACCTTCTGCCCTCTGCATACTTTAATATTTCTGGTTTCAATTTGTGCTATTTTTTTGCTACTCTCTAATCAATTCATTTACAGTTTCTTCTAAGAAAATTTTCTCTTTCCAAAGTATTTGTTTGAAAAGGATTTTTAAAAATTGGCGACAAAATTAGCTTACGGTTTCTTTTAATACATTTAAATCTATTTCTGGAGCGGACGGGAAAGGCGGTATAATTGCAAAACCTTCGGACTAGAGAATAATGGATCGAGAATTTCTAGAATCGATCGCTCGAGAATCTTCCTGGTGTGAAATTTCTCGCTCTGCGATCGCATCCAATATCAACAGTCTCAGAACTAGGATCGGCAATAATGTTATCCTCGGTGTAGTCGTTAAAGCCGATGGTTTCGGACACGGGATCGTTCCTTGTGCTAAAGAATTCATTGCTGCTGGGGCTGATTGGTTAATTGTTAATTTTGCTTACGAAGCCAAAGTATTGCGCCAAGCCAAAATAACCGCACCAATTTATATTTGCGGTAATGTATCTGCGGCTCAATCGGAGATCGTCGCTGAAACTCAAGCTAGGATCGTAGTCTACGATCGCGATGTAATTTTAGCTTTAGCTGCTGCGGCCAGAAAAACGGGCAATTCAGTACCGATCCACATCAAAATCGAAACCGGTACTCATCGTCAAGGCCTTCCTTTAAACGAAGCGATCGCATTAGCAAAGTTTGCTGCTCAATTAGATGGTATTATCCTCGAAGGTATAACCACCCACTACGCCGATATCGAAGATACTATCGAGCATGATTTTGCCAATCAACAGCTCAATTTATTGCAAAATGCTAAAACAGCTTTTCAAAATGCCGGTTTAGATCTCAAAATGGTTCACTCAGCCAATTCTGCTGCAACCATTCTCTGGCCGAAAACTCACGGCTCGATGGTTAGAGTAGGTATTGCTGCTTACGGACTTTGGCCTTCTCGAGAAACTTATGCCACCGTACTGCAGAATTACGCCACCAGCAATAACGGTTTTATTCCTAATTTAGTTCCAGTTTTATCTTGGCGCGCCAGAATCGTCCAGGTTAAAGAAGTACCGACGGGGGGTTACATTGGCTACGGTCGTACTTTTAGAGCTACCCATCCGATGAAAATAGCCATCTTACCGTTAGGGTATCACGAAGGCTACGATCGCCGTTTATCTAATTTAGCTCACGTCATTATTAAAGGAGTGCGATCGCCGGTGAGAGGAAGAATATGTATGAACATGACCATGGTTGACGTTACCCATATTCCGGGGGTAAAAGTAGGAGATATTGCAACTTTATTGGGAAGAGATGGGGAAGAAAATGTCAGCGCAGAACAATTAGCTAATTGGATGGGTACAATTAATTACGAGGTAATTTCTCGGATTAATTCTTCTCAACCTCGTTTTGTTTTAACCGATGAAAGCGATCGCCCCCGAACAGTTTTATCTGAAGCAAATCAACCTCTAAAATTGTTATCTTTTTAAAATAGCAATGGAATATTTAAAGACTAGTCAATTTAATGCCTCTGTAGAAGAGGTGTTTAATTTTTGTGCTTCTCCCAGTGGCTTTGAAACAATTTTTCCTTATCCGATTACTTGGGTTAATAAATCAGAAAATTGGGGAATCGGTTCGATCGTAGAATTCAAGTTTCGTTTTTTGTTCGTTACTTGGACTTCTAAAACTGAAATTACTGTTTTCGATCGCAATAAATTGTTTGTCGATATTTTAAAAGCTGGTTTACCTTATAAATCTTTAGAACATCGTCACGAATTTGCAGCTCGAGAAAACGGAACTTTATATACAGATAGAATCAATTTTACTTTGGGTTACGGTGATTTCCTCGATCGCACTATTGGCATGAAACTTATCGATTCAATTTTTACCAAACGACATATTAATATGAGAAAATACTGGAGCGATCGAACCTAAAAATTTAAAGTTGTTACACTTGGGTGATAAGAGGCAAGAGGTAAAAGGCAATAGGCAATAGGCAAGCAGGCAATAGGGAAAAGATGATAATCTATCTGTAGAATTATTTTGAGTAATTGGGATTAAATGTTAAAAAAGTTTAGGAAAATTAGCTAAAAATATTCAAAGCGATCGCATCTACCTAATCTACCTTGGTAAAACTTTGCGATGCTCCATGAGAAAATAGACAAAATCAAGCGCGATCGCATTTATGAAATCAGTAAAAGAAGCAGAAAAAATAATATTAGACTCAGTTCAACCAATACAAGAAATTGAAACAGTAAACTTAGAAAATAGTTGCAATAGAGTCTTAGCAACAACTGTTAGCAGTAAATTAGATTTTCCTTACTGGGATAATTCAGCGATGGATGGATATGCAATTAAATATGCAGATTTAGCAAATTATTCCGATTTAGAAATTATCGAAGAAATTCCCGCAGGATACCAACCTCAAAAAACTATTTTATCAGGACAAGCAGCGCGGATCTTTACTGGTGGAATGATACCAGAAGGTGCAGATACGATCGTTATTCAAGAAAATACTCAAAAAGAAGGCAATAAACTCAAAATATTATCCTCTCCTCAACCCCAACAATACGTAAGAAAGCGCGGATCTTTTTACCAAGCAGGAAACCCAATGTTAGAAGCGGGTATTACTATTACTCCTGCAGATCTAGCAGTCTTAGCTACCGCTCAATGCGATCGCTTATCAGTATATCGTCGCCCTAAAGTGGCAATTTTTTCCACTGGAGACGAGTTAATTACTCCAGATGCAACTTTACAACCAGGGCAAATTATCGACTCAAATCAATCTGCATTAGCTGCAATTGTAGCTCAAAATGGGGGCATACCTTTACCAATGGGTATAGTACCGGATAATAAAGAATTACTTAGAAAAACTATTGCTAAAGCGATACGAGAAGCGGATCTGGTGCTTTCTACCGGGGGTGTCTCCGTCGGAGAATACGACTATGTCGAAGAAATTTTAGCCGAGTTGGGGGGTAAAATACAGATTCGCAGCGTTGCAGTTAAACCAGGAAAACCCCTCACTGTAGCTAAGTTTAGTAATAACTGTCTTTATTTTGGCATTCCTGGAAATCCGGTTTCAGCTTTAGTAAGTTGCTGGCGTTTCGTACAACCAGCTTTAAAGAAATTATCGGGGGTTGCAAAAGGTTGGCAACCTGAATTTATTAGTGCGATCGCAGCAGGAGAAATGAAGGGAAATAGCAAGCGAGAATCTTATCTTTGGGGCAAAATCAATTTAGTTGATGGCATTTATCACTTTGAAGTTGCTGGTGGTAGTAAAAGTTCTGGTAATTTAATTAATTTAGCTCAAACTAATGCTTTAGCGATGATTCCTTTAGGTGTCAATAATATTGCTGTTGGCGATCGCATTATGGTTATGTTCGTTAATTAATTTTGTTTCAAATCTGCTTTAAAAGTAGACTAAAAATTATTTTAAGTCGATGCTTTAGCTGCAGTTCGTTTAGCACAATTTTAGCAAGAGGGAATAGATTTTCTCCATTCCCTGACTGCTGCAAAAAATCTATTTTCGATCGGGTAAATTTCTAGGGGGTATTTCAGTCCCAAGATAAAAACGCTCTTCAAATTTACCCAAACCAAACCAAGCGAGCGCAAAAATTAAAGTTACAATTGTCGAACTTAATGCTAATCCAAAACTTGCCCCAAACTCGAACCAAATAAACGGCGCAACTATCCAGGCGATCGCCGCAATTATGCCGCAAAAAGTTCTTAAATTCTGGATATTAGCTAAGGCTTTACTGCAACTAGAACATTTTTTAGTATGAGAATGATATCGTTCTAAAAGTTGTTCTTTTGTCAGCAATGGGGGTAAACTTTCTCCGGGAAAAGGATCGGCTTGGTAATTATTAAACCAGTTACGCAACTCAAAGATATAAGCATCGGCTTTAGTTGGCAAATAAAATGCTTTACTGAAGTTTTCAAATCCACCTTTTGCTGCTAAATATCTTTCTTGATAGTGCAGAAAAATTTGGTCGTCTTCTAAAACTTTATTGTTACCAAGGTGAGAATACCAAGTTGGAGTTAATTTAATCAAAAAAGCAGGTATTTTAGAAGCAAATTTAAACGGAAAACGAGCAAATAAACGACATTTTCCTTTACTAATTGGCGTAGCATAAACAACAGTTAAAGTTCTCCCAAACTGCTTTGAGGTTAAATCCTGATAAATTAAAGCTGGAGCTATAAAATTTGTATATTGAGTGCCTAAAGTTCCTTTTCTCGGCCCTTCTTCCCAAACACCTTTATAACCTTCTTTATTCGATTCTATTACTTTTAAATCCATCGAACTCGCAGTCGATCTGTTACTAACCGTGCGATGATGGGTAAAAGGGACGTGACTTGCGTCAGTAACATTTTCTAGTAAAGTAGCAGCATCGTAAGGCAGATCTCTAAAAGTATTTAATACAACCCAATCTTGTTTATCTTCTTCGATCGCATCTACAATTGGAACCGCTACCTTTTCAGCGCGATCGCTCGTTCCCGGATAAACAAATAACAATCCTTGAGATACTTTTGCTGGCATCGATTTGACACAAGCTCGAGCAGATGTTTCTGCTTTTCCTCCTTCGGGTTGTTGGGGAATATTTTCGCAATTTCCAGACCCAGAAAAAGCCCAACCGTGATAGGGGCATTCTAACAAGCCAGCTTCGTTAATTCTACCTTCAGAAAGGGGAACTAAACGATGGGGACATTTATCTTCAAATACTTGCCAAGATCGGCTCTTTTCTTCCCACCAAATTACTAGATCTTCTCCCAATAAAGTAAAAGAATTTGGTTTGGTGCGATCGAGATCTTCGACGTAGAAAACAGGATACCATGCTTCTTTCGGATCGAAAATACTCGGATCGTCTCCACCAGGAGTTAAAGTTTGCTGATTATAAATTGTCGAAGTCATATTAGATATTCTGTCAAGTCTTTTTAATATAATTTTACGTTATTAACGGTAAAAGACGATTGGCAGAATAACCAGGAAAAACATTCTCGAGATCCGATCCCGATAATTGCAAGTGTTGAGATAAAACAGAAGCGATCGCAGTTCTAAAATCAGTAGTAACGGCTAAATCCCTTCCTTGATACAAAGCAGACTCAGACAAGCCTGGCCATTCTCCATACACTTTACCCCCTTTAATATTGCCTCCTAGCAGCCAGATAGCATTACCGTGGCCGTGATCCGTACCGCGATTGCCATTTTCTGCTACAGTGCGACCGAATTCCGACATCACTACGATCGCAGTATCTTGATAAACAGATCCTAACTCTTTGATTAAAGCAGCCAAACCCATTCCTAAAGGCTTTAAATTGCGAGTCAAACGGCCTCTAGTGCTACCTTGGTTAACGTGGGTATCCCAACCACCTAAAGCCATAAAACCCAATTGAGTTTTGGCATCACCTGCCATCAGTCTAGCTAAACGTCGCGCATCTTTAACAAAATTAATTGGAGTTGGCGCACCGCGATCGGCTTCCATCATTTCTTTATTAATTTCTTTCATGACAATTTCCCTAGCTTTGCGCCCTTCTTGATAAGCCAAACTAACAGCATCTTGACCGCTATAAAGGCGATCGAAAGCTTCGTTAATCGCCGAGCGATCGATGGGTAATTGTCTCTTTGCATTGGCAGAATTAAGGTTAGCAACTGCCATATTTCCTTTTAAAATTAAAGGCATATTATTGCCTACATTTACGGCACGAGTTGGATTATTTTGCGGCGAAATTGTTAACAAACGATTCATCCAACCGCTGGTAGTAGATTTTACTCCTGGAGTGCCAGTTTCTAGATAATCTTGAGCTTCAAAATGCGATCGCGTCGGATCTGTAGAACCGCTAGCATGGATAAAAGCTAAGTTATTTTGCTGCCAAAAAGGCATAATATCGATTAAAGCCGGATTTAAACCAAAACGACCGTCAAGATCGATCGCCCCTCCTTCATCATCGGGAGTAGGAATAGCAATGGTCGGTCTTGCTTCATAATATGCCGATTCTCGATAAGGTACGACCACATTTAAACCGTCGATCGCACCTCTTAAAAAGATAACTATTAGCTTCTTATTATTGCTACCGGCGATCGCTTTGACCACCCAGCTATTCATCCCTACAGAAATCAAACTAGCTGCTGCAAACAAACTGCCATACTGGACTATTTTTCTTCTTTTCATTTTTTAACTTTTACCTATTGCCTATTACCTATTGCCTATTACCTATTGCCTATTGCCTATTGCCTATTGCCTATTACCTATTACCTATTAACTATTAACTTTTGTCTTTTCCCTATTGCCTATTGCCTTCTGCCTATTGCCTATTGCCTTTTCCCTTTTCCCTTTTCTCTTATTATCGATACATCATCTCGGGACTACCGAGAATTAAAGCTGTTTTTAAAAAAGGTTTGCTACTATTAATTACTGCTAAAGTATTGGAGGAAAAACGATCGCCCAAAGTAGCCATTAATAAATTAGGATTGTGAGATTTTTCTGTTTTTAAATATTTTCTAGCTAAAGCAGTTGCCAAACTAACTCGACGCATCATACTATCGGGCCCCAACCAAGCATCTCGAGTATTTTGATAGCCGTTAGGAGTGCGACAACCGTATAAAGGCATTCCTAACTGTCGCAACATGCCATAAGTTTGTCTTAAATTAGGCTTTTCAATATTAGTAGCACGGTAAATTGAAACTATGTATTGATAGGGCGTTTTAAACTTATTGCCGTAATATTGAGGATCTAAAAATTCTTTACTAGTAAAAAGAGTATTTAAAACCGCAGCAATATTTCCCTTGGTAGCTAAAAAATTCTCAGCCAAACTATTAACTAAACTTTCCGGTGGGCGATCGCTGACAAAATATTGAGCCAATTTGTAACTGATATGACGGGCCGTAGCTGGATGAGTCGCTAATATATCTAACGCTTCTTCTACCTCTTCTTTTCCCCTTCCTTGAATAGTTTTGCCTAAAAAAACTTTATCCTGAAAATCGTGACGTTTGGGATCGAAATAAAACCCACTTCCATCACCCTGGCGATCGCGACGGGAGATGCCCCATCCGGTCAAAATACGGGCTAAACTAACCACATCTGCTTGGGTATAACCCCCATTCACTCCCAGGGTATGTAATTCCATCAATTCGCGGGCGTAATTTTCGTTAAGACCTTTAAATCTACCCCGCGCACCCCGACTGTTAGGATCGGTATTCAGCCAGTTATCGAGGTAAAATAACATTGCTGGATGGCGGGCTGTCGCTCCTAATAGCTCCCGAAAACTTCCGAAAACATTAGATCTAATCGCTTTTTCTTCGTAATTGCCGATCCACATTCCAGTCAAACCCTTCCCAGCAAAGACATTGAAATGATTAAACCAAAAATCCACCATCACTTCTTGTAACTGTCTTTGGGATGCGATCGCCCTCAGCAAACGGGCTTGAAATGCCTCTCTAACTAATCCTCTCCTTTTTTTGCGAAGCATCTTTCTTGCTTCAGGAGATATTTTCTTACCCCTACCTCGAGCAGTATATTCTTGAAATAAAGCGATCGGCGACATCGAGAGAGTTTTAAGTTTGTTTAATTCTGTGGTTAATAAACTCGGCTCTGCGATCGCTTCCGGTTTTAATTGAATAGCAAGATATTCTTTGATTTTCCTTTTCCTAATTGTTTCGATCTCTTGAGGACGAGGGCCGAAACTAAGACGAGCGATCGAGTGTATTAATTGAGAATCTGCTGTCGCACTTTTAGCAGTTTTCATAGACGGTCGATAAAATTGTTTTGCCTGCCCCCGTTTAGACCGATCTTGCTTCATAAAGGTTCAATCACAATTTATCTTTACACAAATTCATAAATTAAAGAATAGAATTCCCGCAAGTATTAAGTTTAATTTCTGTGGTTCAAAAGAAGACTTTTAAATGCTAAATTAATAATTGAAGCCTATAGATAAAGCTTCCCTGGCAGATACAACAGCCAAGTTAAAACGACAATAAGAGGTGAACAAAGCTGTTTAAATTAACATCTGTCTCGCTCGAAAAACAACATCACCCGATCCGAACTCGATACTTTCTGAGAATGGTTAAATAGGGAGCAATACAACTAAAGATTGATTTAGATTGTAACTCTGTTTATTATCACCCTAAATAAGAAAGCGATCGCAGAATAGGAAATCTGGGTGATGTTGTTTTTAATATTATCTAAATTTTATTATTAATTTGTTAATTAGATATTATTTTCCTAAAATACAATACGTTTAAAATTAAGAATATCGATGCTTATTGGCTTGAAGGGATCTATTTATAAGCCCGCAACAATGTTTTTCCCCGATCGATACCAGAAGCGATCGCAGAGCCTATTTATTATACCAATCTGACAAAAATGAGTTGAGAGAAAATACGTATTGCGAGAAGAACAGAATTCTCCCAAGATACTCGAAAAATAAATCAAATCGGATTTTTATTGATTTGAAAAGGGATATTTTTTGATATAATTACGTCGATCTGTTTTGCGATGTTTGTCCCCATCAAAAAACTAGTTAAAATTCAAAATAGCGATCGCCCATTTCCGAACAAAAGTTTATTACTTTTACTAAAAAGTAAATCCGAATCCGAACTTCGATGAGGGTAAATCAATTGACTCGAAGCAGACAAACAGCGTTAATTTGGTTGACAATTATTCTATTAATTTTGGGGATATTCTTTCGATTTGGTAACATCGATCGCAAAATTCATTCCCCAGAAGAAACAATTACTTATTTAAGAATTTCTGGCTATAACGAATTAGAATTTGTCGAACATATCTTAAGTGGTAAAGTAATTAACTCCCAAGAACTATTTAAATATCAACGAATCAACGCAGAAAAAGGTTGGCAAGACAGCATTAAAGAAATAGCAAACCATCCAGATAAAGCACCACTATACTATCTAATGGCAAGATTGTGGACGCAGATCTTTGGTTCTTCACTAGCAGCATTAAGATTTTTTTCAGCGTTAATTGCAATACTTGCTTTTCCAGCGGTGTACTTACTGTGTCGAGAATTATTTGGCCTGCCATTAACTAGGTGGACAGCACTAGCAACTATTTCAATCTCTCCCTTTCACGTTCTCTTTGCAGGAGAAGGACAACCGCTCACTTTAGTAACCACAACAATTTTACTATCATCTGCGGCCCTATTGCGGGCAATGCGAGTTAATACCATATCGAGTTGGTTAATTTACAGCGCGCTAGTAGCGGTGGGTTTTTACAGTCATTGGTTTTTTAGTTGCGTGGCGATCGCCCATTTAATTTACGTTCTTTTTGCCGAAAGAATGCGTCCGAATCGAATCGTGCTTTCTTTTTTAATCTCCTTTGCGATCGCCTCAATTACCGCAATTCCTTTAATTGCCAATATAAATCTAACTATCCCTTTATTTTATCGAGATATCTCGCAAATCTGGCGACAAACTCCATCTTTAGAAACAATTGAATCTTGGGTTTTAGACTTAACAAGACCCTTTTTCGACCTAGATCGAGGTTGGTGCATACCGACACAAGATCCAGAATGTCAAACATTATTAAACTACGAACAATCCCTACTTTATATCCTAGCTATTCCCCTACTATTTTTAGTCATATATTCTATCTATTTCTTATTTAAAAATGCCCCGAGAAGAGTAGGCTTATTCATTCTTGTTTTAATCGGCGGCATATTTATAGATTTAGTTTTACCAGATGTAAGTCGCGTCGGAACTGGAGGAGATTACGAAACAGTTCACAGATATGTTTTACCCTATTTAATCGGTGTAGAATTAGCAGTTGCTTATTGTATCTCTAACAAAATTGCCGATACTTACGATCGCTTTTGGCAGCATAAATTTTGGCAAAGCGTATTATT
>JASJCW010000139.1 GCA_030065265.1 Prochloraceae cyanobacterium
AGTCGATCTTAATAATTTCGACTTCAATAAAAAGTTATTAGCTAATCGGCGAGAATTCTTACTAGCTAATCGATTATTTTGGTTGTACCAGAATAAGGATGCAGCAATTTTTTATGATGACCGCAGGTGGTCAAACGCTTTAGATAAATATATTGAACATGGTATATTTTATCTACCAGATATAAAAGCCCTATTACCGAAAATAGAATTGCTGATCGAACTAGGTCTTTTTGAACTAATAAAACTAGATAATTTAGACCAAATATATTCCAAAGGCGATCGAGCAGTTATTGAGTTCTTTAATCGCGCCCTCAATGAATCTGAACGAATCAAAAGGAATTTTGGCATTAGTGTAAGCGAACAAATTTCACCGATTTATTTGATTAATCTCCTCCTCAAAAAAGTAGGCTTACAACTTCGCAAACAAAAAAAACGAGTCAACGGTGAACTAACCAATCTCTATCAAATCGATCGCCAGATTCTAAACGATCGCGATCGGGCAATTATTCTCGAAGCAAGCGATCGTAAATATCAAATGGCACTTATTGAGAATGGTCGCAATAAAGAATCAACTGTTCCACCTGTCTCCACTAATATAGAAAACCAGAAGGAGAGGGTGGAACAAAATCAGGTTGTAGATGAGGTTGAAGATGTTCCACCTATCCCCATTAATATAGAAACCGACAAGGTAGGGGTGGAACATTTAAATATTGCAGTTGAAGAACAAGCAGATGTTCCACCTGTCCCGATTAATATAGAAAACCAGAAGGTAGGGGTGGAACATTTAAATATTGAAGTTGAAGAACAAACAGATGTTCCACCTATCCCCATTAATATAGAAAACCAGGAGGTAGGGGTGGAACAAAATCAGGTTGTAGATGAGGTTGAAGATGTTCCACCTGTCGCCATTAATATAGAAAACCAGGAGGTAGGGGTGGAACAAAATCAGATTGTAGATGAGGTTGAAGATGTTCCACCTGTCGCCATTAATATAGAAACCGATAAGCTAGGGGTGGAACATTTAAATATTGAAGTTGAAGAACAAACAAGTGTTCCACCTGTCGCCATTAATATAGAAAACCAGAAGGTAGGGGTGGAACATTTAAATATTGAAGTTGACGAGCAAACAGATGTTCCACCTGTCTCCACTTATATAGAAAACCAGGAGGTAGGGGTGGAACATTTAAATGTTGAAGCTGAAGAACAAATAAGTGTTCCACCTGTCCCCACTTATATAGAAAACCAGAAGGTAGGGGTGGAACATTTAAATATTGAACAAGAATCCCAAACTGCTGTCCCATCAGATGCCATTTATATAGAAACCGATAGGCTAGGGGTGGGACAAAATGAGTCTCAATTCATTTTGGGACTGTTAGAAGACTTAGAGGAGCAATCGCCAAGATTTAAGAGTCAAACCCAGATTGAAGAATTATATAGCTTAGAGTTTGAAGCCAGAATAAAAGCAGTCGAAGCGGAGATATTATCCGTTTGTCCCGACTTCTATTCTCGTTGGATTACAGCAGTTTCAACTTTAGGAGAAACTCTGCCAGCAGCCATTAAATTAGATAAAGTGGATGGAAATTTTTCAGCTAGTCACTATCTCGAACGATGGCAAAAGAAAATCGGTCACGAGTTCCAATTTATTTCCAATGAAATCGAGAAATTAATATCAGTAATAGGTAAATTTGTAGGATTAGAAATGATAAATAATGAGTGTTTAGTTCGGGCAATTGTTAATGGAATAACTTACTATTGTAAGCCAAATAATATTAAATTTACTAGCAATTAATTGTCTAGTTAGAATTAGTAATAAAACGATTTCTCTAAGTAGAATTCAATAATCTAGTCAAGAGAGTGATTTATTACAAATAATGTAATTATCGTAGACTTATTCACCTTCGGTGAATTCAAATGATATAAGTGTTAAGATGATTCTTCGATTGAGAGTAAAGGTAAAATTTTAGCTAAAACTTCTGAAACAACTTCATCAGGGGATTTTTCAATGAATTTACCTCCACGACTGCGCCAGTCTAAAGTAGAAATTTGATCCGCTAACACTACTCCATAAGTAGTTAGAGTAGACGGCAAAATAACTTCAAAGGCCCATCCTTTAATTCTGCTGGTAATAGGACAAGCGAGAATAAAATGAGAAAGGCGATTGTAGGCAATCGGAGAAACAACTAAAGCAGGTCTAAAACCAGCTTGTTCGCGACCAGATTGAGGAGTAAAAGAAATTTGAATGATATCGCCGCGATCGGGAAGATATTTTTTTTGCTTTACCACCATTCTTGACCTTTAGATTTGCCCCACTCAATCTCGTTATGAACATTTTCTTCGCTCATATTCTCAAGGAGTTGATCCAAAGAGTATTTTTTTTGTGGTTTAATTGGTTCGATGATTAAGCGATCGCCAGATTGAATTAATTTGACTTCTGTTTCTTCAGCCAATGCAAGTGCTTCGGCAATATCTTTGGGAATTCTTAATCCAATGCTATTGCCCCATTTGCCGAGTTTGATTTTTGAAACCATTTAAATATTTGAAGTTTAAACTTTGGATATTTTCAGTATATCTTAAAGCTGACACTTTCTCAAACATCCGATTACAGTCACCAGCTCAATAACGGAGAGTAGAGTAATCAGATTGGCGGAGTGTTTAATTGATTATCTCGATTAAGCTATTATAGGAATAAAAAACCTGACGATATCCGTTTACTCTTTTTAGTTAACCAGTTAAAAATTCAGATCGGATCGAGTGATGTTATTTTGAAGATTGATAGAGGTCAGAGCAATGGCAGTAGAAATTTCAACGGTAACTAATCTCTCAGAATTTTTAAAGCAAAAAGAGACAAAACCAGGCAGTGAGTATATTGATGGCAAGATAGTTCAAAAGCCAATGCCAAAAGGAAAGCATAGTCGTTTGCAACTCAAACTTTGTAATAGTATCAACTCTTGTGGTGAAACTAAAGAAATAGCCTATGCATTTCCTGAATTACGTTGTAGTTTTGGGGTGCGATCGATTATTCCTGATATCGCAGTGTTTAGGTGGTCGAGAATTCCCTTCGATCCTGACGGAGAAGTCCCTAATGATTTTTTATTACATCCAGATTGGACAATTGAAATTCTTTCCCCAGAGCAGAGTTCAAATCGCGTAATTGGGAATATACTTTATTGTTTGCAATCTCAGACTGAGTTGGGTTGGTTAATCGATCCTGTAGATCGCTCGATTTTAGTTTTTCAAAGTGGTCAGCAGCCAGAATTATTTCAAGGCAGCAAAAAATTACCAGTTTTAGAAGAACTTAATTTAGACTTAACTGCTGAGACTATTTTTGCTTGGCTGAAAATGACAGGTGCTTAAGAGCCTATTCTTCGATTTGAGATTCCTATAGTAAACTTGAAAAAATGACGACCGACATCCGTTTACTTTTTCTTCGAGCCAATGTTAACAGATAGTAAGCGATTGATGATTGAATTCAAAACCCTGGCGGCTTCCACGCACGATCCGACACCAGAAAAATTGCGGATTCGCCGTATTTGAGGTCTCCTCAAAACGCCCTTGCGAACCAAGCAGAATAATGAAAAACAGAAACAAGAAAACAAGTTTTTTAGCAACACCCGATTACTCTATTCTTGGTTGTTAAGGCAAGAGTAGAGTAATCGGATTGTCGAGGTTTTGTTTGTAGTTATAAAAATAGTAAAAAAAGTTATGACTACCTCGATTTTGCTATAATCAAATTGAAAATCCTGACGACATCCGTTTACCCTTCTTCGAGGAGAACTGGAAAGTTGATGGGACTTGAAATCGAGCAAAACCGCCATACAACTTTTTGTCCGTTTAGAAAATTTTTTAATATTAAATAAAAGCTTTAAATACAGATATATTACAACAAGCTGTAAAAAGAATTAAATATTAGAAAAAGCTGCCTTTCGTTTAGCCATTATCGATTCACCAAAGACTTCTTTTATCCATGCCTTAAGAGTAGAAGTGCTGATAGAACTCATAGCTTCAAAAACTTTTTTAGGTGTTATTCTTATAGTAGCTAAAACATTCTGCTGCTACCGAACTACTCCGAATGGGATGCCCGCTTACAGTTAGCTGCCTGGCTTTTTTACTAGGTCGAAATTGTAATTAAATTTCGACCAGGGTTTGAATCTAAAAGAAATCTAACCAACTAATAATTTTGCGATTGAGACGATAAAGATCGTAAGAAAGTTGTAGATCTAACCAGCGAACAAATTGAGATAAAGGTAAACCTTTTCTCGGATACCATTTTAAATCTTGAGAAAGGGGAGTAAGATGATTCCCTGGTAAAGTCAAAATATATGTCGTATCTGGGAAACGCCGTTGTAAAACTGGAATCAAAGAAGCTGTGCGATCGATTCGATCGTTATCAAATTTAATCAAACAATTAAAAGGGGTTTGGTAGGATTTCAAAATTAAATTTTGAGTTTCTCTCGGTGTGGGAATAAATTCGGCGATCGGTAAATATTTTCCGAAAGGAATGGCTTCATTGGCAGCAGAATTATTAAACGAAATTAAAATATTGCCAGTACGCTTGACATTAAATTGAGTGCAGATTAGCAAATGTAATTTACAACCCATGCTGTGACCTATTCCATAATTAGGTAGGTCTTTAGTTTCTATTTTTTTAGTTACTGTCAGATGCTCTAAAATCTGCTCGAAGCTGTTAAGAAGATTTTGTGCAATTTTGAGATGGTCGAAGATATTACGAAAAGGAGTAGCTATTACTAAGTATCCTTGCTGGCTCAAATGTTCTAGTAACCAACGATAGCTAAGATTGGGTATTATTCCGACAAAAGCACCACCAATAAAGTGTACTATTGCTTTTGGTCTTTCTGAAGGAATTAAAATCGAATTACCTGATAAATTGTGCCACTCGATAAACATTGTTAGTTTGATTGATTTTGATTAATTTGATTGAGTAACAATTAGTCCATTAGTTACTTGATTTGGCCGTCTTCAATATTAATAATGCGATCGGCAATATCGAGAATCCGATTGTCGTGAGTTACCAGCAAGACGGCACAACCCTGCTGTTTGACTAATTGCTGCATGATGTCGGCGATCTTGCGTCCAGATTGACGATCTAATGAAGCAGTCGGTTCGTCAGCCAAGATCAACTTAGGTTGAGTCACTAAAGCACGGGCGATCGCCACTCTTTGTTTTTGACCGCCAGAAAGGTTATCGGGATAATATTCAGCGCGATCGCCTAAGCCAACGGCATCGAGCATGGCCAGCGATTGGGTTTTTCTTCGATCGCGATTGAGATGTTTGTCTAGTTTTAGCGGCACAGAAACATTTTCTACCGCACTCAAGCAGCTCAATAAATTATGGGACTGAAAGATATAGCCAATTTGATGGCGAATTGTCACTAATTCTGTTTGAGTCGCTCCTTTTAATTCGTAATCTAGTATTTTTAAACTACCGCCTTGTAAGGAGCGCAAAGCTCCGATTAAAGTTAATAATGTCGTTTTACCACTGCCTGAAGGGCCGGTTAAGATAACAATTTCGCCCGGATAAATTTGCAAATTAATATCGACAAGCACCGGTTTGCGGAGATTTCCTTGGCCGTAGCAATGATTGAGATTGCTAGCACTAATTATCGGTTTCATTTGACTCAAAAATAAATGATTGGCGATCGACACTTGAGAGTTGAAAACTCTTTTTGTAACCAGAAATGCCTAAAATACATCAGCAGGATCGGCAGAGCGTAATTTCCGAGCGGCAATCGCCCCAGAAAGCAAACACATCAACAAAGTTAGTAAAAAGACGCTCCCAGCGACATCAAAACTCAGAGCTAGAGCTGTTTGGGTGAGACGGCCTAACAAGAGATATAATCCAGCGGATACGGTCAAACCGGGAAGAAAACCCAATACAGCTAAGATGGCTGCTTCTTGAAAGACTATCAATAATAAGGAGCGATCCGAATAACCGATCGCTTTGAGAGTGGCATACTCGGCTAAGTGTTCGTTAATATCGGTATATAAAACTTGATAGACGATGATAACTCCGACGACAAAACCCATCACAATGCCAAAATTAAACACAACTCCAGCCGGTTGGGAGTTCCAATAATTTTCTTCTAAAGCAATCAAAGCATCCCGATCTAAAACTTTAATGCCATCGTCAAGATTTTTTTGCAACGCAGCAATTATTTTTTGAGAGTTGCTATTCTCCTCGATAGAGATAATGCCAATTTGAATTTGGTTGATACTTTCAGTTCCAAAGATGCGTAAATAGTTAACATCGCTAGTAATAATGTGGCCGCGCCGAAAGGCCGTCGAACCTAATGAAAAAATACTGCCAACGTTAATTTTCCGCTCGTTAACTAGGGTAGAGTAGGTTTTTCCTTTTGCTATTTCTGCAGCAACATTACCAACAGATGCTAAGGATTTACGATCGAATAAAATTGTGTCTGGTTGTTGCAGCAAGCTAATTTGTTGGTTGATTTCTGGCAAATTAAACACAGATTTTGCCGGATTAAAAGCCAGCACATTAATACTAATTCTTGTTTTTGTCTCAGGATTCAACCAAGAGACCGTCTTGTAATAAAGCGGTTTCGCTTCAGCTACACCAAAGATTCCTTCGGCACGGTATAGTTGCTGAAGCTCTATCGATCCGTTACCTAAAAATGCGGCCTTGCTATCGATTAAAAATAAATCACCTTCAAGGCTTTCAGGTATATTCATTGCACCGTTAAATAATGAAGCCTTAAATCCTAATTGAGTAAAAATCAGAACGTTTGCAAAGCAGATCCCCGATAAAGCTACCATTAAGCGAACTTTTTGATAAACTAGTTGCGACCATGCTAGTGATTGTTCCTTCAAAATTCTTTTCAACATTGATTTATTAGCTCTTAGTTATAGTGTTAATATTTAAATCTGCTCTGTAAGGGTAAAGGAGCGTTTCTATCGTTGGGCAATAGCATTGAGTTGGATTTTAGCTTTAATTTGCAAATAGGTTAGTCCAGCTACTTTGATACTGTCTTCAGGATTTAAACTAATTTTGACTTCGACCACCCTCGCGTTGCGATCGGCCGCCGGATCGGTATCGAGGGCATCAGTTTTCTTGATTTGCAGGCCAATTGCTTCGACTCGACCTTTGAGTTGAGCTGATAAACCTCCATTTTCGCTGGTCACGATCGCTTGTTGTCCGACTCGAACTTGAAAAATATCGCTTTCGTACACTTCTGCGATCGCATACATTTGCTCGGTGCGAGCTAATTCGACAATTCCTGCTTCGGAATTAACGCTTTCACCGACATTACTGTTAACTTGCAAAATTTGACCGGATTTGGGCGCGCGCACGTACAACTCTTCTAATTCGACTCGATCTGTTTCTAATTCAGCTAGAGCATATTCAAGTTCTGCTGCGGCAATTTGGACTTCTAGCGAACGTACTGCAGAGATTTGTTTGAGTTTAGCTGTTTCTTGGTTGATTTTAGCGATTAAAGTTCGCTTGGTATTATTTTTTCTGGCGATCGCTTCATTTAATCGCGATCTGGAGGTAAATAGATTAGTGCGTCGTAGATCGAGGTCGCTGGCACTAATTGCCCCAGATTCGGATAGTTGTTTGTAGCGATTATATTCTGATTCTGTATTATTTAATTGAGCCTTAGCTAGATCGATTGCCGCTTCTCTTTCGAGTGTTTGCGTTTCTAATTGAGCTTTTAACTGTTCGATTAAGTTTTTTTGAACTGTTAAATTTTTATTTGTATTTGCACCAATTTTGGCTTGTCGCAATCGAGCTTGAAACAATTCAACATTTTTTTGCCCTTGAACTACGGCAGCTTGTTTCTTTTCAATCCCCTTCAAGGTGGCAATTAATTGACCTTCTTTAACCCGATCTCCTTCACTTACGTACAGGCGATCGATCTGAGTCTCTATCGGGTTAGCTGCCGATACTTTAATGATTTCTTTCGGTTCTATTCTTCCTAAAGCAACGATACTTTGATTTGGAGCTACTTCGTATGATTCAATTTCTTGAATCGGCTGTTTGTACTCTGACAAAATTTTTTCAAATTTCAAACCACTCAAGAATGTTATTGGGATTGTTCCGAGTAGGAAAAAAGCTATTTGTCTCCGATTAAACTGAATTGATTTCATGAGCTTAACTAGTTGTTAATTAAGTTTTAAATAGTCGAACAAAACTATAATTGATCGTAGAAAAGAGTGAACAGGGTGGGAAAGGGGCTTTATTAAAAAGTTTTTCTTTTTAAGTTGACATCGATCCATCAACTAAGCCCCTTCCCGGGGGAACAGGGAACAGTAAGGGATTTAGCAATTTTACAGTTCTTAATACAGTGCGGTTTATTTATGTCCGAGTATTTATAGCACTTGCTACGGAAAACGTTATATCAGCCTGCGGCTGAAGGGAACGGGGAACAGGCAACAGGATTTAGTGCGAAGAGTTAAAGTTAAAAGTTCCTTTGTTGTCGGCAGCCCTTCGGGTTTAAGACCCCCGTTAAACTAACGTTTTAACAGTCTACAATTAGTTAGGGTTTAAATCCCTAACTAATTGCCCTGTTCCCTATTGCCTGTTCCCTTTTAATCCTGGTATCTTCTTTCCTCAGTAAGTGAAGTTTAGTAGATAAAATAAATTGGTTAGAAGCTTAGTGGCTAAATTTTTTTTCTTTATCTTACTTATTAGAAAACTTCCAGATTGTGATTTTCTCTAGTTGTCAATACTATTTTTATCTAGAAGTTTTAGTTGATTTTCAACAGCATTATGTTGACGCAAAAATAGATCAAAGATAGTTTCTTTGATTTTTCCGAGATGAATAAATGCTAGGAAGCCACCGACTCTTAATACAAAAAAAATTAATATTAAAACCCAGTTGAGATTTTTGGTAAAAATTTTTCTGTTTTTCATAATCAATTCATATTCCAGAACAATTCCATAATTTCAAAAATCCGAACTAATAAATAACTAAAAATTTATATAATTTTTTTATTCTAGTGAATTCAATAAGTTTGAAAAGCTAAAGCCTCTTAGAGTTATAGCCTAATTAAATTGAATTTAAAGAAATAAATTTTAGTTGATTTAGATTGTTTGAAATAAAAACTTTGTAGCTCTAATTCCTTGCTGGTCTTGTTTTTGCGAAAAAAGTAACATTTTTTTATGAAATATAGGTGAACTTTGTGAACTTTTAACATTTACTTTTAGTTATAGTGGGTAAATGAAAGCTTATAAAACTATCTTGTTACTCTTTTTTTTTATAAAATGAGGTAATTTATAAGCGGATTGTTCCCTCTGTATAATCTTAAAATTTAGAGGTAAATATAATGGATTTCAAATTAGATGATTTATTTATTTTTTTAGATTACCTATTAACTCTAAAAGAACTCCCAAGCTTAGATTATAGAGAAAAAGAAATTATCAAACAAAACTGGGACGATAAAATATATGAATTTATGAATATTCCTGGTTGTACCGTTGGTTTTGTTAAGTCGAAATTAGCTCCAGATTTATGGAAAAAATTATCAAAAGCACTTTGCAGGTATGAAATAGGTAAAATTAACAAAAAAAATATGAGAGATAAGCTTATAAAAGCTTATAAGATATATCAAGAATTAGGATTAAAGGGTGAAATAATATATGAAGAATTTAAAATTATTGAATTTTTGGATAGTTCAGATAGTCAGAGGAAATTTAATGTTTATTTAGTAGAATATCTAGATTATTTTAAGTGCAAATCCAAGTTAGTGCTTAAAGAATTTCTACTAAAAGAAGAAAATAAAAGGACAGAAAATGAGAATCAAAGAATTGAGAGAGAGAATGAAAGAATTCAAAAGGAGTTCAGGCGTGAACTTGATTTTCTTATTCATTTTAATTATCTTTCATGTCCTCATATTCCAAAATTGAGTTTATATCAAGATCGGGGAAATAAAATGTATTTAACTTATAAATGGATTGAAAGTGAAAAACTAAGCAAATATATCCCAGATAATCAGCCAAATAATTCTTGGTCTGAGGCAGAAGTTATAGCTTTATTGAAAGAGCTTTTAAACATTTTAGTTTGGCTTAAAAAAGGTCAAACTATTCATCGAGATATAAAACCATCAAATTTGATTAGAACTCCTGATAGTAGGATAGTTTTAATAAATTTCGAGAAAGCTACAAGATACAATATACAAGAAGAGGAAGAGAGAGTCGATCAAAAAACTCATGCTCATGGTACATATATTGCTCCTGAACAGGCGTTTGGGTTCACCACGTTTTCTTCTGATATTTATTCTGTAGGCATAATTTGTATTCAAGCTCTTACGGGGATACCCCCAAAAAAATTAAAAATAACTAATACGGGAGAAATTATATGGACTGAGAAAGTTAAGTTAGCTTCAGAGATTGAGGGAATTCTTAATAAAATGGTTTGCAGATCTGTTAAAGATCGTTATGATTCTCCCGAAGAACTATTACAAGACTTGAAAAAAATAGAATGATTAATATTTAAATATATGTGGATAAGTAGATAATATTAAATCCTTTGCTAAAACGCTTTTTCTCAGCTGAAATTTTCAAAAAAGAGATCGAATTGTCTAAAATTAAGAGAAAATGGGAATAATAATTATTATAGGTAATCTAGAAATTGCTTGACTGTTTTTTGTATTTATATTTATATTTATATTTAGATTCTTTTCTTTCCTCGGTTGAAATATGGCAATGATTTAAAATTAACTTTTAAATGTTATATAACTAGATTGTCTAGAATCGAAAGCTCTAAAATTACTAACAAACATCATATTTTATTAGGACTATGGATACTTTAAAAGATGGTGATATTATCACAGATAAGGAAGGATATGATTATAAAATTATTAAGCAGCTTGGTAGTGGGGGTTTTGGTGATACTTATTTAGTTGAATCTAGAGAAAGAGTCCCTAATCAAAAATTAGTGCTTAAAAGAATCAACGATACAAATGGTTCAAAGACTTTAGCTGAAGAGGCATTGCTTGAAGAATTAAATAAAATAAAAAGAATTGAAAACGATTATATAGTTAAAGTAAAAAAAATTATAAAAATACAGGAAGGTGAAAAATATTGGTCTTTAATTTTAGAATATATCGAAGGAGAAAATCTAGAACAATATGTTGAAAGAAAAGGTTATTTATCAGAAAATGAGGCTTTAAAATACATTAAGCAAGTAGGTATCGGCTTAAATTACCTCCATACTGATGAAAATATTGAACCTAATATAATTCACCATGATATAAAACCTAACAATATAATGCTCCGCAAGGATAAAGATAGCATAGTTATAATTGATTTTGGTTGTTCAAAATTTTCTAAGCAAAAGCAAGATTTAAAGAAAAAACCTGGGTCATGTTATGCCCCACTTACACAAGAAGATAAACCCTCTACTGATGTTTATAGTTTAGCCGCCACTCTTTATTTTTTGCTTACGGGAGAAGATCCCATAGCTGCAGAGTTGAGACAGAGTGATCTGAAACAACTAAAGACTCCAATTGAGTTGAATTCTAAGATTAGCAAGCAAGTAAATGATGCCATTCTTAAAGGTATGGAACTCAAAACAAAAGATCGTCCTGAAACTATTCAGGAATGGTTGGAATTGTTAGAATCTTCTGCTAAAGAATCCAGAGGATATATATTTACATCAGATGAAAAATATTCATTTATAACAAATACTAATAAACAAAAAAATACTTATTATTTTGTTCTGGACGAAAACAATCAACCAATTGAACTCGGAAATGGTAACTATGGTATAGTTTATCTTGTACATGAAGGAGGTGAAAGTAAATCTCCAACTCAATATGCCTTTAAAATATTATACAAATACGAGGCAATAATACCAAAACCAATGAGTCAGTTTATATCAGAATGTGACAAGGAAATAATAAATATTAACAATTATGATTTTGAATTGAATAATGAATTAAAAGAATTTTCTAGTTCATTTGGAAATAAAGGAAAAGAAATTTTTAATTCATATCGAAATAAACTACAAAAATCTGTCAATCAAATAAAAAAACATTTTAATTTATTTCAGAACGAAATGAAGACTAACAATGAAGTTATAACCGAACGTTATGAAGCAGAAATAAAGTCTTCGCAAGACATTCTGAATGAAATAAAAAATAATATAGATCATATTCCGGGTATTGTTACAACAAAAGAAGGTACAAATCAATTTCTAGATTCAAACGCTTATAATAATTTAAAAATATTGCAGCAAATTGATAGATTATCCAACTATGGTCTTGTTATGGTATTATATGAAAATACTCTTGAAGATCTTTTAGAAAATGGAATTGGTAAATATGAAATTCCATCTTTCAAACTTATTAATAAAGAAAATGAAGAAAAAAAATCATTTAATTCTACAGACGAAGCAAAAGAATATATAAGAAAGTATGCTGAGGAAAACAAACGAGAAGAGCTTGAGCGTCAAATTCGTGAACTAGATGGATACGATCTTCTGAGATATTATAATTTTTACGAACGTATAGGTATTATATTACCTTATTTAGAACATATTACAATAGGACTTAGATATCTACATAAAGCTGGATATCTTCATCTTGATATAAAACCTGCAAATATTTTTAATAGACAATTAGACGAAACACTTCAAAGTGCAATCGGCGATTTAGGATTTCTAAATAAAAATCAACTAAAACCACAATCACTATTAGGTAAATACAATCGCTTAGCTTTAGGTACTCTACATTATCGTTCACCAGAACAAAAATATTTTTTTGATACTGCTAACGTAGAAATTGTTAATAATGGTTCTGATATTAGACTAATTATAAAAATTCCTACTTTTAAAAATACAATTATTGAAAAAGGAGATTATGTAATTTTTAGTAAATATAATGATAAAGCATATGAAATCGAGCGTATAAGTATAGAAAAAGAAAAAAAATCTCCAGTTTCCATATATCTAAAGTCATCTGAAACACAAGATATCTATTTAAAATCTTGCAAGCAAACTCAGGCTAAATTCTATAAAATTCAAGGAAAAAGAACAGACTTATTTGGAATAGGTGCAATTGGATTTCACTTAATTACTTGTGGTGAATCTCCAGAAGATTTTTATGAAAGTATTAGAAAATACGATACTCAAAATTCAACTGTTGACGAATTAATTGATAAATATAAAAGTGTTTATAATTTTGAGACTAATGAACCAGGTTTAATTAAAATATTTGAACCTTTTAAAGATCAAAATAGATTAGAATATGTGCCAATATCAATTGTAAAATTAATCTTAAAATGTATGTTATATAAGGCTAAAGATACTTTTTACAATGAAAATAAACTAAAAACTGACAATGAACCAACAAATTCTTTATTAAAAGAATTAAGAAGTTTACATCGTTATTAGGAAATAAAATGGCTGAAAAATTTACTTATTCAAATATTAACAATCAGTTAATGATAGGAAGACTTCAGGATAATAATATAGATAATGAAGAAAATAATTTCAGTATAGATCTTGATAAATTATTTAATTACTCTGAAGATAAATATCATATACGTCTTATAAGAGGCTATTGGTTTTTTTTGAAATTAAGTCTTCTTGTTGAAGAACATATAAACATAAGTGATAAAACCAATGTTGATTTTCATTTTGTGGAAATAGATCCAAAAAAAATTATTTATAAAAGAACAAGTACAGATAAATTATTAGATACAAATTCTGTTCTATATAACAACAAAGAAAACTATTATAATGACCTAAAAAATGGTAATATCTATCAAAAAATTATGCTACGTAATCCTTTAGGATATCCATACGTACCTAGTTTGTTTTCCAATATGCGTCGAGAAATAAAGCTAAAAAGAATAGAAATAGATAATCCTACTATAAATTCAGAAAATTCAGAAAACTCTACAGAACACTTTTATCAATATAAATATTCTTTTTTTGATACATATGAAAATATTATAAATGAAAATGATTGGATTATTATTAAAGAAGGAAGAACAGAACAAAATCCACACAATATTTTTCTTTTTAAAGTGACTCATGTTAATCAAAAAGATAAGATTATAGAACTAAAATATATTGAAGATCAAAATCAGATCTTTGATTACCATAGTAATAATCTTTTGTTAGAAAAATGCACCTACTATAAAAATATAAATCCTTGTATTTATTATTTTCATATGTTAGGTATATATCTTTATAATATCTTTTTCATGGGTTTAGGTAAAAAAAATAATTCTGAATTAGTTCATAAAGTTTTCGATAGAATAAATATAGAACAGTATTTAACTAAAATAAATGAAGAAGAAGTTATAATCGATTTTTTACCACTTCAAGATAGTAATGTTAAAAATAATAATATTAACCACCCTAATAGCTTTAAAAAGTCAATCAAGTTTGAACAATTACAAGGATTTCTGTCTCAGATATATTTGAAATTAACTTTTAATAATGCTAAAGATTCTTATTATTCCAGTCGTGATAATGATTCTGAAAGAATACTTCTCTTAAAAGAAGATCTACGTAAACTCGAAGTGAAAATTAATGATATTTTAGATATTGAAACTCCTGGTAAACTTAAATCCTATATGTCAGATGAAAATCTACAAAAATACTCTGAGAAATTAACTTATACCACCAAAAGTTTTCTTTCGTTTGATGATTTAATCCTTGATTCTGTGCGAATAAATGGATTCTCTTGTAACAAAAATAATCAAAAAATAATTAATAATTTGACAAACGAAATTAATGATCTCAAAGAAAATAATCAAAAAATAACTAATGATTTGGCAAACAAAATTAATGATCTCAGAGAAAATAATAATAAACTCAAAGAAAGTAAGAATAAGATAAAAAAAGAAAAAAATATAGCTATATTTGTAATTCTTCTAAGTTTATTGTTTGGATTATTTTATGAACAGATATATGAACAGATAAAGGAAAAAATACTCGCTCCACAACAGAAAACAGAGAGTAGTATAGGGATTGAAATCGAGGGTAGTCCTAAACAAACGTGAGTTCGACGAAGTTAGAAAGCTTGAAATCAAAGGTACTCGGAGCTATACCGATGAGCCTGCGTATCGGTATATCTGGAGATTGAATGGCCTGTTAATGGGACTTGAAATCGAGCCAAATCGCTATACAACTTTTTGTCCGTTTAGAGTTTAGTTTATCGAAAATATTCTTTATCTTTTAAACTACTCCAATCAATTGGCTTTACCACCACATCACTGACTCGAGCTGAAAGATTAGCCATAACTTCAGAAGGCAGATCGTTAGGTGCAAAAACTATAATATTGCCATTAAATTCGATCTCCTCAA
>JASJCW010000140.1 GCA_030065265.1 Prochloraceae cyanobacterium
CAATAAAATTTCGTGCAGTTTTCGGCAAGAGGAAAGACAGAAAAGTGAGAGCTTCTTGGCAAGCATTTTGGCTAAATTGAATAGTAACACTGAATCGATATTTTATTGTTTGGTGCAATCTCGCTGAAGAAGCTCTCAAATCTTGCCAATATCAACAGGCTTTAAAATATTACGATCTCGCTTTAAAAATAAGACAAAATATAGCAGTTGAAATAAAGTTTAGGACATTTAAGATTGGTAAAAGGGTTAAATATTAAGGATTATCCCTCTTCCTTCTTCCATCGAACTTCTTGCTTCTGCTATAACTCTGAGATCTCGAATCAAAAGGGTTGGATATTATCTAAATTAAAACAATACTCTGGAGCTATTGATGCTTATAACAAAGCAAATCAAATTTTAACAACAGAGTTAACTGATTCTCTGCTCTGAACAAATGCTTTTTATTGACTACAAGTATTAAAAAGATTCGGCGATCGCGTTTAAATAAATATTATTTTTTAACTCTATTTCGATTCAGTTTATTTGTTTTATTACTATAAAATAAATCAAAGTAGTTGATTTTAATTTTGTTTAATCCCTTAAATCGTCTATTTATAACCGTTGAGAGTTGCTAAGCTGAGAATTCAAACACCTGTCTTTCTGCTATTTGACAGCAATGAAAATCAATTCAAGCAATTGTTGTATAAGATAGGAAACTAAATTATTCTTGCAAACTTCACAATGTCATCGAAGTGAAAATAGGCTGGTTATTTCTGACAAAACCAACTAAAGTGATAGGTATTGTAAAGCAACAACTTTTGTAAAGCAGTTCTCTTCATTGCCGCTCAATCAAGGAATAGAAAACTTTACAAGAAAGATATATTTTTTTAATAGTTGCCTTCTTGTCAAATTTGTTTTATTTTAAATAGATAAGATTTTTATTCTGTTTTTTTTAAGAAGAGGACTATCGCTTGAATAAGTTTAGTAGTCCTGTTTTTTTTTAAAGCTGGTATTATTAAGTGACTTGCATCACTGTTTTGAAAAACAATTTATTGTTAGTTCTAAATTGACATAAAACTTCAAGTAAGGCTGATATTTTTGTCATTTATCCCCTCTTTACTTGTTTGGATTTTAAACAACTTAATACTTACGTATTATTTGAAGAGAATTAGATCGCCAAAGCATATTATTATAAATTTGTCAGCGATCTTAGATAGGTTTTAGTTGCGATCGAAATCCCGTTTAAAAAATTTTAATTTTCATTAAGATAAAATTAAGGCTTTTTCAGTATAATTATCTAATAAAAAAACATGAATAAAAATCCAAACCAATTGCAATCAAAAGAATTATCTCCAGATCCACTTTCAAAGTTTCTAGTTTCTTCAAAATCAAATACCTATTCTCAACATTTTCAAAAAACTTACAATCAAGTAGATTCAATTGGTAAAAAAATCTATAAATACGTTTTAGATATCAAGCAAGATCGCCGCAGATCGGGAAATAAGGGCGAAGAATTAGAAGGCATTAAGAATGAGTTAAGAAAGGCTTTACTGGGCTTAAAAACGCAAAAATACCAAGTTGCAGTCATTGCTGCAATGAAGGCTGGTAAAAGCACTTTCCTCAATGCAATGATCGGTGCTGAAGTTTTACCCAGCGAATCTGAAGCTTGTACGGTATGTCGTACGGATGTCAGACCGATTAGAGCTGGTGAAATGCCGAGACTAGTTGAATATCGCGAAGGATACAGACACCCTTTTCCAATCTGCGAGGGAGACAGTGCGATAATTCGTCAGCATTTCCTCAATCGCACTCACGAAATTCGCCAGAATAATAATGAAGATAAAACAACTCGCTTTGAATTGTGGCATCCAATTGAAGGAATTAGTAAATACCCTTCTCTAGCAGGCTTTACTTTAGTCGATACTCCCGGGCCGAACGAGTGGGAATCAGCTAGTTTTAATACAGTAGAACTTAAAGAAACTGCCTTAGAAGCTTTACGAACTTGTAACGCAATTTTATTTATCTTAGATTATACTTCTTTTCAAGACGATACCAATCAATTACTCCTCAAAGATTTAATTGAAAAGCGTAAAGATTTTATCGCAGAAAATACAGGTAAAATATATTTTATTCTCAATAAAGTAGATCGCAGATCCCAAAAAGATCGACCAATCCCAGAAGTCATTGCCAATTTAAAAGAAACATTAATCGATTTTGGGATGCCAAATCCAGTTATTTATCCTGTTAGTGCTTGGAAAGGCTTGCTTTCAAAATTGATTATCGGCGATCGCGCTTCGCAAATGCATAAAAGAGACTTTATTAGATTTTTTCTCGGCGAATATATTGGTGAAACTTTTGCAGTTCCCCAACCATCAGAAATTGCTCCTAAAGCTTTAGAAGATAGCGGAATGCTTGCGGTGCAAAGACAAGTCATTCAAAATATAATTCAAAATTCTGCTTGGAATCTTGTTAGTGAAGTAGTTGCTAAAATTGATAAGCAAGCTAAAGCAGTTGAAGATACTTTAAATCAAGAATTATGGGGTTGGGAAATTGAATTTGAGTCTCTCAAACACACCGTAGATGATTTTAGAGTTCATGCTAAATCAGCTCGAGAAAAAGTAGATAATGTCAAGAAATCTGTAGAGCATCAAAAACAGATTTTAATTGAAGGTTTCAGTCAAGGAATTAATTTATTTGCTGAAGAAGCTAAAAAGAAAATTCAAGAAGAAATCGATATTATTGCCTTTAAGCGGGGAGCTTATATACAATCTCAAGAACCGACTAATATCGATCTAGAGTTTCAAAATTTTAGAGGAGATGCGATCGCAGAACAAAGGGACAGTCTTTACGTTAGTTGGGGCGGAATAATCGAGCGGTCTGGAGAAGCTGTATTGTTAAATGAGGGCAATTTATTTAATTTTATTCCCGGGGTTGGTAAAGGATTAAAATTAGGATTTAAATTGTTCGATCGCGCAAAAACTCCTTTATTTGATAAACTAGCACAGGTGATTCCTTCATCTTTTACTAGCACGCCAAATTTTAGCGAATACGATCCTTTTGAGACTTATGGTGAAGAACTTAGCAATGATTTCGACCCCTATAAGTTTAAAACAGATACTAAAGAGGAAGCTAAAGCAATTGAAGAGACGATTAATGAATATTGCGCCCCTTTAATTAAAACTTGGTGGGTAGATACTCAAGACGAACTAGTCAGAGAAGGAACAAAAATTAGAGAATTATTAGCGGCAAAAATTCAAAAAGATATTCAAGAAATTTCCGATGAGTTATCGGAATATCTCGGAGACATTCTCCAGGTAGAATTGAACATTCACGAGATTGAATTTCCTAGTTTTGAATTTCAAGGCATTGATGCCAAAATAAACAAGCAACAAGAAACCATTGCTGTAATTAAAACAAGACAAGAAGAAAGATTTGATGAGGGTTTTTGTAAGAAAAAGGCTTACACTATCGACGTACCTTATGAAAGTGAAGAAGTCAAATCTTTTTACGAAGTAGATATGCGTCAAACAGCAGCGCAAATTAAAAGTATTATTGACGAGCAAATTCCCCAAACTCAAGAAGTCTTGAAACGAGTAATTGACAAACAGGTTTCAGAAGATTTTAATACAGCAGAAAAACAAATTAAGGACTACATTAAAAGATCTCAAACTGTCTTAGATAGATTGTTGAGAGATCGTCAAACAAAAGAACTTCAAGCTGATATGATTATCACAATTTTTAAGCTGCAAAGTTCTCGACTAGAAGTGTACTTAGACGAACTAAAATCAATTAAAAATACTCTAGAACTTTGGAAACCTGTATATCGTTCTTGTCCGATCAAATAGTTAGAAAAATATGTTGCTAAATTTAGTTGTAAAGATTTATTTGCGATCGATTGGCAAGCTAAGCGCGTTAGTTTTCAAAATTGTTATTACTAAATTTAGCATCATCTTGAAGATTCATTAGCTTCAGCAGTTCGCAACTGAGGTTAAGATGCGATTGTTTTATTCTCAGTGAAGATAAAATTGATTTGAGGTCTAGTCATTGTATTTAAGGAAGTAGCGCAATTGAAGAATATTTTGGCCGTAGGAGACGTACATGGTTGTCTCCATACCTTTAGATCGATAATAGAGCAGAACTGGCACGATGACGATATCTTAATTCAAGTAGGCGATTTAATCGATCGCGGCAATTTTTCAGGAGAAACGGTTAAATATATTTGGAATTTGCATCAATCTCATCCCGATCGTGTTTTTATTACTTTAGGAAATCACGAACGAGAATTAATTAAATACACTCAAACTAATGGTAATTGCCATTGGTTGCGGAATGGGGGTAGTAAAACTTTAAATAGTTTCACTCGCGCTGGACTTTCGTTATTTGAAACTGCTGAATGGTTTAAAAGTTTACCATTTTTTTGGGAAAACAAGAATGTTTTTATATCCCATGCAGGAATAGCTAAAAATACTAGAAATCCTTTTAATTTAGATCGTCCCGATAGTATTTTGTGGACGCGAGAAACTCTCAAAAATCTCAACAAAATTCAAATTGTCGGTCATACTCCACTCAACAGCGATCGCCCTTTATTTAACCCTCAATCTCAAAGTTGGTATCTAGATACTGGTGCTTGTTTTGGCGGCTATTTAAGTGCAGTTAAATTAACAGCAACCGGAGATTTAATCGGTACTTATTCGGTTAAAACTATATTTGAAGATATTTGTAAATCTTTTTAAAATAAATCTTACTTAATTGCCTGACTCGGATAAGATATTTCTAGGATTATGACCTCTCCATCGGCTTTAAAAGGCCCGTGAACTTCACGAGGGGGTCGACTTGCATAATAACCTGGCTCGAGCCAAATTTGAAAGGCTCGATCGTACAATCTTCCCGAAACAACAAAAATTTCTTCGGGATAATCGTGACTTTTCGGCCCGAAAGACTCGGTAGAATAGCCATCGGCAAATTTGGTTAATCTGGTGTAGTCCCCAGTTTCTGGATCTGCTGCGATCGTAATTTGGGATAGTTTACCATCAGATCCGGCGATCGCTTCCCATTGTTCAGCAGCAAGGGGTGAGAGGGGATTCCAATAAGTACGGGTACTTTTCATATAGTTAAGTAGTTGGAATATCTTTAACAGTAAATTTTCTCATTTCTTCTGGGGAAAGATCTTCTAAAACTATTCTTGTTTTAATACTTCTGACCATTTTCTCGTAAAGATTGCGAACGTCTCTAGCATTGGCAAAATTATCGGGGCGATCGCCGTACAAAGCAGCAAATTTTGCTTGAAGTAAAGTATCGACATCTTCAGTTACGATCCAACCGTCTTTAGCTGCCATACTGATAAATATCCGATGTAATTGTGCCCCAGTATAATCTGGAAATTCTATTTTATAAGCAATGCGAGATTCCAAACCAGAATTAGCCGCAATAAAAGATTTCATTTCGCGAGAATATCCCGCAAATATCACGATCAGGCGATCGCGGTATTTTTCAATCAAAGGAACTAAAGTATCGATCGCCTCGCTACCATAACTATCGAAATTACCCTTATTTAAAGCGTAAGCTTCGTCAATAAATAATACTCCATCTAAAGCCAATTCTACTGCTTGTTTGGTTCTTAAGGCGGTTTGTCCTTGATATTGTGCGACTAAATTAGCACGATTTACTTCGTAAAAATTACCTTTTTTCAGCAATCCTAAAGCTTTAAAAATTTGTCCTACCAATCTAGCTACGGTAGTTTTACCAGTTCCGGGATTGCCAGTAAACAGCATGTGTCTGGTTTCATTATCTCGAACTTGATGGCCTGCTTGCAAGAGTTTTTGATTGGCTAATTGAGTGTGAACTAATTCGCCGATCGCATCTTTAACCGAATCTAAACCGATTAAATCGTTCAATTCACCTAACAATCGCGATAAATTTTCTTTATCTACTCGATCGCGCACGATGCGATATTCTGGAGGAATATCATCTAAATTAAGATTCAGCATCGCTTGTCCTGCTAAATTATCCTTAACGATGCGACTTTTTAGCCTTCTTACCATTGCTTCGAGTAAATTGCGGACATTTCTGGCATTAGCAAAATTATCGTCGCGACTGGTATAGATATTTTCAAATACTTGCAGCAGAGAATCTAATAAATATTGGTTGCAAATCCAGCCACTCTTATCGCACATTGTGGCAAAAATTCGCTGCATTTCCCGGGGTGTATAGTCAGGAAATTGAATTTGATAAGCAATCCTAGATTCTAAACCCGGGTTAGCTGCAAATAATTTTTGCATTGACGGGCCGTATCCGGCAAAAATCACCACCAAACGATGGCGATGTTTTTCCATTAAAGAGATTAGGGTATTGATTGCTTCTTTGCCGTATTCGTCTTGTTCGCTTTGCATTAAAGCATAAGCTTCGTCGATAAAGAGAATCCCATCTAGAGCCGATTTTACCACCTTGGCCGTCCGTTTGGCCGTGTGTCCCTGATACTGGCCGACGAGAATATCCCGTCTCACTTCGATAAATTTACCCTGTTTTAAAACTCCTAACTGTTTTAATATTTCTGCGACTATATTAGCTACTGTAGTTTTCCCCGTTCCGGGATTGCCGATAAATGCCATATGACGGCTTTCTATTTCGTCTACTTTCATTCCAGCAGCGCGCAAACGCTGATTTGCTATTTCAGTATCGATAATTTCTTTAACTACTCGTTTGAGATCTGCTAAACCCACCAAGCAATCGATTTGTTGCCAAAGATAATCTACATATTTACTGTCGAGGGTTTCGCATCTTTCGATCCAGGGATTGCTACCTTTTTCGATCGCAATTGGTAAAGATTCGTTGTCGCGAATTACGCAATCTTCAATGATTCCTTTGCCCTGTTTATTAATCGCTATACCGTTACTTTTATTTTCATAAATAGTGCATTTTTTAATTAAAGGATTTGCTTCTGAAGTAATCGCGATACCCGGTTTAATATTTTTATATATTTCTGTTTCTTCGATAATTCCTTTGCCTTTTTCTGTAACTAAAATCCCGTAACTTTTGCCTTCGTATATTTTGCAGCGAGTAATTTTTGGGTTACCTTCTAAATTAATTGCAATTCCGGGATAAGTATTATTATATATTTGACAATCTTCAATAATTCCTTTGCCCCGTTCTGCGATCGAAATACCGTTAGTGCCGTTATAAATTTGACAATTTCTAATTGTTGGGTTTGCTCCGGCTGTAATTGCAATTCCAGGATAGCTATTTTTAAAGATCTTGCAATTTTCGATCGTGCCTCGAGAATTGTTGGTAATTAAAATGCCATTAGTGCCGTTGTAAATTTGACAATTTCTAATTGTTGGATTGCTCTTAGAAGTAATACCGATTCCAGGATAGGCATTAGCATAAATTTGGCACTCTTCAATTAAAGCAGAACTATTCTCTGCAATCCAAATGCCGCTTTTTTTACTCCCGTGTATTTTACATTTTCTAACAATTGATTTACCTTCTCCAGAGATGATTATATTCGAGGAATGGTGATAGGAAATATCGCAATTTTCTATAATTCCGCCGCCACCGCGAACTATTTTTATTCCAGTATCTTTTCCGCCATAAATCCTGCAGTTTTTAATTAAAGGAAAAGCCCCTTGATAAATTTTGACACCAATACCGATCGAAGTAGTTATAAAACAATTTTCTATAATTAAATTACCGCGATGAATCTCGAGTACGGCGCGAAAATTTGGCCGACAAGTAGCAGGATCTCCTTGTAAAGTGAGATTTTTAATTTTAGCCTCGCTTGCTTGCATATCAATGCAATTCAATTCAATACCTTCGATTATGGTATCTTGGGCCCCTGCTTCTCCAAGAATTGTTACTGGTTTATCGATAGTAATGCTCTCTTGATACAATCCCGATCGCACTAAAATAGTATCTCCTTCTCTAGCGATCGCCAGTGCATGATTAATTGACTGGACTCTAGATCCCGATTCTTTGGAAACAACTAAATCTAGGGGTGCTTGACTGGAGAATACTGGCATAATAACTAATTCCTCGGAATATCCTGGGGGAAAATATATAAAAATTAGATTTTATTTTATTTAAAAGTATAATTATTAAATTTCATTCTATTTGCAAGCACAATTGACGAAAAGTATCGCCGCGATGCTCGAAACTTTCAAAGCGATCGAAACTAGCACAAGCAGGAGACAATAAAACAACTTTAGCATTTTGTTTTATAGCTAATTCTAAGGATCTTGTCACTGCATTGTCCAGAGTTTCTACTATTTCATAAGCATGATAATTAAATTCTTGAAAGCGTTTTGCGAAAGTAGGTGCTGCTTCGCCAATTAATAAGACGGTAACAGCTTTAGCTAAAATTGTCTCGATCCAATCGCGATCGTCTCCTTGTTTAGCTTGTCCTCCAGCAATTAAAATAACCCGCTCTTCGATCGCTCCCAAACCAACTTTTGCCGCATCGTAATTGGTTGCCTTACTATCGTTGATGAAGTCGATACCTTTGTGGCTACAGATATATTCTAAACGGTGAGCTACTCCGGGGAAATTGGCGATCGCCTTAGCTATTGCTTCTTTATTTATTCCGGCTAATTTAGCGGCTGTTGTAGCTAATAAGAGGTTTTGTTGATTGTGAACTCCTACCATTTTAAATAAAGATACGGGTAAAACTAACTCTTGTTCTGCTATCACCCAACCATCTTCTAAATATGCTGAGAGACCGGAATTGTCGGTTTTGCCCGCAACACTAGTCCAATAAGCATTTTGCCATTCTTCTGATGATTTTAAATTTCTTAAATAAGCATCATCGTAATTAAAGATTTGTTTTTTGCAGCGATGCAATAGGGAGGCTTTAATTTGAAAATAACGATCGAGGGTTTGATGGCGATTGAGATGATCGGGGCTAAAAGTCGTCCAAATGCCAATTTGAGGGGCGATCGCTCGGGATGATTCGATTTGATAGCTGCTAATTTCAGCGATTACCCAATCGGGTTTTTGCTTTTGTAGTGCCAATTCGCAAGCTGCATAACCAATATTGCCGCAAGCAGGGGCGTAAATCCCCGCAGTTTCAAACATTGCCGCTAGTAGGGCTGTTGTTGTTGTTTTACCGTTAGTTCCGGTAATGGCAATCCAAGGTATATCTTGAAGATATCGCCAGGCAAGTTCGATCTCTCCGATCGTTTCGATTCCCAGATTTCTTGCTTTGATTAATGGTGGGATGTCCCAAGGAACGCCCGGACTGACTACAATCAGATCTAATGAGTGGTTTGGATCGAGATCTAAATTACCGCCTAATTGAACTGTAATGCCCTTTGCTTCTAGATCTTGTTGAGATTTTTGCAAAGATTTTGCATTGGCTCTGGCTGCAATTCGATCCGGGCTAGCCGAGTCACTTAGAGTAACTTGCCAACCATGTTCGTGCAATAATTTTGCAGCAGCTATTCCCGATCTTCCCAATCCAATTACTTCAGCTTTAGACATTGATACTATAAATTTCGTGCCGATCGAAGCATAAATATCCTAACGTCGATTTATCTTTAGTTTCAAAGTTTAAAGTTTATCTTTCTGCTCGGGATTTCGATCGATTCGAGAACAGCTAATTTTTTCGATCGCTACCATTGTTTGTTCTACTTGTTGATAAGTGCGATCGCTACTGTAGATAAAAACACTCTTGAGGATGGGTATTTTCCTTCTAGATCGTCGGTTTAGTCTAGGTACGAGGGTTCAAATAGAAAAAGTCGCAGTGATGTTACTAAAGCTAAACAGAATAGGCGATCGCATTAAACATTTAGATCTCGCATTGCTAGGCGAATTTGCTCGAGTCGTCTGCGATTCACTCCTAAATCCGATTCACCGACTCGAGCGGCCGAACGTAAATGAATGACTTGCTCGTCACTAGGAAAATAAAATTCTAAATCATCAATAAATTTGAAGATACGACTTTGAGACTCAGCGCGAATATAATTGTCCTCTTTTTCAATTACTTGAGTACGAGGAACAACACTCAACACTTTCAATAAGGTTTCTCTTGCTGTGACTAGGTCAGTATGATAGGCGATCGGAGCAATGGCATGAGTAGCATCTGCATTCTGACTGACTACACAGTTATAAGTTTCAGGACAAGGAGATAAATAGCCATCTTTTACTCCCAAGCTCGAAGTAGCTGCCCAACTCGCTGCAGGAAACATTAAATTACCGCTGATAGTAATCAATATTCCTAAAATAATGAGTATAAAACGATTCACTGCAAATTTGCTCCTAATATTTGACTTATTATCTTTTATTCCTATTCGATTTCTTCAAGATTGACTAAACCTTAGAGAAAGCAGTACCCTTTGCAGGGTAATAGTAATTTAAGATATTATCGCTAAAATTGTGAATCGCTCAGCATTACGTCGGCTTTTGCCCAAGCCTTTTTAAACTGTCGTTGTATCTCAACAGCTCGAGCGGTTTTTCCTTGCATTTGCAAACTTTGTACTAAACCGAACAGCGACCAACCACTATTAGGATTCTGTACTAAAGCCTCGCGGTAGACTTGTTCTGCTCGATCGGGTCGATTTGACTTTAATAGTACCGCACCAAGGTAATGCCGCACCGGAGAATACCAATAAGGCGGTTCTGTATAAGGAAGTTCCCCTTCAATCTCGACGGCCCTTTTTAACTGAGCTACGGCCTCGCGATCGTTGCCTCGAAAACTAGCTATTTTTGCTAATAAAATTCGTCGCGCAATTTCGAGGGTTTTGCTAGCTGGGACTCCTAAAACTTCTAAGTTATTAATCATTTTAGTCTGGTTTAGCGATCGCAGTTCTTGTGCTTCGACAATAGCTTCTCGATCGCGACCTTTGGCAATTAAAGCCATTCCTCGTCCGTAGTGCCACATAGCTCGAGTATATTCTAATTCTTTGAGAGGCTGAGGTTCGGTCAACATCTCGTCCCATTTACCAAATTGTACTAGTGTGAAGAAAGGAGTAGGCAGAAAAATTTCTGTAAACGGAAACTGTCTGACTTGTTCTAACGATACCTTTGCTACTAGTTTTCTTGCTGTTTCTAAAGCTAATTGACTGCGACCTTCGATTAAAGAACTTTGCCAGAGAAAATGAATATTGTGCGGATAGTATAAGGAGCGATATATTCCCCTAGCTTGACTTTGACTTAGGTAGGTGCGATCGGCTTTAATTGCCTTTTGATTAGCAATAGAAGCGTCTTGATAACGACCTACGCGCAAGTATATGTGGGAAGGCATATGTACCAAATGACCCGCCCCAGGTACGACTTTACCCAGTCTTTCTGCTGCTGCTACCGCTCTTTCTGGAGTAGAAGAAGCCTCCACCGCATGAATATAGTAGTGGATCGCACCAGGATGCTCGGGATCTCGTTGAATAACCGATTCTAGAGTAGCGATTACTTCATTGGTCTCTGGTTTTGGCTTGCCATCTTCTGTATAGTAGTCCCAGGGCATAAGATCCATGAGTGATTCAGCAAATAAGGTAGCTGCGTCTAAATCATCAGGATAACTTCGAGCAAGGGAGCGCATGGCTTTGGCGTAAGCCAGATCTAGAGATTGGCGATCGGAGGTGAACGTATCGGAATAACGTTTCGAGAGAGCGAGAATGTAATTTTGTTCCTGTTTGCTGGCTTGGGGTGCTAATTTAACAGCTTTTTGGACTGCTCGATAAGCTTGGGGTACTGCATCTTGACTCATTGGCGCGTTAATATTCGGCCCTAATGCTAGAGCAATCCCCCAGTAACACATCCCGCAATTGGGATCTAACTGGGTTGCTCGTTCAAAAGATTTGACTGCTTCGGCGTGGTTGAAGCCATAAACCAAAATCAGCCCTTGGTCAAAATAATTTTGGGCTAGGGGCGAGCGAGTAGTAATTCGATGATCGCGATCGCCTAAATTTTCATATAATGGCGTGGTGCGAAAGATCCCTCTAGAAGTATAAGCTACAACGTTAAGCGGTTTTAGAACATAACTCACTAGCAGACATGCACAACCTGCCAAACATAATAACCACAGAACAAATCTTTTTTTTCTGATAATTCTCATTTAAATTTTTCCCTATTTTTTAATCTTAAATTTTTTTAACTTTCATAAATAATTTATTAGTCTGTCTAAAAATAATTATTATTTCGATCTCGAACTGGGGGAAAATAGTTTTTACTTTTATTCAAATAATTTCAACCAAATAAATATATCCTGAGCGACTGCTTCGATCTCAAATTTAAGGTTTTGTTGCAAATAAGACCTCGAAAATCTATCCCAAGCTAAGCAATTAATATTACTGAGTATTCCCCATCTTTCAAGTAATTCTTGAAGTAGAAAGATTGCAAACAAGAGATAATTTTGACTAATATTTGTTAGTAATTCGGAAAAATTAATGATATAAAATGACTCGAACTAGGTGGCTCGACTATTAATATTTGGCTGAGCTGTTAAACATTTAAAGCTCGTGCTGTATAATACAACAAAATAAAAAAATCACAGCCCATGCTAGTTAAAGGCTTTTGATATGACAACTGATTTTCCTCCAGTATTTATTCTTAAGATTGGTGGCAGTTTGATTACTGATAAAGATGCTTATTGCACTCCTAATATCAGAGCTATTCAAGATTTTATTCGTGTTATCAAACTTAACTTAACCGAGCTTCAAAATAGATTGATTCTAATTATCGGCTCTGGTTCTTTTGGACATGGTACTGTCTTAAAATTTAATCTTCACAGTTCTTCTGGCGACTGGAAAAATAGTAATTTAGCAATCCCCACTATTAAATTATTTGAATTTATGACTTTGATTGCGATGATGTTTCGCGAGCAAGATGTCCCTTGTTATCCATTTCAAACTAGCAGCTATTTAACTACGTCAGAAGGTCAGCCAGTTGCTTTTTTTATTGAGCCAATTATACAAGTTTTATCAATGGGAATAATCCCTATTTTATCGGGGGATATCGTCTTCGATCGCCACAAACAATTTGTCGTTTTTTCAAGCGATCGAATTCCCGAACTGTTTCTGAATCGATTAATTATTAAACGGGTTGCAATTCTAACTAATGTACCAGGCTTGCTCTGCTCTAGAAAGAACTCAGTTGCGATGCTTCGTTTTATAACTAAGGATAACTATAAATTTGCACTCCAAGCAGCCGAAACTTCAAATCAGCCCGATGTTTCTGGAGGAATGGCGACTAAAATAGACGCACTTATTCGATTAGCTAAAAGAGGTGTCGAAAGTGTTGTCTGTGACGGTAGAGATCCTCATCTTTTAATTCCAGCTCTATACGAACCAAACCCTAATGGTACTATTATTCAGCCTTGGTAAAAATAATAATATCTCTTGATCTTCAATCAATCGAACCTTGACTAACTAGATTTTAATTTTTAAAGTTTAACAACTATTATTCGGTTTTAATTCATTTGGCGAAATCGTTCGAGTCAATTTCTCCCGCGTTACGTTCAGCCGATACCACGATACCTGGCAATTGTTTTTTCTTTTCCGAGAAAATACGGATCTATTTGTAGAGTATATTAATTACAATTAAGATGGTGACTTATTTTAATATTTTTAAACCTACATTTTTAAATAAAATTATGAAAACAAATTATCAACAAGATAAATCTTTGGGAATTTATTTAGCTTGCTCGGTTTTTATTATTTTATTGATATCAAATCTTTTTACATATTTAATTAGCCACAATCTACACCCAGTCATTTGCTTTTTTATAGCTGTCTTTCTATCTATTTTTCGATTATTAGCTGCTTTAGCCTCTGCATTCTCTGCTTCCTTTTTTACTAGCTATTTGGATGCAATTGGCATAATTTACATCGGTCGGGGGGACAAAATTTTTATTCAAGCTATTAACGGTACTATTGTCTTTTTTATCACTTTTTTCTTCGTTTTTCCTTTTTTTAATTTTTCATCCAATTAAATTTATTCTCGGATCTCCCAAGAAAATCTTCTATTTCCTTTTTTAGAGTAACTAAATAATCCTTGAGACTAAGATCCCTTTTGTCAGCTTTAGTACCAATTCTTTTTAAAGTCGCTACACTTCCGTGACGAAAGCGCACCAAGAAGACAAACTGCAAAGAATATAGCATTATTTTGGGGAATTGGTGTAATTATTTGCTAGTAAATATTCTCAATTTTTAGTTGCATTTAATAGCCTCCACTATTTTAGTTAATCGCCTTCATCTTGAGACTATCCTAAAGTTTTACGTAAGTTTAGGTAACTTGTCTACTTCCAGAAGCGATGAAAGCTTTATCAAAAGAATTAGAATAAAAGTAAAAGAGTAAGTTTTAGCTCCTTACCTTTTATAGCCGATAGATAGGAGGTAACGATGGCATCTCAAAACTCGCACCTTAACTATACTAATATTGATTTGGAGATCGAAGCAATTCAACGTTTCCGTAATTTAGCTTCAATCGTTCCTTTAGATTGTCATGTATATCGCGAACTCGATCGCGGTTTTCCGATTCTGTGTTTGGATTTTAAAGCTTGTCCTCAAAAGCTGAAAATGACCAAAAAACAATGGTTTGAATTTTGCCGCCATTTATTATATTGTTCAAATTATTTAGGATTATCTAACTCTTTGATCTTCCAAGTTGGCGAGCGAATAGTCGGTTGGATTAGTTTAGACCAAACTAATCGACCCTAAATTTATTATCGCTGACTCACTAATTGATGTCTTTAATCTTTAATAAAAATAGAGTTGGATAAAGTCTCAAACTGGAAATACTACCTATCCGATTATATTGATAATCAAATCTTTTTTCTTCATGGAAAAAAATCGCCTCTAAGTTATCGAAAATCAGCAAACATTTTGCCGCGCGCAGATAATACAGTAGATGGATGTCCTACCTAGCTTCGGGGGAGTTTCTTGTTACTTCGATACTATCGATTTGCTCGTAGGTGAGATCGGTATATGCACCAGTTAAGATAGCCGTTTTAACATCTTTGAGATATCTACCAGCTATTTTTAAAACAGCACTATTTGCATTGGCTATTATTTGCTCTGATTTCAACAAAACCTTTCGATCGAGCTGAGGGTTGCAAAATTATACCTAAACTTTGCCTAACTATTTTCCCTAATTCTCTAACTTTTCTGTAGCGACGATCGCCAAATTTCAAATTATCCTGAAAAAGTGGACTAAAAAAATCGTTTTTAACCTGAAAAATCAAATTATGAAAGCTTCTCAACAGCTAAAAACTAATCCGATTAATTTTAAGAAAATCGGTGTTTTGATTTACGGAGTGAT
>JASJCW010000141.1 GCA_030065265.1 Prochloraceae cyanobacterium
GAGAAAGATAAACCAGTCGAAAAATTACACAAAGCTCTTGCTAAATTATCTCTAACAGCAATTGAAAATAAACTTAGATTTAAAATTAAAAGAGAATTTGCTCGCGAAACTATAGGCAATAAAATGTTTAAATTAGCTTGCGATCTGGGATGGTTAAATTTAGTAGAGAAAGAGTCACAATTACAAGGTACTGTTTACTGTTTCTTTCATCCGACTTTTCAAGAATATTTTGCCGCACAAGCAATTGACGATTGGCATTTTTTCCTCGATGAAAGTCCAAAAGATATAACAAAAAGAATTTATCGCATTTTCGATTCCCAATGGAAAGAAGTTATTTTATTTTGGCTGGGAAGAGAAGATCTTAAACAAGATATTAAAGAAAAATTTATTCACGATTTAGTCTGGTTTCCAGATTTATGCCAGGGATTTTATGGTTATCAAGCTTATTTTTTAGCCGCAGCAGGAATTAATGAATTTCAAGATTGCTCTCCAGATTTAACCGAGGAAATAGTCACAAAAGTAATTCAATTGAGTTTTGGATATTTCAACGAAGAAAAACAACAATGGATGCAATTTCTCGAACCAATTGCCAAACCTGCTCAAATAGCTCTACTAGAAACTAATCAAAAAATAGCAATAAAATTTTTAATTAAACGGCTAAATAACTGCAATAAAAATAGCGTAATTCAAGAAATTATTAATATCTTAGGTCAAATTGGTGTTGGGGATGAAAAGGCGATCGCAACCATTAAAAACCTCTTAGAAGATAAAGAACTCAATCAAAATGAAACAATTAAACTCTGTGCTGCTCATAATTTATGTATAATCGAGCCAAACAATCAAAAAGCAATTAAAACACAAATCGAACTATTAAAAACTGGTAACGAGCGTTGGACTAAAATCTATGCAGCAAGAAGCTTACGAGTAATAGGTAACAACGATCGATTAGCTATAAATGAATTAACAAATATATTAAAAACCAACGATAATAATTGCTTCGATAATACTAATATTTTGCGTTTTAGTAGCGAGACTCTAGAAATCATTGCTGTTGGCAATAAAAAATTTATTCAAAAATTAATTGAGTTTATAAATTCTGATAATAATACCTGGAATTGCGAATTAGCAGTTTCTTGATTGGGAAAAATTGCTCCGGGCGATCGCAATGCTGCTGAAACTTTGAAAAACCTATTACAAAATACACAAAATTATTCTATCTTTTCTAGAGCTGTTTATAGTTTAAAAGATATTTTACCAGACAATTTAGAAATAGTTGAATTGCTAAATAAAATTATTCAAGAAACTAAAAATGAAGAAATTAAGCAGTCAGCATTTCATTGTCTAGAAGTAATTAATGCGAGTAATCTAATCGATCTCGACGCTCAACTGGAAATACTTAAAACAAATAATAATCAGATCGCTCGTAATCGTGTTTCTAAGAAGATAGTAACTAATTATGTAGGCAATAAAAAAGCGATCCAAAAATTAGATGGAATCCTTCAAAACCAAGATTTAGATCCTTCAAGGATTATAGAATTTGCTGAAATTTTAGCTGCGATCGCTCCCGATAGTGAAACAGCTATTGATTCAGTTATAGAAATTATTGAAATTACTAGAAATGACGATATTTTTAAAGAATGGGAAATTGTTTTAGCCAGAAAGGAGCAAAACGAAGATCGAGATTATTCTGAACTTTTCGCACTGCAAGAACGAGAAAGATTAGAAGTACAAGAACAAAGCAATCCCAATAGTATTTATAGAGCTTTTTGCAAAGAAGCGATCGAATCTTTGGGTAAAATAGGTCAAAACAACACTAAAGTTATTAACTTTATTATCGAACTTCTAAATATTAAACAATATGAAATTCGCTCGGCAGTTTTCGAGACTTTAGCAAAAATTGCCTCTAATAACGAAACTGCTATTGATTCCTTAATAGAAATAATATTAGATAACAATTCCAATCATTCTACTCGTTATGAAGCTATATCTTGTTTGGGAAAAATTGCTGTAGGTAATGAAAAGGCGATCGAAGCATTAATAACACTCGTACATACTAAAGAAAAAGATATTTTTATAGAAGCTTGTAATAGCCTCGAAAATATTCTTCAAGGTGATTTCCTACCTCAAGCAATTTTCCTTTTAAAAGAGTTTATAACCGATGAAATTCACCAAAAGAATTATTTACTATACGAATCTTGCTATAAAGTAATCGATCGTTGCGCGCAAATTGTTACTTATACAGTCTTTTATCGAGCTTGTTATATTCCTAATCTAGAATATTATCAAAAACTTTTAGAAATAAAACAAAAAGTTAAGGATAAAATAGGTGAATTAATTTGTTTGAACATTATCTCTATTTTGTATATGCGGCAATTTAAAATTAAGGAATTTTTGGAAACAAATAGGTTAATCTATCAAATATTAATAACAATTGACTCATCATCTCTTGAGAATCGTAACCTACCCTCATGGCTAAAATTTCAAATTAAATCGCAAATTAAATTTTTAAATATAATCAAAAAGTGATTTCGATCTCGATGCCGAAATATACTTATGTTGCCCAAACATCAGTTAGTTTTAGTGAATTTTACTTAAGCGATCGCACCGGAGATAAACTATTTTATATTTTTAATCAACCAATTTTATTATGTAAGCTATATTGCTAATGTTTCCATTAAAAATATTGAAGCAATGCCAACTCGAGCAAGAATTTTTTTTTATAAAATTCTTGTAATTACTAGATTTGGCCGATCGCAATTAGTATAAAATCTAATGCTTAGTTTGCAAGGATTTTTAATAATTAATAGTAACGGCTGGAAAAAAAATTATCCTCAAATATCTCATCGATAATCTTTCCAGAAAAAAATAACAAAAGAAATAAATAATTTATTTCGCAAATTTAAGTCAAAATAAATCTTATTTAACCAAACAAAGTATTTTTAAAGAGGGAAAATTATGAGTCAGATGCAGCTAAAAAAAATAGTTATTGCTGGAACTCCAGGAGCAGGAAAAACTACTTTTATTCGTTCGATCAGCCAAATTAAAACAGTAAGTACGGAGCGAAGAGCAACAGATAAAACAAGTTTACTTAAATCTCATACAACAGTGGGTATGGATTTTGGAAAAATGAAGATTTACGACGATTTAGTATTGCATCTTTATGGAACTCCCGGACAATCAAGATTTAATTTCATGTGGGAAGTATTAATTACTAAAGCTGATGCTTATATGCTATTAGTCGCAGCCAATCGACCCCAAGAATTTCAAGAAGTTCGTCAGATTATGAACTTTATGAATCGCTTAGTCACAATACCGATGATTGTCGGATTGACTCATATTGACTCTGAAAATGCCCTTTCTCCTTTACAAGTAGCCACTGAACTAGGGTTTGACGATCCTCGAAAAAAACCTCCATTTGTTACTCTTAATGCTACTAGTCCTCAATCTATTAAAAAAGCTTTAATTGCTTTATTAAAGCATCTTAAAGCACAACAAATTCAGAATCAATCTTTGCAATTAGCAGATGGAAGACAAAACAACAAAATGATTCATTACGATCGCGCTCAAAAACGCTTCAGAAAAAGTGATTTTCTAAAAACTGGTTTTTGTCTTCACTAATTAAGAAAATTAACCTTCGACTCACAATTAATCTTTCCTCAAATAAATCGAGGAGAGATTTTTTTTATTAGCTATTTTTTCATATATCGACATCCAGAGGTACAGGTTTCTCTAATTTCAACAGAATGAAGTCCTGGTAAACCGGCTATTTCTAATTTTTCAAAAATCCATCGGGCTATTTGTTCGCTTGTAGGATTTTCTAAGCCTGTAGTTTCGTTAAGGTAGTAATGATCCAAATAACGGTCTAAAAGGGGTTGAATGTACTCTTTAATATCGCCATAATCAAATAGCATTCCTTGTTTAGGCCCCGTTTCAATTAATTTGTTGCCTTGGATGTAGATTCTACCCTGCCAACTATGCCCGTGCAAGCGACTGCATTTACCATTGTGGTTCGGTAATCTATGGGCCGCTTCAAAACGAAATTCTTTGTATATTAACCATTGTTCCACTATTTCGATCGCTTCGCTCTCTTAACAACTTCATTTTACCTATTTTAATTAGAACAAAAGTTCTATAGTCATCGAATATTTTAACTTAGTTTGCAACGGGGTTTCGATCTGTTACACTTTTGCTAGATTTAAATCCGATCTGTTCGCGAAATCGGTGATTTTAAATTGAATGATACTTGTATTACTTAAAGTATATTACACACCACAATTAATGAAAAAATTGAAGATCGCTAAAAAATTAATATTGTTAAAAATATTTTGATAATTCCCAAGCGATCGCAATCGAAAAAACATTACTTTTACTTTTCAATAGTTAAAGTCAATAATTTTTTTCAAAAACTAATTTAACATCGGCATTAAATCTTCAACTAAACGTTTAATTGCTAGAAAAATAATGCCTTGTTTGGCTTCTTTGTTAGCCAAAATTAAAAGAACCACATCTTCACCACAACCAACCAAAATACTATAGCCTTTTTCTCCTTCAACTAAGACTCTTTCAATTGCGCCTCGAGCAAGATCGAAAGCAATCCTTTCTCCTAAAGAAAGCATAGCTGCTGACATAGCTGCAGTTCTTTCTTCATCTAATTGATCTGGTAAAACAGCAGTTATTGGCAACCCGTCAGGGCTAACTAAAATAGCTCCTTCAATCTGGGAGGTATTGACAATAAAATCTTGTAATTTATCGTTTAAATAAGATACTTCTATCATGTCAGGATTTTCAACAAGTCGATCGGTAAAATTTGTATTTTCAGTAAAATTTGTATCTATTGTAGTCTCAGAAGATCGATAGCGTTCGACGATCCGAATTAAATCCTCTTTAAGAATTGGCTTGGTTAGATAATCATTTGCACCTTGTTTCATCCCCCAATATTTATCCATTTCGCTATTTTTGGTAGAACAAAGAATAACTGGAATCTCAGTTGTTGCTTGATTTTCTTTAAGAATGCGGCAAATTTCAAACCCACTGCGATCTGGTAAAACTATATCTAGGAAAACTAAACTAGGTTGGTTGGTTTCGATTTTCTCTAAAGCATCTTCTGCGCTTTCTGCGATTGAAACTAAGAAGCCTTCTGCTTCTAAACAAGTCTTAATAATTTCTCTATCTGTGATACTATCTTCAACAATGAGGGCAGTTTTTTCCACGTTATTTTCCTCCCTCGATAATACATTACCGATCGCTCAACTGTATTTCAATAAATTAATATACCTCTAAATTGAGGGATTGGGCTTATTGTAAATTGTTTTTCTAAATTTAAAATCTAATTCTAATTTATTTGCTAGATCTGTTTTGATAATTACTAAATTTTTTTATTACACAGTCTTTGAAAGGAACAAAAATATCAAATCGATGGAAACTAACTACAAAGTTAGTAGGAAGGTGAAAGGGAAAGGGAGGGCATCAATTTACAGACGAGATCGACTTGTCCCTTTTCCCCTTAACCATAAAAGTATTTATCTAGCTATTTTTGATAAATGGTTTAAGAGTGTTTTAATTAACTTTTTTTCGATCTAAGTTAAGCAATCGATTTTACTCTTTAAGCTTGGCCAATTCTTCGGTTAAAGCATCAATAGTCAAACGAATTTGCTCTTCTGTATGGGTGCAAGTTATAAAAAAGCGCAAACGAGCTGAATTTTGCGGTACGGAAGGATAAAACATAAAGGGAACGTTAATACCGCGCTTGAATAGATAACGGGACAGGATCACCGATTTTAACGAGTCGCCAACGATAATTGGTACTACAGGAGAATCTTGAGAAATTCCGGTATTCAAACCTCGTTCTTGAGCCAATTGTAAAAATAATTTAGCTCTTTGACGTAAAATTGCGACTCTTTCTGGTTCTTTTTGGAGCAATTCGATCGCCGCGATCGTCGCTGCAGCATTTGGTGGGGACATACCGACACTAAAAACAAACCCAGGAGCAGTATATTTAAGATATTCGATCAAAGCCGAAGAGCCGGCGATATAGCCTCCACAACTAGCAAAAGACTTGCTTAGAGTTCCCATCCACAAATCGACATTACTCGGTGCAATACCGAAATGTTCGGCAATACCGCGACCATTTTCGCCTAGAACCCCGATCGAATGAGCTTCATCCACCATCAAGAAAGCTTTATGCCGCTTTTTAACTTCAATAAACTCCGGTAAAGGGGCGATGTCGCCATCGGTGCTGTAAATACCCTCAATAACTATTAATACTCGTTTGTAATAATTGCGACGCTCGGTTAATATTTCATCTAATTTGGCCCAATCATTGTGAGGAAAAGCGAGAATCGTCGCGCCCGATAAAAAACATCCTTGTAAAATGCTATTGTGAGACAGACTATCGTGTACGATCAGGTCGTTTTTGCCGAATAAATGGCCGATGGTGCTGACATTAGTAGCGTGGCCGCCAACAAAGACGATACTAGCTTCAGTGCCGATAAAATTGGCGATCGCCCGCTCTAATTCTTGATGTAAAGGTTTTTCCCCGCAAACCAGACGACTGGCGCAAGCAGAAGTACCGTAACGAGCGATCGCATCGTTTGCTGCTTTCGATACGAAGGGATCGCCGCACATATCTAAATAATTATAGGTAGCGTAATTGATAAACTGGCGATCGCCGATCGTTGTAGTATTGTTAACAACACCTTCTTGAGCAATAAAAAAGGGATTGCCAAGACCTAAAGCTTCAATTTCTTGCTGTTGTAATTTTAATTGTTTGTATTCGGGAGAAAGCTCGAAATTATAATATTCTGGAAGAATTTCGGCTGGTTTGCGCTCCGTTGACGGAATTGGAGAGTCTGGAATAATTTCTGCAGCTAAATATTGGGCTAAAACCTCGATATTTTGATAATCCCATAATAAAGTAGGGGATAGTCTTCGTCCTAAGAAGCTTTCTAATTCTCCTGATAAATTAACTGCTTCGATTGAATTGAGACTGTAATCGAGAAAATCTCGCTTTGAATCGATCTCATCTATAGGTAAGTCTAGTTTTTCGGCTAATTTTTTTATCAACCAGTTTTTAATTTTAGTTTCTGAAATATTAGCTAATTCATATGTTTGAGGGCTTTGTTTCCCGTTGGGTATATCTTTAGATAATGTCATATTTTACTCCTTACACCACTTGGATTGGGAACAATAAAATTGTTCTGTTGTTTAACCTTCGTTCTAAACATGGTAAAACTACTCCAGAGATTAACAAAAAAATTCAGTCAATGACAGCAAAAAAAAGGTAATTATGCAAGCGTCTTAACTTTATAGTCGATCGAGGGAAAAATTACAATCAAAGTTCAAGATTTAAAGTATCAAGAGGATCGAGGAAGTTTTTAAAGAGATTAATTGCTACTTGCTACTCGATCGCTTCTAAAGATCCGTCCAGAAAACTGGCGCGAGTTGCATAACGCTTAATTTTGCCGCTTGGAGTTTTAGGAATGCTTCCTGGTTTGAGTAAAAGGGTAGTGTGGACTTGGAGTTCGTGATAGACGAATATTACTTTACGAATCGATTTAATTAATTCTTCAGTGGAGAGAATTTCCTTAGTGCTGTTAGCTGGATTCTTTTGGGCGCGATGGTAAGATCTTTCTATTTCAACTGCGATCGCTAATTTTTCATCGCCGGCGATCGGATAAGAAAATACCGCAGAACAGTGAGGTCTGATTTCGGGGTGATTTTGTTCGACTGTCTTTTCGATATCTTGGGGATAGTAGTTGCGCCCGTTGATAATAATCATATCTTTGAGCCGACCGGTACAAAATAATTCTCCGTTGAGAATAAAGCCCAAATCCCCGGTGCGTAAAAAAGGGCCGTCTTGGCGATCTGCTAAATAAGCGGCAAAATTTTGCTTGGTTTTTTCTCGATCTTGCCAATAACCCCGAGCCACACTAGGGCCTTTAACCCAGATTTCTCCTACTTCTCCTTCTGTGCGCTGGGTTAATTTTTGAGGATCGACAATGATTATGGTTTGATCGGGAATGCTCGAGCCGCAACTGACTAGATGGCGAACTTTCTGACCGTCCTCGATCTTGCCGATAGTAGCGCGATCGAACTGCAATTCTGAGGCTTGGATCGTCTGGGTTTTAACCGGCTCTTGACAAGAGCCGCCAGCAATTAATAAAGTAGATTCTGCCATGCCGTAGCAGGGATAAAAAGCTTCGGGACGAAAACCTGTCGGCGCAAAATATTCGCTAAAAGCTTGGATCGCCTTGTAATCGACCGGTTCTGCACCGTTAAAAGCAACTTGCCAACGGCTGAGATCGAGATCTTCAAGCTGAGTCGGTCTGATTTTACGAACGCAAAGATCGTAGGCAAAACTGGGGCCGCCACTGGTAGTAGCTTGAAATCGAGAAATAGCTTGCAACCATCGCAAAGGATTTTGTAAAAACATCAAAGGGGACATTAAAGTCACCGGAAAACCACCATAAAGAGGTTGGAGGACACCTCCGATTAAACCCATATCATGATAAGGTGGCAGCCAAATCACTCCTTTACTAGTCCGACTGTGTTGGAAACAGCGATAAATTGCGGCTAGATTGTGCAGTAAATTGTCATGAGCGATCGCCACTCCTTTTGGTTCTGCTGTCGAGCCAGAAGTGTATTGTAAAAAAGCTAAACTATTGCCATCGAGTTTGGGTTTTTGCCATTGGCTAGGTTGCTGTGACAAAGGGCGATCGCTAATTAGTAATTGCAGATTTTTCAATTCAGGAGCGTAAGTATAGCAACGTTCTAGATTGGTTTTGACCGAATTGGTTGTTAAAGCAATTTCCACTCCGGCATTTGCTATAATTCTTTGGATGCGAACGATGGAGCGGTTTGGTTTGGGCGGATAAGCCGGAATTGCTACGATCCCAGCAAAAAGACAGCCAAAAAAAGCCGCGATGTATTCTAAACCTGGTGGATAAAGGAGTAAAGCGCGATCGCCAGGCCGACAAACAGCTTGCAATTGAGCTGCGATCGTTTTGGCAAGTATTTCTAACTCTCCGTAAGTTAGAGAAATAGCTTCTTTTTCTCCATCTACCAAAAAAGTATATGCAGTTTGTTCTGGTTGACTTTCGGCTCGATAGGATACTAAATCTACTAAAGTGTCAAGGTTTAAATTTTTTTCTGGAAAATTCATTTATATTTTCAATTTTGTCAAGGTAAATTTGTATTGCTGTTTAAAAAAATAAGATATGAAGGCAAATTTCCCGAGTAAATTTAGATAGTTCACGCTATATCGTAATCGATCGATGTCCCTGCCTAGATATTTTTCACTCAATCGCACAAAATCTTTGTATGAGTCAAAATACTTATCAAGCTTGTTTGATCCAAATTTCCCAAGATCCTCGCCTCGGACAAACTAATAAAGTTTATTTAGTTTCTCCTGAAAATTCTACGGTTGTAGGCAGAGCTGTTAGCTGCGAAGTTACCATCGATTCTAGCCAATATCAATCTGTTTCGCGCCGACACGCCGAAATTCGCCCTTTGACTTCACAAACTGCTGAAGGCTGCCCGATGTGGCAACTTTGCGATTTAGAAAGCGTTAACGGTACTTATATTAACGGCCAGTTACTCCAAGGCTGTCAAACCCTCGAACCGGGCGATCGCATCTCTTTAGGACGCACCGGCCCTTTATTTATTTTTGATTGGCAAGTTAATTATCGAAAAACTTATGTAACTAATACTCTCAAAGTCGGCCCTCCGCAAACGGACTCGGTTCACTTAACTCAATTAATTCCAATTCTTTCTTCTCAACAAGACTTATTGGAAAAAGCATATTTAGTACCGGGTTTAATTACGGTTTTAGTCGTCATCGGGCTGTTTGCTTCGATTGGCGATCCTGATTTTTTCAACGTTCTGTTAGGTCTTTATTTGGCTGGGGCTTGCTTTTACTATGTCTATCGTTTGGGGGGAAAGCATAAACCTTGGTGGTTGCTGCTTGGTTCTGCTTTAATAACGATTTCCATTATCACTAGTCCGGTAGTATATTATTTTATTTGGCTGTTTCGCGACGTTTTACCGGGGAAAATTGACACCACAGATTTAGAAAATATGAGCTTTTTTACCCTGTTTGTGAGGATGTTTTTCGGTGCGGGGTTGATGGAAGAATTGCTTAAAGCGATTCCGGTCTTTATTTTCTTGATGTTAGGACGAATGCTAAAATCCCCTTGGCGCGAAGCTATCGGGGTTTGGGAGCCTCTCGATGGGATTTTAATTGCCACGGCTTCGGCTGCTGGTTTTACCCTCATAGAAACCGTCTTTCAGTACGTTCCAGATATAGTCCAAACCTTGACTATAGACGGCAATCCTACCCAAAAAGCCCAAGAAGTTGGCATTCAATTGCTCATTCCTAGAATCATCGGGGCTGTAGCCGGACATATGGCTTATAGTGGATATTTTGGTTATTTTATTGGTTTTAGCGTTCTCAGACCGAAAAAACGGTGGTTGCTTCTGGCGATCGGCTACTTGAGTGCTTCGAGCATTCACGCCCTCTGGAATGCTTCAAATGCTTTTGAAGAACCTTGGAATATTATGGTACTGGCTTTAGCCGGAGTGTTTGCTTATTTATTTTTGGTCGCAGCAATTATTAAAGCCCGTCAAATTTCTCCGACTCGCGCCCAAAATTTTGCGACTCGTTTGGGGCGATCGCCTAATAATTGGTAAAATTTTGGTTGAAAATCGATTATAATAAGACGCAACTTTGTAGAGATTGCCGTAAATGTTGGGATAATCTCAGTAATGATACCATTTTTATAGTAAATAGTCATTACCCTACTTTTAGCAATTATAAATTTAAGACAAACTAGTAAAAATAAAAAAACTCATCGACGCACCTATTATGCTGAAAATGTTACTAGGCGATCCCAACGCCCGGAAGCTCAAAAAACTTCAACCCCTCGTTACCGAAATCAACCTGCTCGAGGAAGATATCAGTTCTTTTTCTGACCAACAACTCAGAGATAAGACCGCCGAACTGCAAGCTCAACTTAAAAAAGCGAAAAACGATCGCGAGGAAAATGAAATTCTCGATGAAATTTTACCGGAAGCTTTTGCTTTAGTTCGCGAAGCAGGTAAAAGAGTTCTCGGTATGCGCCATTATGACGTGCAGATGCTCGGCGGTATAGTTTTGCACAAAGGCCAAATTGCCGAGATGAAAACCGGAGAAGGTAAAACCTTAGTGTCAACTCTGCCAGCTTTTCTGAACGCTTTAAGCGGTAAAGGAGTACACGTCGTTACGGTTAACGATTATCTGGCCCGTCGCGATGCGGAATGGATGGGACAAGTTCACCGCTTTCTCGGCTTGAGTGTGGGTCTGATCCAAGCAGGAATGGATCCGGCCGAACGCAAGAAAAATTATGCTTGCGATATCACCTATACAACTAACAGCGAATTGGGTTTCGATTATCTGCGGGATAATATGGCCAGCTCGATTCAAGAAGTAGTCCAAAGACCGTTTAACTACTGCGTGATCGATGAAGTAGACTCGGTACTGATCGACGAAGCGAGAACTCCCCTAATTATTTCGGGACAAGTAGAGCGTCCCACAGAAAAATACATCAAAGCTGCAGAAGTAGCTCAGCAATTAAGGCCCCAAAAAGACGAAAATGACCTTGAAGGTCATTATGAAGTAGACGAAAAAGCACGCAACGTGATCTTGAGCGATGAAGGTTTTGCAGAAGCAGAAAGACTCTTAGGCTTAAGCGACCTCTACGATCAAGAAAATCCCTGGGCACACTACATATTTAACGCTCTCAAAGCTAAAGAATTGTTTACCAGAGACATTAATTACCTGGTACGCAACAATGAAATTATTATCGTCGATGAAAACACCGGACGGGAAATGATCGGCCGGCGTTGGAGTGATGGCTTGCACCAGGCGATCGAGGCTAAAGAAGGAGTCGACATTCAAAATGAAACACAAACTCTTGCTAGCATTACTTACCAAAACTTCTTCTTGCTCTATCCTAAATTGGCAGGAATGACCGGAACGGCAAAAACAGAAGAAACAGAATTTGAAAAGGTCTACAGTCTGGAAGTAACCATTATCCCGACTAACAAACCTTCTCGTCGAGCTGATTTGCCCGATGTGGTCTACAAAAATGAAATCGGCAAGTGGAACGCCGTAGCCGAAGAATGCGCCGAATTCCATGAAGAAGGCCGCCCGGTGTTGGTGGGTACTACTTCAGTACAAAAATCGGAATTACTTTCCCAATTACTCCAAGAAAAAGGTATTCCCCACAACCTACTTAACGCCCGTCCCGAAAACGTTGAAAAAGAATCGGAAATTGTCGCCCAAGCGGGCCGTAAGGGTACGGTAACGATCGCCACCAACATGGCAGGACGAGGTACGGATATTATTTTAGGCGGCAACTCAGATTATATGGCTCGCTTGAAAATTAGGGAATATTTGATGCCCCAAATCGTCAGACCTGAAGAAGATGAGGATCTGATGGCAGAAGTGGCTTTAGCTGCAGCTGGGGCGCGCAAAAAAGGCCAGGGTTTTGGCGACATGGAGAAGAAAAAGAAACCCAAAACTTGGCAAGCATCGCCGGAAATTTTCCCCACCGATTTATCGGCAGAAACCGAAGAATTGCTCAAAGAAGCGGTGAAATTTGCCGTTTCTGAATACGGAACTCAAAGCCTGACGGAATTAGAAGCAGACGAAAAAATTGCTGTTGCAGCCGAAAAAGCTCCCGTTGAAGATCCGGTAATTGAAAAACTCCGCGAAGTATATCGCGCCATTCGCGGCGAATACGATGAATTTACCGAAAAAGAACACGATCAGGTAAAAGATAAGGGCGGCCTCCACGTAATCGGGACGGAAAGACACGAATCTCGCCGCATCGACAACCAATTAAGAGGTCGTGCGGGAAGACAAGGAGATAACGGTTCGACTCGATTTTTCCTCAGTTTAGAAGACAATTTATTGCGGATTTTTGGCGGCGAAAATGTGGCCCGAATCATGAATTTGATGAATGTAGAAGACGATATGCCGATCGAGTCGCGAATGCTGACAAATTCCCTCGAAGGAGCGCAGAAAAAGGTCGAACTCTTCTATTACGATAGCCGCAAACAAATTTTTGAATACGACGAGGTGATGAACAACCAGCGTCGCGCTATTTATTCCGAACGTCGTCGCGTTTTAGACGGTTTAGACCTCAAAGAGCAGGCGATCGGTTACGCGGAGCGAACTATGGCAGAAATCGTCGATGCTTATATTAACCCCGATTTACCCCCAGAAGAATGGGAATTGGATAAGCTGGTGGATAAGGTCAAGCAGTTCGTTTATTTAATGGAAGATGTCGAACCAAGCGACCTCGAAAATATGACTGTCAGCGAAATTAAAAATTTCCTCAACGAAGAAGTTCGCAAAGCATACGATATAAAAGAGGATACGGTCGAACAAACTAATCCGGGTTTGATGCGTCAGGCGGAAAGATTCTTTATTTTGCAACAAATAGATACCCTTTGGCGCGAACATTTACAAGCTATGGATGGTTTGCGCGAGTCGATCGGCTTGCGGGGTTACGGTCAAAAAGATCCTTTGATCGAATACAAACAAGAAGGTTATGAAATGTTCTTGGAAATGATGAGCGATATTCGCCGTAACGTGATTTATTCTCTGTTCCAATTCAAACCTCAACAACCGCAAACTTAATTAGGATATCGGGGTAGGGGGTCAGAGGTCAAAGGTATTAATTTTTACCCTTTACTTACTAGCCTCTACTCTCTACTAAATAATAGATCTTGTAATCATAAAAATGTTAGATATAAAATTAGGCAAATATCTTACATTATTTGAGTTTTGTCACTGCAGTAAAACTTATCAAAAATACGATCGTGAAATAGATCCTTTGCCAAAAAATCCAGAAACAATTAAAGCGATCGAACAATTAAATCAATTTATTATCGATCCGATAATTGACAATTTTGGGCGCGATCGCTTTAAATTGACTTACGGTTTTTGTTCTCCAAATTTAAAACGATTTTTAAATAAAAAAGATCCAATTACTAATATTAAAAACGGTCGTATCGATCCGAGTCGAGACCAGCACATGGCTCACGAAATTAATAAAAATGGCAATTATTTTTGTAAAAGATTGGGTGCTGCTTGTGATTTTTTAATCGAAGATTTAGATAGTAAAAGTTTAGTAAATTGGATTTTAGAAAAGCAATTACCTTTCGATTCCCTCTATTTTTATGGTTCGAGTCGCCCGATTCATATCAGTTACGGCCCGCAACATAAAAGAGATATTTGGACTTTTACTGCGTCAGGAGTTCCAACTAAAAAAGGTATAGAATCTTGGGTTAAACTAGCCAAAGAAATTAAAAAATGATTGTTAGTTAATATTAGTACGATCTCATTAAATCAGCCATTTATTTACTAATTTTACTTAATTAATGGTATGCCATATTTAACATATCGAAAATTAGACTTTTTATTTGAAGGCTTTGCTGTCGGCTATTTTGAGATGTCAAATTTTCCCGAAAAAGAAGGATGCTATTGCTATAGTTTTTATACTGGTTTAGGTTTTTATAAAATGCAACAGCAACTTCAAAAATTTGGCAATGCAAGATGCTATTATGACAATCGAGATAAACGTATTTTTTTCACAGTGGAAAACTCCCATAATTATGGAACACTCAAACTATCAAATTTTGAGATAGTTCAACGTGATTGGCCGTGTTACGATAACAAGTTAACAAGTAAAAATTTAGCTGCTTTAATAGTAGATGAGCTTATTGATGCCAATATTATTAACAAAAATGATGTGCAAAAAGCTATTTTAATTACAGCAGAAGAAATTGATGTTAGGAAGTGCTTGGGAGATTACTAAAAAAAATATATAAGATTAGATTAGAGTTTTTTCTTCCAAAAAGTTCGGCTTTTATTAATAAAAATTTACTCAAAAAAATAGAGCGAGAAAAACTCGCCCCATAAAATTTCCAGGAGGATAACTGAATTATTCCATCGCATTTTTAAAGAAGTCGATCGTTTCTTTTAAAGCAGTCACAAAAACGTCAATTTCTTCGCGAGTATTGTAAAAAGATAAACTTGCTCTGGCACTTCCAGAAGCACCTAAAATGCGGTGTAAAGGCTGAGTGCAATGATGGCCGGAGCGAATTGCTACACCTTCATGATCTAACATGGTAGAAAGGTCGCTAGCGTGCAATCCTTCGACATTAAATGCAGCTAATGATGCCCTACCTTCACCTTCTTGATTTGGCTTCGGCCCGTAAATTCTTAGTTCGGGAATTTCGGCTAATTTAGCGAACAAATAAGCGGTTAATTCTGCTTCGTAATTATGGATATTATCCATACCTATATTACTTAAATAATCTACCGCAGCACCGATCGCGATCGCTTCTCCAATTGCAGGAGTTCCTGCTTCAAATTTATGAGGTAATTCGCCACAAGTAAAATGGTCTAAAAATACCTCGTCGATCATTTCGCCACCGCCAAAAAATGGGGGCATTTCTGTTAGAATTGCTTCTTTACCGTACAAGAAACCGATACCAGTTGGGGCGCACATTTTATGACCGCTTGCTACTAACCAATC
>JASJCW010000142.1 GCA_030065265.1 Prochloraceae cyanobacterium
GCCGGAATTGAATCGGTAGGCACTTTTATTGCTTTGACTAGCAACGGAGAAGTCAATTCGGTAGTAGCTCAACGGGCGATCGAAGAATTTCATCCACCAAGAGTGTTCGCACTCTTTCCTCACAATCGGCAAGATAATGCCAACAGTGCCGCAAATAAGATCGCTCAAGCTTTTGCTGGAGAAGTTCCGATCAAAACTTGGAATCAATATCTCAATGAGGGACAAGTTAAATTAGGCAAAACAGTCTTGAAAGAGGAAGGATTATCTTTCCAACAAGCTCACCTGAGAGCCTTAATTCGTTCTGGAGATCTCTTACCCTTATTGATCCAAAGAAACAAAAATTTACAAGTAGTCAAAGCTCATGAAGAATGGCTTCCGGGAGACGAAATTATCTACGTCCTTAACGATCCTAGACCAAAGCTTCTGAAGCGACTTTCCGGTGGCATTCAATCTTCAACCCTGGCGTTAGAGAAGCTACCCGAAGTAGAAGAAATTCCGATCGCAGCTCCGGTTTCTGACAATGCTTTAGAAAAAATTACAGAAAGTATCGAACGATCTGCTTTAAGCGAAGATGCTAAAAAATTGCCCGGAAATTTAAGAGCATAAAATTTTTACAACGATTAACAATCTAAACACAAATCTCTAACTATCATAATGATTGAAGTCCTTACTTAGGAGCAAAGTAAAAATCATGGATGTTAAATTATTAATGCTTGGTTTAAGTGCTATCTTTATCGTCTCCTGCCTCTTCTTCGGTACTAAAAACGGATTTTACGATTCAGATAGCTATCACGGTAACGGTTCCGCTCACTAACAATTTCGGCAAACACCTCAGCACAGATTGGGAACGCACTAATCCATAATTTTTAATGCTGATTTGTACCTAAATGTTTTTGAAAAAATAAATCGAAAAATAATTAATTGCAACTGCAAGGAGGTCTAACCTTCTTGCAATTTTAAAAAAACTAAACTAAATTTTAAGATAGCCGTCAAAATCGTTCGACTATTCTAGAATTTTAAATTTTTGACTTCTGACTTCTTTGCCAAGCTAGTAAGGTTAGCAGAGAGCGTCACAAAGCATTATTTATGAATCGAGCTAATATGCAGGGAGCTTCTGAAAATTTAGATCGCCTTGCCTGTTTTACCTATGGAGTAGGCCAGGAGCGTGAAGGATTATGTCTGTTGGCTCAACTAGGGCCCCATCGCATTATGCTCGACTGCGGTTTAGCATCGCTCGAAAAAATATTGTTAGACCATTCTCAACAGTATCCGGCTGAATTTGTCTTTTGCAGTCACGCTCACCCAGATCACGCTAGAGGTTTACTTGAATTCAATCGAGCTTTTCCTGAAATACCAATTTATGCTAGTTTTGTAACTACAAAATTATTGCCTTTAAACTGGCAGAACGAACCTTGTTCTGAAATAGCAAAACTTTGCCAACCTTTACCTTGGGGACAAAGCAGCCAACTTGCCCCAGATCTGAGCGTGCAATTGTTTCCTGCCGGACACATACCGGGGGCTGCCTGTATTTTTTTAACCTATACTAGCCCGAAGAGAACCTATAAACTACTTTATACGGGTGACTTTTCCGTTTCAAATTTTCAGTTGGTTGAAGGTTTGTCGATCGAAGCTTTAAGAGGTTTAGCTCCGGATGTATTAATTATTGAAGGTAGTTATGGGACTGCAAGACATCCCCATCGCCGCCAACAAGAAAAACATTTAATGGAAGTATTAAGTGAAACCTTAGCTAACGGTACTAATATACTATTGCCGGTGCCAACCTTGGGATTGGGACAAGAAATTCTCAAACTTTTGCGCTCCCATCATAAATTTACGGGCCGGGATTTAGATATTTGGGTTGACGGGAATATCGCCGATGCTTGCGATATTTATCTCGAATTATTATCTCAGTTTCCCGTTTCGGTGCAGAATTTTGCCAAACATCAGCCTTTGTTTTGGGACGAGCGGATTTGTCCGAGAATGAGAAGGCTGAGCGATCGCGATTTATTAAATCCCGATCGACCCTGTATCTTGCTGAGCGATCGTCCGGTTGTCGAGCTTAAAAAATATTTGCAAACTCGCAAAGGAGCTTGGTCGATCTTAATACCCCAACACCCAAGAGATTTATTTGCGATCGATCCTTTGGCCATTTTTCCGGCTAGCGACGCTGAAAAAATAACGGTTCAAAATTATCTTTTGGCAGAGCATAGTGACGGCCGCAATACAACCCAATTAATCCACAATATCAGACCGCAACATATTATTTTCGTTCACGGCTCTGCGACCTACTTGGCCGATCTGACAAACTTAGAAGAATTACAAAACCGCTATCAGTTGCATTCCCCTCGCAACAATACTTTAGTCGAATTGCCCCTCGGAGAAAAGTTCCTACAACCAGCTCCCCCGACTCAGACTACTTGTGAAGGAGAGTTAAACGAACTCGGATCTTCAATAACAATTACTTTACCCAATGCGATCGGCAGCGATCCCCGTTGGCACAATTTTGCCGATACTGGCTTAGTTGAAGCTCGGTGGCAAGGAGAGGAGTTAGTGCTGCGAGGAATATCGCAAAGAGAATTACTAGCTGCTAACAGCGAATCTAAAAGGTTGGTAGATTTAGATTGTTGCGGTAATTGCCGCCACTACAAAAATCAACATTGTTTTAACCCCAGTTCGCCACTTTACGAATTTAAAGTGACTTCCGAAGGATACTGTCCGGTATTTGAACCGGCTTTGCCCTCGGATCGTCGGAATGTTTGACTTCTTACTTGTTATTGTTGTTTACATCTCGATCGGATTCTGGATATTTTGGATTGATTTGTTCTGCTTCAGGGCATTCGTCGGCAACAAGAATTTCAGTATTTATTCTGGGAACAGAAGCTAGCTTTTGAGTCACAGCACCGATGCTTTCTATGCGAACCATTTCTTCCCAAGAACAAATTTCTTCTTCTTCTTCAGTTTCATAACGGATAGTTACTAGGTCGCCCTCGAGAGTAACGATGCGAGCATCTTCAATCCAGCGTTGCTGATCCCGCAAGAAAATACTAACTTCACGACCTTCTGTACAAAGTTGATAAATCTTGCGGTCTAGCATAGGTTTCTCCTTCTGCAATTAACTTTTTTTTACGATTAAAGTTTGATTAATTAATAGACTAGCGATAGCTTCGGTAATACTTCGAGTTTTTTTAGACTATTGAGTCTTAATTTGGGTATTCCTTCGCTTGCAATTTATTTGATGAAAGTTTATCTTAAAATAGCAAAATTTTAGTAAGTAATTTTACGTAATTTTGGCTTTTGTTGAGTTGCACTAGTTAAGAAATATAATTTGATGTTGCTCGAGCAATAGGCTCTGCTAATAAGACTAGTTGGTTAATTCCTATAGAGTACCTCTATCTTGGAAAAAAACAGTTAAACCACAAGTTTTTTTTTGATTTGTTTCAATCTCTATTGTAAGCCGATCGCCTCTCGATCTGAAAAGTGTCAAATTGTATTAAGATAGCTAAAAGGCAAAGTTCAGGCCGAATATTCCCAAAGATGGTTTTTTGGAAAAGATTGTTTAGTAGTTCTGATGCGATCGAAACTTCAACAGAGAGTTCCGTTTTTGAAGGGGATCTCTTAGGAGAAATTATCGATCCTAAAATTGGTTCGCTCAATTCTGAGGGCAACAATGTTTCTCGGATATATTTTAGTAAGCGACGAGAGATAGATCTCTATGAGTTAGAAGAGCTTTGCGATTCGGTAGGTTGGGCTCGCCGTCCGCTTCGCAAAGTTAAAAAGGCACTTCAATATAGTTTTCTAGTCGTCTCGATGTGGGAAGTCAAAGGAAAAAAACAACGCTTAATTGGATTTGCCCGCGCTACTTCAGATTGCGCTTTTAACGCGACTATTTGGGATGTTGTCGTTCACCCGGCTTTTCAAAAGAAAGGATTGGGCAAAGCTTTAATGAAATATACGATCGACTCTTTGCGAAAACAAGACATTAGCAATATAACCCTGTTTGCAGATCCTCAAGTGATCGATTTTTATCGCAATTTAGGGTTTATTTTAGAGCCTGAAGGAATTAAAGGAATGTTTTGGTATCCCGATTGATTTTTGCGATCGATCTTGTGTTACAATTCGATTGAAAGTAAAACGGGATGTAGCGCAGCTTGGTAGCGCGCCTGCTTTGGGAGCAGGATGCCGCAGGTTCAAATCCTGTCATCCCGATTAAATTGACCGATGCTGTAAAATATTTAAAATCGGTAACTTAAATTCTTTAAAAGTTTGAATCGAACACTTTACTTCATCACAGTTCGATCTAATTAATAAAATTATCTTTAAAATTAAGTATAAAGATATCTAGATAGCTCGGGAAAACAAAAAAAGGGGCTATAGTAAAAAACTGATAAGTTATAGTCGCTTTTAATATATGCACAGTAGCATAATAAGAGCCTAAAATCTAAAAAAATTTCCCGAGGTGAGTAAACTATGAAATCATTAATGCGTTGGGGCAGTAAACTAGGTATAGTCGGAGCGGCGATCGCCGGTTCTTTATTCATCAATACTCTAGAACTACTGGCTCTACCTAAAGAACAAGTTATTGAAAAACTTAGAAACGTACCAGTATTCGCCATAACTGATTCTCAAGGCTCTCCTCTAGTAGTTTCAGAAAAAGATGGTAAGACTATCGCAGGTATATTTATCAGTCAAACTGACGCAAAGAAATTTGTCGAAAATTTAAAAACCAACAATCCTCAATTAGCAAAGAAAGTCAAAGTTGTTGGTTTATCTTTAGCTGAAGTTTACAATCTCTCAGTAGAAAATGCGAAGAAAAAAGACGGCCTGCTCTTTGAATTCGTCCCGATTAAAACTCAAGTAGAACTAGCAAAAAAAGTTTCAAGCAGCAATAACCAAGCTAACAAGTATAAAGGGGGCGTACCTTTATTTGTAGCCAATTTAGGCAAAGACAAACAAGGCAAAGACAGAGGACATTTAGCTCTATCCCACAATAACGAAAAAGTAATTCCTTTCTTCTTTGAAAAAAGCGAACTCCAAAAAATTGTCGAAAGAGTAAAAAAAGAAAATCCAGAATTTGCCTCTACTATCAAAATTGAAGTAGTTCCTTTAGAAAATATGATTCATCAACTAGACAAAAGCGACGATAAAACTCTCAATAAAATCTATTTAGTACCGAGTAAAGAATCGATGCAATTTTTACAACAACAAACAAAACAAAAACAATAATACGGTGTCTTGGACAATATCGGGTAAAGAACTATCTTTGTGGCGAAATCGAGCTATTCAAGCTGCGATCGCCGCATCTGTTTCTCCTCGCGAGGTGGATTGGTTGCTAAAGCAAATAACTAATTTAGATTCCCTCGCACTTCATTTAGAATCGTTTCAAGAACTTGACAACATAGAAATAGATCGACCTTTGTCGGTTTTAAGCAGACTCTGGCAAGAACGCATCGAAAATAATTTACCCGTACAATATTTAGTCGGCAGCACTCCTTGGCGTAATTTCTCCCTTCAAGTAGCTCCAGATGTCTTAATTCCCCGTCCTGAAACGGAATTAACGATCGATTTAGCTTTAGAAGCAATTAAAACAAGTCCGTTGGATCTCGCTGCTGGAAATTGGGTCGATCTCGGGACTGGTAGCGGCGCGATCGCCCTGGGTTTAGCCAGCTCTTTGACAAATGCAACTATTCATGCAGTAGATACTAGCGAAGCAGCTTTGGCGATCGCCCGCGAAAACGCAGTAAATTTAAAACTAGCAGAGAGAATTAAGTTTTATTGCGGTTCTTGGTGGCAACCGATGGAACAGTTGCGCGGTAAAATAAGCGGCGCGATCTCGAACCCTCCTTACATTCCTACCGAGGCGATCGCTGATTTGCAACCAGAAGTTGTCAAACACGAGCCTCATTTAGCTTTAGATGGTGGTGAAGATGGTTTACAATGTATTCGCCATTTGATCGAAACTTCGCCTCAATATCTCCATTCTGGAGCAATTTGGCTGGTTGAAATGATGGCAGGTCAAGGAGAAACGGTAGCTTTAATGTTAGAGCAACAAGGAAGTTATCGTAACATTAAAATACTTCCAGATTTGGCAGGGATAGATCGCTTTGCTTTAGCTGAAATCAAATGAATTTAGTATCTTTAAAAGATTTAGTTGCTGGGATTAAACAAGGAAAAATTGTCAGTTTTCCTACGGATACAGTGCCGGGTTTGGCAGTATTACCAGAAAAATCTCAACTAATTTACACCCTTAAAAATCGCCCGCAACATAAACCTTTAATCTTGATGGGTGCTGCTGCTGAAGATCTTTGGCCTTATGTCAATGGAAGCGATCGAGAATTAGCAATTTGGCAGAAAATTACCGCTCGATACTGGCCTGGTGCTTTAACTTTAGTTTTACCATCGAGCGATCGCACTCCTTTAGCAATGCATCGGGCCGAACCAACTTCGATCGGGATTAGAGTTCCAGACTTAGAACTAACCAGAAATATTTTATCTCAAACCGGCCCTTTAGCTACTACTAGTGCTAATATTTCCGGGCAACCAGCGCAAACAAAAATGTCCGATATAGCCAGAATTTTTCCCGAAATTTTAGTTTTAAATACTCAAGAAAATCAAGGCAGTGGTAAGCCCTCTAGCGTGGCAAAATGGACTGGTATGGATTGGCAAATTTTGCGTCAGGGAACTATAAAAATATAGAGATGGAAGAGATCGAACTTTTAAAAGAAGAATTAAGACAGACTAAATTAGCTTATCAAATGGCCGCCCAAATGAGCCAGTTTAAAAGCGGTTTTTTAGCGCGAACATCCCACGAAGTGCGATCGCCTTTAAGCAGTTTAATGGGTTTACATCAATTAATAATCAATGATTTATGTGAAAACCCTGAAGAAGAAAGAGAATTTATTGCTCAAGCTTACGAGTCGGCAAAAAAATTAATGCAAATTATCGACCAATTCATAGCGGTATCTCAGCTAGAATCTGGATCTACTCCGGTAGATCTCGAATCGATCGAAATAAGCTCAATATTCGAGGAAATAGATGCTTTAGTCCATTTACAAGCAGCTAGCAATCGTTTACCTGTAGAAATATTATCGGCCGATCGACCTATTTATGTTGTTGCAGATCGAGCGCGTTTGCAACAAGTTCTTCTCACTTTAATCGATACTGCTATTTCTGTGATGAAAAAAAATAGCATTCAAGGACAGACTCGAGTTAGGGCGATCGCAGCAGAAAATTCTAATTTAGTTAAGATTGAAATAAATGTCCATCGATGCCCGGGTTATATTTGGACTGAACCGGTAAACTTGTTAGAGCAAAAAACAAACATTACTCCAGAAGAGGTGAGAAATTTTAGTAAAGAGTTAGAAATGTCTCCAGGTATGAAGTTTATGCTTTGCAGCAGTTTATTAGAAACAATGGCAGGTCAACTAATTTTGAAAGATCTCAGTGCTGAAAGCAATGACGCTCATCTTACACAATTACAGTGTTTGATTCCTCTGGATCGAGGGTAGGAAAATTAGGTACGAAAGCACCTTTATACAAGATCATTGTTGTCGTTTCATTTTCTTGAAAGCCGATCCGCTTGTAAAAGCTTTGTTTGTGAGTTGTCATTAAATAGACTCTTTCAACTCGATTCAGTTTCGGATGGGCTAAGACTGTTTGAACTAATTTTCTGCCTATTCCTGCACCTTGATATTCTGGGTGAACTACCACGTCCCAAATTGTACCTCGATAAATGCAGTCTGAAGTAGCCCGAGCGAAACCGATTAATTTATTTTCTTCCCAAACACAGACTACCGGATCGCTATTATCGATCGCAATTTTGAGATCTTCTTGGCTTCTTTCTCTGGCCCAAAAAGCACCCAGTCTAAATAATTCTTGTAGCGAATCGAGTTGTATTTTCGATTTATCGGAACAAAAATATATCTCAGAACAATCCATCATTAATTATTCCCCACACTTTAAATCACACAATCTGGCTGGGACATCTTAAATTGTAGCCATTTTTACAGAAAAATTGAATTCTTTATAAGTTTTTTTTATCTTCTTTCCCTGACAAATTGAGCATTGCAAGCATCTTTTGAGAGGTCAGTCGGTCTAGGTAAGAGGTTCAAATATAAATAATATTTGTTCTACTAATTTGAAATTAATCAATCAATTTTAAACTAAATACCCCTGACCCCTGACCTTAAAAGGCGCAGCCTTCTGACCTCTGACCCCATTAGTCTGCTAACCAGCGAACGGCATCCTTGGCATGATAGGTTAAAATTAAATCTGCACCGGCACGTTTGAAGCTAGTTAGTGTTTCTAAAACGACCTTTTTCTCGTCGATCCAATTGTTAAGTGCGGCAGCTTTAACCATAGAATATTCGCCGGAAACATTATAAGCAGCGACGGGTAAGTTAGTTATTTCCTTAACTCGCCAAATAATATCCATATAAGATAAAGCCGGTTTAACCATTAACATATCCGCGCCTTCGGCAATATCTAATTCTACTTCTTTAAGAGCTTCCTTGGCATTGCCCGGATCCATTTGATAAGTGCGGCGATCGCCAAATTGAGGAGATGATTCGGCCGCATCTCGAAACGGGCCGTAGTAAGCAGAAGCATACTTAGCAGCATAGGAAAGGATCGGAGTATCCGTAAAGCCGGCTTCGTCTAATCCAGCTCTAATTGCGGTCACAAAACCGTCCATCATCCCTGACGGAGCTATTATATCAGCACCTGCTTTAGCTTGGGAGACAGCAGTCTTTTTCAATAGTTCTAAAGTAGGATCGTTTAATACTTTTCCTGTTAGATCGCCTACTTCCAAATAACCGCAATGGCCGTGATCGGTATATTCGCACAAACAGGTATCGGCAACTACTATTAAATCGGGAACTGCTGCTTTAACCGCAGTAGCTGCTTTCTGTACGATACCGCAATCGTGCCAGGCACCAGTAGCATCTTTATCTTTATCTTCAGGAATGCCAAATAAAATTATCCCTGGAATGCCGAGATCGTAAACTTCTTTTGCTTCGTCAACTATTTTATCAACCGAAAGTTGATATACTCCAGGCATCGATGTAACTTCTTTAGCAACCGACTCTCCAGGTACGGCAAAAAGAGGGTAGATTAAATCGCTAGCAGTAAGCACATTTTCCCTCACCATACGGCGCAATTGAGGATGTTGGCGCAGACGACGAGGACGAGTAATAGGAAACATAAGAGTGTATCGTTTTTATTAGTTTTTTAATACACCTCTTGTCAAAGTTTTTTTTTTCAAGAGGCAACAAAGGGACAACTGGCGACAGCGAGCAGATTTCGGTTTACCCTTACCGATTAGCTCCGTTTTGCCTTGCAGTCTAATTTAGTTTAAAGCGATCGCGCTAACCTAATCCCTGAAAATAGGATTTACTCAAACTTTTGTAATTTTGTCAAGCTGTGTTAAGGGGGATTTGTTATTTATTGTCGGAATTATTATAATAGTAGAACAAGGGGCCGTAAAGGTTTCGACAGGTTGGCGAAAGCTGCTCTGTGATTCAGGTCGAGAGCGAGTCTCCTCTCGTTAATCCAAGACTCAACTTTAAATACAAATGCAAACAACATTGTATCCTTCAAGCGTCAGGCAGTAGCTGCCTAAATCTTAACTAAAAGATTTGCTTATTCTCGGTTTGACTCCGTTAAGGACTGAGAATCTAACTCCAACGGATGCTCCAATTAAACTCCTCTAGTAGGTTAACTGGCTAAGACTAAACTAGTGCATCCCATCGTCAGGGACAATTGACGGTTCCCGTCCGAGGATCAGAAGGACTAAACCTGTGAACGATCGGAAAGTCAATAACCAATCTGGACAGCAGTTCGACTCTGCTCGGCTCCACTTCAAAATTACCCAAAAGCAAAGGTATATCTCAGCGATATATCTTTTGTTTTTTTATGGTTGCGATCGAATCGAGAGCGACAAAAAATTCGAGCTAATTTAAGTTTAATTTGGCAAAAAGCCAAGCGATCGGCGGATACCAATAATTTTATAAATTTTAATTTACTCAATCTTAAATTATTTTAATTACCCGCGAGTAATATAAATACCGGCTTATAATAAATTCCAGCTTATAATTGAACTTTGAGATTTTAAATTAATGAGCTACTCTAATAAATTTCCAAATTTCAACAAACAGAATTTATTTAATGAAATAGTATCAGGTTTAACAGCAACGATCGCAGTTTATTTACTCGGTTACTGTTTTAATTTTTTGGCTGATTATCGAGGAATTACTCTATTACCTGGAATTAGAAAAGGATTTCATTACATCATTAATAATTTAGTCGACGATAATATATTTGTTTTGCAAGACAATTCGCTCGAATGGCAATTGGGTTTAGGAAGTATAGAAATTATTCTTTGTATAGTTTGGTTTTTGCAAGCTAGATTACTGTTTCAATTAATTGCATTTAAAACAAAAACTCGAAAAGTCAAAAAAGAAATCAAAAAACAAGCGATCGATACGGGTAAATTAATTTTACTCATAAGTGCGATTAATTTAATTCCGCTCTTTTTGCTGCAAAATTTGCCCAAATAAATCTGAATTTTAAACATAAAAACTTTTTATTTATTTTCTAAACAAACTACTCGGTAAACTTTGGGATTTACAAAACTGTAAATCTATTTGCTAATTTTTACTCATCTCGATCGCGATCGCTCGTAATTCTACTTGTTTAGATCCAGTTTTCTTAAATTTATCTAGAAACAGAACTTGCATTAATGGCAAAAAATAAAATTATGGGCAAGAAAATTAAATAATATCATTACTCATTTTTACCAGTTCGGTCTGGTTTGAGGAATTTATTTGTGATTAAAAATTTATGTTTAAAACTAATTTTGCTAAACCAAAATATAATAAGCTTAAAATAAATTTTGCTGCCGCACCGCTACGCGGATCTCTTCGAGATCGCACAAAAAATTGCAAACAATAATTAAGAATAATTGCAACGGAAAGAGGGGGTCTAAACAGAGTTAAGCCCTTACAGTAAAAGACATAGAGCGATCTTAAATTCAGTAAAAATAAGTAAAGCGATCGCTCATCAAAAGCCATAATTCTGAGAAGATCCCAGAAAGAGTAAGAAAAGACCTCGGGAGAAATTGTAATATGAAACTAGCTTACTGGATGTATGCGGGCCCGGCACATATTGGCACGCTTCGCGTCGCAAGTTCTTTTAAAAACGTTCACGCAATCATGCACGCACCCCTAGGAGACGATTATTTTAACGTGATGCGGAGTATGTTAGAACGAGAAAGAGATTTTACTCCAGTCACCGCCAGTATTGTAGATCGAAACGTTCTCGCTAGAGGCTCTCAAGAAAAAGTAGTTGATAATATTATTCGTAAAGATACTGAAGAAAAACCAGATCTGATCGTCTTAACCCCGACTTGCACTTCAAGTATTTTACAAGAAGATTTAGAAAACTTCGTCGATCGCGCCCAAATGGATGCCAAAAGCGATGTCATGCTAGCAGATGTCAACCATTATCGCGTTAATGAATTACAAGCAGCAGATCGCACCTTACAGCAAATAGTCGAATATTATCTTAAAAAAGCGATCAAAAAAGGCGAACTTCCAGAAGGGAAAACAGAAAAACCCTCCGTTAATATTATCGGTATTTCTACCCTCGGTTTTCACAACCAACACGACTGCACCGAATTAAAGCGTTTAATGGCAGACTTGGGAATAGAAGTAAACGAAGTTATCCCCGAAGGTGCATCGGTACATAATTTAAAAAACTTGCCCCGTGCTTGGTTCAATTTAGTACCTTACCGCGAATTGGGCTTAATGGCGGCTCGATATTTAGAAGCAGAATTTAACATGCCATATATTGACATCGCCCCAATGGGTGTGGTAGAAACTGCGCGCTGCATTCGCAAAATTCAGCAAGTAATCAACTCCCAAGGTGCAAGTGTCAATTACGAAGAATTTATTAATAATCAAACTTTACACGTTTCTCAAGCGGCTTGGTTTTCAAGGTCGATCGACTGTCAGAACTTGACAGGCAAAAAGGCGGTAGTATTTGGAGATAATACCCATGCTGCGGCGATGACGAAGATTTTAGCGCGGGAAATGGGCATTCATGTAGTTTGGGCTGGAACTTATTGCAAATACGATGCAGAATGGTTTAAAGAGCAGGTAAAAGATTTCTGCGACGAGGTAATTATTAGCGAAGATAATGGGGAAATTGGCGATGCGATCGCCAGAGTCGAACCTGCGGCTATTTTTGGCACGCAAATGGAGAGACACATCGGTAAGCGTTTAAATATTCCTTGTGGTGTAATTGCTGCACCAATTCACATCCAAAATTTCCCGATCGGTTATAAACCTTTTATGGGTTACGAAGGTACTAATCAAATTACCGATTTAATCTATAATTCTTTTACTTTAGGAATGGAAGATCACCTCTTAGAAATATTTGGCGGTCACGATACGAAAGAGGTAATTCAAAAGGGTATCTCTGCTGATTCTGATCTAAATTGGACAAAAGAAGCGCAAGCAGAATTGAATAAAGTTCCCGGTTTCGTGCGCGGCAAAGTGAAACGAAATACTGAAAAGTTTGCCCGCGAAAGAGGATTTAGCGAGATTAGTCTAGAAGTAATGTATGCAGCTAAAGAGGCTGTCGGTGCTTAATTAATTCGATTTTTCTAGCCCTAGAATTAGATTCTGGGGTTTTATAATTTATGAGAATAAAGTCATAATTATCAAAAAAATGAACGAATCTGTTTCTTTTCAAAATGCAATCGAATCTGTAGAAGCACTTTCGATCGAAGAACAAGATTTACTATTCGATTTAATTAAAAAAAGACGCATTGAAGCTAGACGAAAAGAAATTGCTGAAAATGCAGCACAAACTTTAGCAGCATTAAAATCTGGTACTGCTAAATCTGGTAATTTTGAACGATTAAAAGCCGATCTTTAGTAAGTAAGTAATTTTATTATCTATTTATAAGTACTTCTTCTGCTTCTTTTCTCAGATCTGGATTTTCAGATTTAAGATATGGTTCTAGTAAGATTTTTTTATTTTCTAATTTAGATTCGCCAATAATTGGAATAGCATGAAATAAACTCATTGAATCGAGATTATGAAGCATTTCAGTACAAGTTTCTACTATTAAATCGTCACAAATACCATCTCCAAATGCCCAACCAAATAAATTAAAAACACTCTCAATAACATCTTCATCTTTTTCATCTTGAAGCATTTTTATTAATTCTTCGATAATATAAATATACTCTCGCTCTGATAATTGATTATATTCAAAAAGGTCAGTAAGATAATCAATTTCAAGATCTCTGTTTTTGGTATTTATATCCTTAGCTTTTTTTAGATGTACTTCAAACATTTTTACCTCTTATTTCCTGAGTATATCGAGAAATTATAATTTAAATTTTAATGGCGATTGAAAACTAGAGGTATTTTAAAATGCATTGCGATCGCAAGTTCGATCTATTTATATATTTTGAAAAAATACCTTTAATTAGCGATCGCAATTTCATTTAAGTAATTCCATAGTCAGCAATTTTTCGGAAGGTCATAATCCTTGAATGATGTTACAAACGAAGTATTGAATATTAATATGACGTAAAGAGAATTATGACTTTAGAGCCTCGCGAATTCCTAACCAAAATGGAAAAGAGAATGCTATTTAACGATGAGGATAAAGCTACTCTACAAGCAAATGCAGATTGGGGCAAACAAATAGCACCAGAAATGACAGAGCATTTTTATGCTTTTCTAAATCGCGATGAAGAAATGGCTAATATTTTGAACCAAAAAGATGGCCGCATGGATCGTTTGCGCGCTACTTTTACTGAATGGTTTTCAGAGATGTTTACAGGGATAGACAACTGGGGAGATGCTTACGCTGTTCGACGTTGGCGCATCGGTCTGGTACACGTTAAATTAGGTATCGGGCCTCAACACGTAGTTCCAGCAATGGCTACTGTGGTTCGCGAAGTTAATAATAAAATTGAAGCAGATGGTAAAGATGTTGGTATCAATAATGCTTTGAAAAAGATTTGTATGATTGATTTGGCTTTTATCGAACAAGCTTATGTAGAAGTATCTTCTTCTGCGGTAAGACAAGAGACTGGTTGGTCTGAAGCTTTATTTAAACGGATGATCGCTACAGGTTCTAATTCGATGTAATAGCTTTGCAATATATATTTGTAACCTACACTTTTAGTGTAGGCTTTTTATTTGGATGGTAAATTTTTTACCACTCCTGATATAGTTTTTCCGCATGAAACATGACTTCTTCTCCTGGCAATCTGATTTTGGCTTTTTCTCTCGGATAAAGACTTTCAACTGCTGTCGTATCTTGTTCGACTACTGTATTTGCTGCTGCAAGAAATGCGTTTTTAAAAAGCAATTTCAATAAAGGATTTTTACTCTTGACGTACATTAAAATAAATGTTTTGGTCTGCTTTTCTGTTTCTGGATAAAGAATATGTGTTTGAATGATTTGTCCGATCGGAGATTGAGCTTGAAAAATTGTCATCGCAGGAAAGGAATATTCTAAAATGTTGTTCATTACTTTAGGCATAATTGCTAAAGCCGGATTTTTAATTATTTCTGAAATACTATTTTTATCTCTAATTGCTTCTTGTTCTACTTTGGCATAATATCCATTTGTTTCAAAAGAACTAACTCGACAAGATTCGATTCTAAATAACTCTTTGTGAGTGCCATTTTGATGGTTGTAATCGTAATTGACTAAAATGTTACTCAAGAAATCTGCTTGAATACTTTTCTCTCCAGTAACGCCAATAAATTCGTATCCTTCGCTCACTTTTTCTAATAAATCGGGAATCGGTATTTTAGGTTCAAAACCGCCATAAGTCCAAATAAGATCTTCTTTGACAACAAGTTCCAAAGTTTCAGCGATCGCATTATTATCTTCCTTTCCTTCTCGATATAATCTCCCCTCAGAATCGAATTCTAAAGCATGAAACGGACAAGTAATTGTATTTCTTGTTTCGCAGATCCAACCATCGGATAATGGTGCTTGCATATGAGGACAAATATTATTTAATGCCGCTATTTCTCCCTGTTTATTTTGCCAGATAACATAATCTTTCCCATTCAAACGAATTTTATGGGGCTGATTTATTCCCAGCATCGATTTGTGCGCGATTAACCAAGGCGCACCTGGTAAAATAGATTTCATTAGTTTGTCAAAAATGTGAATTATTACTCGTATTATAAGCATAAAAACGAGGATTTTGTCGCATTCTTGGCATGAAAACAAAACCATTATCCGCAATGCGCCGCCAACCCCAGCAAAAACGATCTAAAGAGAGGGTAGAAAAGATACTCGATGCAGCAGCCGAAATATTTGCCGAAATAGGTTACGATCGCGCTACAACCCAGGATATTGCGACTCGAGCTGAAACTGCGATCGGATCTTTATATCAATTTTTCCCGGATAAATTAGCTATTTTCCACGCCCTAGAATTGCGTCATTTAGAGCGAGTTAGGGAAATGGGAGCAAAACTATATACTCCAGAAACAGCTCAATTACCTTTAGAACAATTAATTGACAAA
>JASJCW010000143.1 GCA_030065265.1 Prochloraceae cyanobacterium
ATTAAGATCTTTCTTATCAGCCCATTTCGATCTCAGTCTGTAATTTACTAGAACTGGAAATAATTTTTGGCTATTTTTTAAAAGCAATAATCGAGTCAATTAACTGAAAGATATCTAGTTATTTGGCCGAACTATTTTGCATCGAAAAATAAGACAATTGAAATATCCAAATCTTAGGTAAATTAAATTAATATGAAATCTTTAGCAATTAAACTATTAACTTTTAGTTCGTTTTCTTTGCTAATTGCCGGACAAATGCTTCCAGTTCGAGCCGCTTCTAAAGTAATAAAAAATGATAAAAAAAATGCTAATTACGAACTAAAAGAATCAGATAAGTTATCTGGTTCTACAAGAACTGCGGTAATTACTGTTGCCTTTTTTATTAGCGGTGCGGGGGTTCTTTTGGGTACTGGAAAATCTCTCAAACTCGAACGCGAAGAAGAATTAGCCAAAAAAAATTCAAATTAATCAAAATAGCGATCGCATAATTTAGATAAACCATTAAAACAGCTAACTAAAGTCAGGAGTTTAAATTCCTGACTTCAATTTTTTTATGAAAAAATCCATTTAAGAATCAGCTTGTAATTGTGCCGTTCTTAAAGATAAATTCAAAGTATTATCGCCTCGTCTGATTTTGAATCTAAGTGCTTGGTTAACGCCACTTCTTTCTACTAATCTCTGAATTTGAGTGCTTTTAGTAACGCGTTGATTGTTAATTTGAACTATAACATCGCCGCGACGAATGCCGGCTTTTTCTGCAGGCATATTAGGAACGACTCCAACTACTAAAACTCCATCAATTTCTGGAAGCAAGAAAGCGGAGTTGGGATCTTGATTTTGTTTTCTGGCTAATTCGCTAGTCAGATCCACCATTTGAATGCCAACAAAAGGATGAGGCACTTCTCTACCAGAGGCTAAAGTATCTTTGAGGGATTTAGCTTTGTTAATCGGAATTGCAAAACCAATACCCATTGCATCGGTGCGAATAGCCGTATTGATCCCGATTACTTCCCCTTTGGCGTTTAATAAAGGCCCGCCAGAATTACCTGGATTGATTGCCGCATCAGTTTGTAAGAAGTCGATCCTTTTATCGGGAACTCCTGCTTGAGCGGAAGAGCGATCGAGGGTACTGATAATGCCCAAAGTAACCGTATTGTTGAGTCCGACTGGGTTACCCACGGCGATCGCCCAGTCTCCTACTTCTAACGCGCTAGAATCTCCCAAGGGAGCGATCGGCAAGTCTTGTCCGGTAGGATTTATTTTGACTACTGCTAGATCCGTAATTCTGTCGGTACCGCGAACTTCTCCTTGAAAAACTCGCCCGTCTTTGAGGGTTACTTTAACGCTATCTGCTGCGTCAACTACATGAGCGTTAGTTAAAATAATGCCGCTTTTATCGATAATAAAACCAGATCCGATCCCGTCCACTCTTCGCTCTGGCTGTCTGTTTCTAAATTCTCGATCGCCAAAAAAATCGCGGAAAAAAGGATCGTTATCAAAGGGGTTGACAGTATTGGAACGAATGATTTTTTCAGTGTCAATTCTCACTACCGCAGGCCCGGTAAGGGCTACAGCTCTAGCTACAAAACTCTCTTGGCCGTCGATGGGAATAGCTCGACTGACTTGAGTGTTATAGGAGTTGGTTTCATCTGCTAAAGCTGAAATTTGGGTTTGCTGCGACAGCCCTTGAATGCCAACAAAAACAACTACTCCTCCGAGTACGAGTGCTACGATATGGCTGCTGAGATTGCGAAAAAATTTTCGAGGTTTCATAGTTTTAACTGAGACTTATATATTCTTACGATATTATTTTCTTTACCTGAATGTAATCTTTATTTAAGATAGTTGATGTTTATTGACTGAGTAAATTAAATGACCATGACTGGTACTGCATCCTACGCGATCGATTTTGGCACTAGCAATACGGTAGTTACGCGCTGGAATTTAGCGAGCGATCGAGCAGAAACTATTTCTTTACCAGGTTTGTCCGAACAACTAGCAAATAATCCTCCTCTCATTCCTAGCTTAATCTATGTCGAAGACGCTCGTCAGGGTAAAGTGGTTTGCGGTCAATCGGTTCGCGATCGCGGATTGGATCTTAAAAACGATCCGCGCTTTTTCCGCAGCTTTAAACGGGGAATTGGGGCAACTATTCAGGGTTTTTTGCCAGAATTAGACGAAAAAACGGTAACTTTCGAGCAAGTTGGGGAATGGTTTTTTCAAGATTTGCTAGCTCAACTCGAGGCTGAAGGTTCGGATCGCCTTGATTCTCTGACTCTTACCGTACCAGTAGATAGTTTTGAAGCCTATCGTCATTGGTTGAGTCGGGTTTGTCAATCTTGGTCTGTAGAACAAATTAGAATGTTGGACGAGCCTACTGCTGCGGCTTTAGGCTACGGAATGGGTCAAGATACTCTTTTGTTAGTAGTCGATTTTGGCGGCGGAACTGTGGACTTATCTTTGGTAGAGTTAAATAATCCTGCTTCTGCTCCTCAAGGTTTAATTCTCAAATGGGGACAAAGATTTTTGGGCGAAAATCCCCGTCAAAAGCCGAAAACTGCCAGAGTCTTGGCTAAAGCTGGGGAAAATCTCGGCGGATCGGATCTCGATCTTTGGTTGGTAGATTATTTTGCTCAAACTCAAGATTTGCCGAAATCTAGCTTAGTAACTCGTTTGGCAGAACGTTTGAAAATTCAATTATCTTCTCAAAATGAAGCTAGTGAAGCTTATTTTAACGATGAAACTTTCGATACTTTTGAGTTGAATTTAGATCGCGATCGCTTTAATCAGATTCTTGAAGATAGAGGCTTTTTTACCAGACTTGACGAGTTAATGACTGGAGTTTTACAGCAGGGAAGGCGACAGGGTATTGAAAGTAAGGATGTTGATGCTGTATTGTTGGTTGGCGGTACGGCACAGATTCCGGCGGTACAAAATTGGCTGAAGCGTTATTTTGATGAGGATCGAATTCGTTCTTCTCTACCTTTTGAGGCGATCGCAACTGGTGCTTTACAGTTAAACAAAGGAGTTGAAGTTAAGGATTTCCTTTACCATAGTTACGGAATTCGCTATTGGAACAAACGTCAAAATTGTCACAGTTGGCATCCGATTATTAAAAGCGGACAACCTTATCCGATGGCCAACCCGATCGAATTAACTTTAGGTGCTTCGGTGGAAAATCAACCGAGTATCGAGCTAATTATCGGGGAATTAGGTGCAGAAACTGGCGGTACGGAAGTTTATTTTGATGGCGATCGCTTGGTTACTCGTTCCCTGAATACAGGTGCTACTTCCGTTCAACCTCTCAACGATTCTGATGGTGCTAGATCTATTGCTAGTTTAAAACCTCCGGGAAACCCAGGTAGCGATCGGATTAAATTGCAATTTCGGGTTGACAAGGATCGCAGTTTAAGAATTACTGTTGAAGATTTGCTGAGTGGGGAAGTTTTAATGAGCGATCGAATGGTAGCAGAGTTGAGTTAATTTTTAGTTGGTGCGGGATTTTTTCCCGCAATTAAATCTAAATCTGTCACAATAAGGCGATCGCTTTTAAATACGCTTTGTTCTTGTTTGTTGCGATCTAAAATTGTATTTGTTTGCTTTATATCTTTGACGATCTTAAGTTTAGAAAGATAATTTGAGGCGATCGCTTTTCGCAAAAATAATTAATATTAATATTTATCAATCATTTGTTTGAGCTAATAGTTTTGCTTCATGATAATTCAGTTCACAGAAAAGAATATATCTTATCCTCACAGCAAAATATAAGCGATCTTCTATTTTCCTAATTTTCGGAGTATTATAAGTTAGTCTTTCGATAAAAAATAGTTTCTTGTTCTTGTTTGTAAAATTCCATTTCAATTCTGTCCATTAAAGCGATAGAAGCTAAATTAGCTGCATCGCAAGCTGCATAAATGGTTTGAAATTTATATTTATTAAATCCATATTCTATCATCGAGCGGGCTATTTCAGAACCTAAACCTTGTTTCCAATATTTAGGATCTAAACCATAAATTAATTGAATTTGTGGTGGTTCAAAAAAAGGCCAGTAACCAGAAAACCCGATTAAACCGGGATTATTTTTTAATCTTGCGACCCAAACACCGTATTCGTTATTTTTAAAAGCGATCTTACTGCGATCGACAATCTCTTTTGTTTCTTGCAAAGAAATTATTCGATCGTCCCAAAGGTATTGACGAACTTCTGGTAAAGTCCAGATTTGATGAAGCTGTTTTACATTTTCGTCAGTTACAGGGGATAATTTGACGCGGTCAGTAATTATTTTTTCCATCGCTAAATTAAAGATAATTGCTTGCTATTTATTCCTCATTTTTGCGATTTTTTCTCTAACCCAAAACCAAAGATCTGCAACTGTTTCTTCAATCCAATACAAGATGCGATCGAGCAGTTGTAGAATCACTTGTAAAGGTTGTTTGACGTAACCAATCGTAGTTGCTGTTGTGTCTAACCAATCGGGTGTTATTTTTGGTCTTTCTTGCTTCGCTTTATCTGAATCTAGGTTTAATTCTTTGTATGCTATGTCAGTATCTTTGATATAGTTTTGAATTCCACTTAAAAGATAACTTTTCAATTCTAGATCTGTTTCCGTCCCTTCGCGCATATTCAAGGACTTATTGATGTCAATACTTTTGAGATCTAAATCGTCGATTTTATCTTTTATTCTTCCTGAATATTCGCCAAATTTATCTAACAGAAAATCAATAGTATTGCGGAATATTATTTTGCTTTTCTCTAAAGCTTCGTCTAAGTTTTCTTTGTTAGTAACAGTTCCTTTTACTTTTTCTATTGTTTCTGTAAAACCTACATTGAGCTTCCCTATAAGTTTGCTAGCTATAAATATTAAATCCGATGCGTACTCTTTAATTTTAGGAATTAGTTTTTGTTGAGATCTCGTTTTTGTTGGCACGAGAGCTACATTTTTAGTTTCTACTGGTTGCTCTTGATAATTTGGAAGATTTTCTGTTTCTTCTATTATCTCTGGAGTAGACTCAAATTGCGCTCCTGTTTCTTTTTTCTCTTGCGGATCTAATTCAATGACTTTTTCAGTTATTACTTCTTCTATTTCACCAAAATCAACAGTTTGGTCTGTAATTTCTTCTAAGCGATCGAATTGAGGCTGAGTTTCTTCTTTTGCTACTGTAGTAAATTCTTGTAATGGGTCTAAAGCTTTTTCTTGTTGTTGTTCTTGGGGTTTATTTTCTTCTACTACTTGGCGATCGAATGCAGTAACTTGTTCTGAGATTTCTTCTAACCAATCTTCTGGTTTATTTTCCGCTTTGTCTGCTGCATTTGAATCTCTTTTCTGCTGAGCTTTTTTAACCCAACTTATTTCTTCTATTTTTTCCGATTCTTCTTCCCAATTTAGTTGAGGAGTTTCTTCATTTTGAGCTTCTTTCAACCAGTTTGCAGAGCTTATGTCTATATCTTCTATATTGATTTTCTTTTCTTCAACTAAATTCTGTTGAGGAGTTTCTGCTTCATCTTTTTCGATGTAGACTTCTAACTCTTGTCGTAATTCCTGAGTGAATTCTTTTAACTTTGCAGGGTTTACATCGACTTCTTCTTTGATTTTTTCTGGTTCGGTTGCTTTAACTGTAGTGGTGCTAGATTCAGGTGTTGATAGTTTCTCTTTTAGTTCTAACAAACCAGTTTTATTCTCTTGCTCTTCGCTTGCTATAAAACCTTGAGTTTGTGTTGGTGTTACTTTATTTCCTGTTTGATTTTCTCGATCTTTTCCTGTTATTTTATTTTTTAATTTTTGTGCGGCTTGGACTAACATATAGGATGAATAAACTATTGCTTGTATTCCCCACTCGAATGCTAGCTTCAAATATCTTATTGCTATAAGAGATTTCTCGCTTATATTTTGATACTGACGATTAATAAACTTGAATATTTTACTCTTGTAAAATCCGTTAGACTTAGGAGACATAATCTGTTTTTACTACTTTAATTAGTATTTGAAGTTTTTTCTCTCGCAAAAATTCTTCTTTTTTAGCGCAATTTTTGGGTTTAATGGTATCGTAAGCCCGACCGATCTTTAACTATATAACTGTAAATAAATAATAATTAGCCTAACTTAGTAATGAATATAACTAAGCGATCGAACAAGATAAGCAACTGTATAGAATTACTTTACCAACTCACTCAAATAAACGTTCAAACTGGATGGCGATATTATACCGAAGACTTAAATATAAGAGTACCCAGCACAGAAAAGTTTTTTTGTCAAGAGATAGAAAATTATAGGTGGCTTCCAGTACAACTTAACGATCGAGGATATATTGTTCGCGAGGCAGGAGAAAAAGTAATTTGGTTGAAGCAAAATATCCTCATACCAACCAGTTTACAGGGATATTCTTTATTTGGCTTCAATTTGCGGTTAGTATTAACCTGGTGGGCCAAATACGCGCAAATTTACGTTAACGGAAAACTAGTCCAAGAAGGCGATTTATTTGAATCTTCTGCAAGAATTTTATTAACTCCTAGAGCAATTGCTGGAGAAACTATTGTTGTTGTTATCAAATTAGTAACTCCAGGCCACGATATTGGAGCATTGATGAAATCAATTTGTGTCTACGATCGCGCCGATCGAGACAAAGAGATCGATCCTAGTTTTGTTGCGGACGAAATAACCGTCTTAAATCAATATTTAACTGCTTTTGAACCGAATCGACTAGAAATTTTAGCAGCAGCAATTGAAAAAATTGATTGGCAAGCAGTAGAAGATCGAGACAGATTCGATCTATCTTTAAGCAAATTGCGCGATCGCTTGCTTCCTCTCTCTAAAATTGTCAAACAAAGTTCGATAAATCTACTATCTCACGCTCATTTAGATTTGGCTTGGTTGTGGACGGTAGCAGAAACTTTAGAAGTGGCCGATCGCACTTTTAATTCCGTTCTCAGTTTACAACAAGATTATCCCTATTTAACCTTTTGTCATACTACTCCAGCTCTTTACGAACAAATCGAACAAAATAACCCCGATCTCTTTACTCAAATCCAAAAAGCGGTTAAAAATAAAACTTGGGAAGTGTTGGGCGGAATGTGGGTCGAACCGGAAATTAATTTAGTTTCTGGAGAATCCCTGGTCAGACAACTACTTTACGGTCAAAAGTATATTCAAGAAAAATTTGGCAAGATTACAAAAATAGCATGGTTACCGGATAGTTTTGGCTTTTGCGCTTCTTTGCCGCAAATTTTAGTCCAAAGTGGCATAAAATATTTCGTGACTGGGAAATTGCACTGGAACGATACGAATAAATTTCCTCACGGTTTTTTCAAATGGCGATCGCCCGACGGTAGCGAGGTTTTAACTTTAATGTCGCCTCCAAATCTTACTGGAGTGATGGATACTAATCCGATTACTATGGCTAATTACGGGGTCGATTGGCAATTACAGACTAAAATAAAAGATGCTTTTTGGTTGCCCGGTGTAGGCGATCGCGGGGGCGGGCCGAGTCGAGATATGTTAGAAGTATTTCAACGCTGTTCTCAATCTCCCTTTTTCCCTAATCTTAAATTTACCAGAGCGATCGACTATTTAGAGAAGATCGCAACTTATCGAGATCTTCCGGTTTGGGATGAAGAATTATATTTAGAATTGCATCGCGGTTGTTACACTACCCATGGAGAGCAAAAATATTTTAATCGTCGTTGCGAAGATTTATTATATCAAGCAGAACTTTGGGCATCTTTAGCTTGTATTGCGAGTGAGAGTGAGGATTATCCTAATGTTGAGCTAGAAAAGGCTTGGAAAAAAGTTCTCTTCAACCAGTTTCACGATATTTTACCAGGAACTTCGATTCCAGAAGTATTTGTCGATGCCGATCGCGATTGGTTGGCAGCAAAAACAATTGCCAATAATATTTTATCCGATTCAATGGATGCGATCGCCGCTCGAATTCTTTTTCCCACTCCACCGAAATCGAATGCCATCCCTATTATTGTGTTTAATTCTCTCAATTGGAAGAGGTCGGAAGTCGTATCTTTAGATCTTGAAGGTGTTAACTGGGAAATATATACCCTCGAAGCAAAAAAATTATCCACTCAAATATCCCATGACAATAAGCTATTATTTTTAGCTGAAGATGTTCCCTCAGTTGGATATAAAGTATTTTGGCTGTCTCGATCGGATCGGGAAAAAGAAACTAAAATAAACATCAACAGCGATCGGCAAGGCTTTGTTCTAGAAAACGAATTTTTAAAAGTTAAAGTTAATCCTCAAACTGGGGATCTGACGAGTATTTTTGATAAGCGCGATCGCAGAGAAATTCTTAACGGTGCGGGAAATCAATTACAGGCTTTCCAAGATCGGGGACAATATTGGGATGCTTGGAATATCGATCCTAATTACGAACGATATCGTCTCGATGATACTCAATTAAAATCAATCGAACATTTAGAATTCGGGCCGATTCGCTTTTTAGTCCGAGTCGCGAGACAATTAGGAAAATCGGAATTCATTCAAGATTATATTCTCGAAACTAATTCTCCTCTGCTCGAAATTGCTACTATTGTGAACTGGCAAGAAACTCACGTTTTAGTTAAGGCTGCTTTTCCTTTAAATTTGAACTGCGATCGCGTTACTCACGAAATTCCTTTTGGCGCAATTTCTCGCCCGACTAACCCTGAAACTTCCACAGAAAAAGCGAAGTGGGAAATTCCGATCTCGCGCTGGCTGAATTTCGATCTCGACAACACAGATAGTGCAAACTGTCAAGATTATGGTGTCAGTTTTCTCAACGATTCTAAATACGGTTGCGATATCAAAAGCGATCGCATGAGAATTACTTTACTGAGATCCCCTGTTTGGCCCGATCCCAATGCAGACCGAGGAAAACATCAATTTAGTTATGCTGTGTATCCTCATCAAGGAAACTGGCAATCGGCTTTTACCGTACGTCGAGGTTACGAGTTAAACATACCTCTAAAAGTCAAAATTTTAGTAAATCCTTGTCAAAATAATAGTAAAGTTAAATCATTGCCAGCGATCGCTAGATTATTAGATTTAGGTGCAAACAATTTAGTTTTGAGTGCTTTTAAACTTGACGAGAATTCTGATGAAAAAAAATGGCTCGTGCGTTTTTACGAATCCAACGGAGAAACGGCTGAATTAGCCTTAGAAAGCGATTGGGATATATTTTGGGATCGCTCTCTGGATTTATTAGAACGACCCCTAAAATTGGATTTAGAGAAGGATTCAGATCGATTAAAGATCCGACCTTGGAAAATCGTTACTCTGAAAATCGAACCGAGATTTAGAGTAATAAGTAGTGAGTAGTAGGTAATTGGCTTTGTAATTGAGATTGAATGAATTTTAGATCTCAGAAACGATCGCCTGACTTAAAAAAATCCTACTACCCAATATCGATAACTTCTGAACTTTCTCGCGAAGTAAAGCTACTGAGTAACCTCGATTAATCTTCGTGATCTTCAAAAGGATCGTCAAGTTCGACAGAAGGAGGGCCGAAAGCTGTATAAACAGAGAAACCAGTAATACCGATTAATACTGTTGCGACACTGATGCTAAGAACTGTTGCAGGTTCCATAAGATAAAATAAAATACTAATATTATTCCTCTATAATATTACAGAACATTACAAAAATTATTTAGATAGATTTAATTGGTGACAGAAATATGGCACAGCGCACTCGCTTAGGAGACATTCTCCGTCCTCTCAACTCCGAATACGGTAAAGTAGCACCCGGTTGGGGTACGACTTTGTTAATGTCGGTGTTTATCGGATTATTCTTTGTCTTTTTGCTAATCATTTTACAGCTTTACAATGAATCTCTAATCATTAATGGCGTTGACGTTGATTGGACAAGTCTAGGTCGATAAGGTTAAAAATTTCTGCGATCGCCATTGAGCGATCGCCTTATTGTAAAATTTTCCCGGTAAGTTCCGGGTTTTTTTGACTATGATTTGTCAAAATACAAGTAACAAAGCACGGGAGAAAAGCTAATGAATATTTTTGGTGTTGGTTTACCAGAAATGCTACTGATTTTAGGCATCGCTTTATTAATTTTCGGGCCGAAAAAATTACCTGAAATTGGTCGAAGCTTAGGTAAGGCAATCAAAGGCTTTCAAGACGCAGCCAAAGATTTTGAAACTGAATTCAACAAAGAAACTAGCGAACCAACTAAAAATAATCCCCAGTTAGAAGAGCCGAAGCAGATACAACAAGTTCCCAACAAAGATCTTGCTAGTAAAGATTCTGACTTAGCTGAGAATAAATCTTAAGATATTTAATTTAACTTCAAATTAGAGCGCGATCCTTATTCAGAGGCAAAAATTTTTAAACTTACGCTCTAGAAAACGAACGTAAGTTTACAATTTCCTATTAAAACAAATTATTAAAACATTATGAAACCAAGTTTGAGTTAACTTCAAATTTGTAACCCACACCTCTAACAGTATGGATTAAAGAAGGTTCGGAAGAATCTGTTTCAATTTTTTTGCGAATTTGACCGATATGAACGTCAACGACTCTTTCGTCACCGACGTGTTCGTAATCCCACACTTTCTGAATTAATTCTGGTCTGCGCCAGACTTTTCCGGGATTGCTGGCTAAAAAATGTAATAAGTCAAATTCTAGGGCTGTTAAAAAAACAGGATCGTCGTTGACTTTTACCTGTCGGCGTTCGGGATCGATAGTTAATTTATCGAAAATTAAAGGCTGTTTAGTCACTGGAGTAACAGCCCGCTTCCGCTTTAAAATAGCTCTAATGCGCCATTCTAACTCGACGAGATCGAAAGGTTTAGTCACAAAATCGTCAGCACCTTTGCCGAAGCCTTCTTCTTTGTCGGTAGTGTCAGCACGATTAGTAAGCATCATAATAAACACATCGGTACGACTTTGCATTTGTTCGCACAAACTAAACCCGATCGTATCTGGTAAATTAATGTCCAAAATTACTAGATCTGGGCTAAATCTGTTGAATGCTTCTAAAGCAGTTTTGCCGTTATCGGCAGCTTCGATATGATAATTTTTTTGGCTTAAAAAACGAACTATCAAGTTGCGAATAGCAGGATCGTCATCCACGACTAAAATTTTGGCAGGGGCCATAGTCATAGCTTTCTCTTGGTAAAAACTGGCTTATTATTTTTATTAAGGGTTGTTCGGGATAGAGATTTAACGTAAGTCTCTAAACAATTATCAACAGATAACCTAAGTATGGCCAACAGTATTAACACAGTAATTCGTTAACAAATAGCAATAATTAAGTACCATTATTGACAAGGAGGTTATATAAGTTGACACCGAGCGAGCTAATAGTTAATGAGAATCGTTTCAAGCTAATGGAAAAGTTAAGGTTAACCTAACCAATGCCAGCTTTAAACATTCAAGTTAAACTAGCAGGAGTTGGAGTCGCAATTTTTAGGTCGACGAGCGGACTGCTAGTAAGGCCCTCCTTGGGGGGTGAGATCCTTAAGGAAGCTTAACTGTAAAATTAGGAATCACTTATATAAATGATAAAACTCCCAATTTTTTATATTTTACCTAAAATGCTGCTTACAAGAGGTTTTAAATGAGCGAACAAAATCCATATGAAATACTTGGGGTAAAAGAAAACTCCTCCTTTGAAGAAATTCAAGAAGCAACTAACCGTTTAAAGGAAGAATACAATAACGATACTAAGCAAATTGCAAGTATCGAAACAGCTTATGATGCTGTGATTATGGATCGGCTGAGAAGGAGACAAGAGGGTAAAATTAAAGTCCCAGATCGAATTCGTTTTCCAGAAAAAACAGTTCAAAATGCTCCAACTTCCAAGCCAGTCGCTCAAAATAATTCCCCCGCTTGGTTGGAAGATTTTATCGATAGTCCATCCCAGTCAGATATTATTTGGCCTGCGGGAATATTTTTATTGTTAGGGGCTGCGGCTTTATTTTATTCTCAGCAGACTCTTTTGCCTTTGTTGATGTCTTTTGGCATTTGCTCTAGTGTTTATTTTCTCGGTCGTAAGGAAAAACGCTACGGTAGAGCTGTATTAATCACTTTGGCTGCATTAGTAGTCGGAATTACTCTCGGGGTTGCGGTATCCAATTTGCTTAACGCTCAAAATGGTGGTGCTGGTTTCGCAGAGAATCAATTGGCTGCAATTGTCACTTTTTTCATATTTTGGCTGGTTAGTAGCTTTCTCCGTTAGAGAGAATCAATTTTTGTTTTTTCTCTAATTAAATTAACCGCAGAATCTAAATTGCTAACAATAAAATCTGGCTGATAGCGATCTAAGTTATTGCGATCCCTGATACCGGATAATACGCCAATTACTTTAATATTATGGGTTTTGGCAGCAATAATATCGGCTTCTGTATCCCCTACCATCCAAGTATCTTTGACTGGCGGTAATTCTTTTAATGCTCTTGCCATTAATAATGGTTTATCTTTAGTATCGCCAGTTTTTACATATTCATTTCCCAAGCAATAGCGTCGATCGTCAGGGAAATATTTGTGTAAATCATATCGATCGAGAGCGAGGTTTAATTCTTTTTCTCGACGCATGGTCATCACCACTAAGTCGAATTTAAATTTTTGTACTTTTTCTAAAGTTTCGATCGCTCCGGCAACGGGGCGATCTTTTTCTAGATGTTCGAGTTGATGCACTGTCTGACGGCGCATTTTGGCGAATAATTCGGCTTGTCGCGCGTCTAAACCGGAGATCGTGCCTATTTGGGTTTCGGGAACTTGCGATCGCTTTAATTGCCAAAATTCCGATTTGGATAGTTGTTTAATTTCTTGGTCTGGATGCTTGTGTTTTTCCAAACACATTTTGTAGACGCTGTAGTAGCGATCGCTTACGTCCATTATCGGCCCGTCAAAATCAGTTATCAATCTCAGCATTCACCTTGTTTTATTAAGTTTTATATATAAAATTAGCTTAGCTCGGAGACAATAGCAAATTTTACGATCGTTTTTAGAACGAAAAAATCCCAATAAAACGCGATTAAATTGCTCAAGACTAATCAAGACAGGAGTTAGTGAGTCTAAATTATTCTCAAAAATAGCTTAAAATTGTTTTTGAAGTTTTGTAAAGATATAACGATCGAGCCTATTTGCGATGCCATTTAGTGATGCCACCTTTTTGGTCGATTAAAACTATGCCTGAATTCGCTAATTCATCTCTAATGCGATCGCTTTCGGCATAATTTTTAGCTTTTTTGGCCTGAGATCTTTGTTTAATCAATTCTTCAATGAAATCGTCGCTCAAGCCATTTGCTGCCACTTCGAGATTGTCTTTTTTTTGGACTTCAAAGCCTAAAACTGCAGTTAAATGAACTAAAGTCTGCCAAACTCGAGCTAATTCTTGGGGTGGTGTTTTAGTTGCTCCTTCGTGAACGAATATATTGCCTTCACGTTCTAAATCTTTGGCAATTTCAAATATAATGGCAATTCCGGCGGCAAAATTAAAATCGTTATCAACAGCATCTTGAAAACGTTTGATATATTCCGGTAATAGATTTTCTTCTTCTTGCTGCTGCTGCCAGCCAAGTTTTGCACCATATTTTTCGCCAAAAAGCAAGCTTTCTTTTAGGGTGTGCCAGCCGTTAGTCGCAGCTGCGATCGCGTCCTCGGTAAAATCGAGGGGTTTGCTGTAATGTGCTTGCAGAATAAACAAACGTATCGCCATCGGGTCTACTGGGCGATCTAACAAATCGCGAATCGTAGTAAAATTGCCTTTAGATTTGGACATTTTGTCGCCGTCAACTTTGACCATTCCAGAATGCAACCAATATTTAGCTAAAGGCTGATTAGTCGCTGCTTCTGATTGAGCGATTTCATTTTCGTGGTGGGGAAAAGTCAAATCGCTACCACCGACGTGAATATCGATTGTTTCGCCGAGATGTTCTCTAACCATTGCAGAACATTCTATATGCCATCCCGGACGGCCTTTACCCCAAGGCGACTCCCAAGCAGGTTCGTCGGGTTTAGAAGCTTTCCACAAGGCAAAATCGAAGGGATCTTGTTTTTTGGCGGCTTCGGGATCGTCTACTCTGCCGCTAGCACCCGCTTGTAAATCTTCTAATTTTCTACCGGATAGTTTGCCATAGTCCCTAAATTTACGGACGGAATAGTAAACATCCCCTGCGGCTGGATAAGCAAAACCTTTTTGTTCTAATTCGGATATTAATCTTTTAATACCGTCGAGGGTATGAGTAGCGCGAGGATAGAAATCAGCTTTTTTGATGTGAAGGCGATCCATATCTTCAAAATAAGCAGCGATAAAGCGATCGCTTACTTCTTGCATCGAAGACCCCTCTTTTCGCGCCCGATTGAGAATTTTATCGTCGATATCGGTGAAGTTTTGCACGTATCTGACTTCATAACCGCGCCATTGCAGATAACTGCGCGCCACATCCCAGACTAAACAAGTTCTAGCATGACCTAAATGGCAAAGATCGTAAACCGTAATGCCGCAGCAATACATCAAAATTTTATTATTTTCTAGAGGTTCTAATGGTTGTTGGCTGCGAGTTAGCGTATTGTATAAAGTTAAGGTCATGGTTTTATGAGTAGATGCGTTTGCTGGAAACGTCCGTGCAATTTGCGCGCTAAAGAAAACGATCCATTTAACGATACATCACTATAATATCGAGTGTAATTGCTCTCCATAATATTAAAATTTTCTAAACTTTTTCAATTATCAACTGATTTACTAATGCTCTTTTTCTGAAACGAGTCAAGCATTTATCCGAGAAAATATTTCCCATGCGATCGCATTGTTTAAACAAAATTAAACTGAATTAAATAAAAATATTCTAAAATTATCTCAAATATTTTCAAAATAAAGGTTAGATAATGGCCGATTTTTGGATAAAAACTAGCGGTACTTGGATTAATATAGTTACCGTTTTAATTGGCACTATTTTAGGATTGATTTTAAGAAATCGCATTTCTAAATCTGGACAATAAATTATTCCTCAAGCAGTTGGTTTGTTGACTGTATTTCTTGTCGATCGTTCTTATCGTTCTAAAAGACTCCGATTGAAAGGTTTAAAATTAATTTGACAGCGATTGGGTGTCAAAGAAAAATCACAATTATAAGTTGCCAAACAGATTTTGCGATCGCTAATTATTCCTAAATTATATTGATATTGTCTAGCGACAGTGCCGAAATTATTAACGATTTTATATCTTTGAATATAATCAAGAGAATTCCATTGTTTGCGATTGACAATTAAATAGACAATTTTTAGCTCTGTATGAGCTTGCCAGTTAATAATTATTTCTCCTTCTGGATCTAAAAGCTGTTTTCTCCACCAAAGACTGGGAATAGTTAAACCAGTTTCAGAAATTGTTTCTTGTGTGATTATTTTATTGCGATCGCTTTTTGGTAGTTGACACAATCTCTCGCTATTTTTTGGTTCTGCTGTGACTATTTTCGAGCTAAATAAGCAAGCAATTAAAATAAAAATATAAACTATTCTATTAATCGAAAGTAATTTTTCTGCAAACTCCAATTTCATCATGTCTAATCTTAGAGAAGATATTTATTTTGCCGCAGTAGGAGACGTA
>JASJCW010000144.1 GCA_030065265.1 Prochloraceae cyanobacterium
GTTATCTAAACATAGATTGCAAGCGCGATTATTCAGTCTCAAATTAGTAGGCTGCAAGGATTGGGTTTAGGGCTACATCATGCCCATGCCACCCATGCCCATACCGCCCATACCGCCCATGCCGCCCATGCCGCCCATGCCGCCCATGTCGGGAGCAGGTGCTTCTTTTTCTGGTTTGTCTACTACTAAAGCTTCTGTAGTGACAACCATTCCAGCGATGCTAGCAGCATTTTGCACGGCGAATCTGACCACTTTAGCAGGATCGATAATGCCAGCAGCGATTAAATCTTCATATTCGCCTGAAAGAGCGTTATAACCGACATTAAACTCAGTTTCTCTGACTTTCTCAACAATTACAGCCCCTTCTTGACCTGCATTACTCGCTAATTGGCTTAAAGGTGCTTCTAAAGCTTTAGCGAGGATGTCAGCAGCTAATTGCTCTTCTGGATCGCTCAAAGTAGCTTTAAAGTCGGCTAACTTTTTAGCCAAATGAATTAGGGTCGTGCCGCCACCAGGTACGATTCCCTCTTCAACTGCTGCTTTAGTTGCGTTAAGAGCGTCTTCAATGCGAAGTTTGCGATCTTTTAATTCGGTTTCAGTAGCTGCTCCCACCTTAATTACAGCCACGCCACCTGCTAGCTTAGCAATTCTTTCTTGCAGTTTTTCTTGGTCGTAGGAAGAGTCGCTTTCGGCTAGTTGTTTGCGTAGTTGAGCTATTCTTTTTTGCAGATCTTGGCTGTTACTTCCTTCGGCAACGATGGTGGTGCTTTCTTTATCGATAGTGATTTTACGGGCTTTACCCAACATATCGGTGGATACTTTATCCAAAGAAAGACCGACATCTTCGGAAATTACTCTACCATCAGTTAAAACCGCAATATCTTCCAACATTTGTTTGCGGCGATCGCCAAATCCTGGAGCTTTAATTGCGGCTGCGTTTAAAACGCCTCTGGCTTTGTTAACTACTAGAGTTGCTAGGGCTTCCCCTTCAATATCTTCAGCAATAATTAATAAAGGTTTTGCTTCGCGAGCAATTTTTTCAAGAATTGGCACTAGTTCGGCGATCGAACCAATTTTTTTATCGGTGATGAGAATAGCAGCGTTCTCAAAATCTACTATTTGTCTTTCGCCGTCGGTAACGAAGTAAGGAGAAATATAACCGCGATCGATCTGCATCCCTTCAACTACTTCTAACTCTGTGGTTAAAGATTTAGATTCTTCTACGGTGATTACTCCGTCTTTGGTTACTTTTTCCATTGCTTCGGCGATCATTTTGCCGACTTCTTCGTCGTTACCAGAAGAAACTGTGGCTACTTGAGCGATCGCATCTCCGGCGATTGGTTTAGCAACTGATTCTATTTCTTTAACTAAATAGTTAGTTGTTTTTTCTAAACCGCGACGCAGACCGACTGGGTTTGCTCCTGCTGCTACGTTTTTTAATCCTTCTCGGATTAGTGCTTGAGCAATTACTGTTGCTGTAGTAGTTCCGTCTCCAGCAAGATCTTTTGTTTTGGCAGCTACTTCTTGAATTAGTTTCGCTCCAGTATTTTCTAGAGGATCTTCTAAATCTATCTCTTTGGCTACTGTAATCCCGTCGTTAACAATTTGCGGGGCCCCAAATTTTTTTTCTAGTAACACGTTTCGACCTTTCGGCCCCAAGGTAACGCTCACTGCATCAGCCAGTGCGTTGATACCTCGCTCTAAAGCTTTTCTAGATTCTTCTTTAAAAGAAACAATTTTTGCCATATTCTTTTTTAGTTTCTCTGTAGCTATTGCTAAATTTAGCACTCGAACCGGCTGAGTGCTAAAGTAGGGTTTTCCGAACGTGCGATCGCGCTCAGGCCATGACCATGCCACCATCGACGTTAAATACCTGTCCCGTAATGTAGGCTGCGGCGGGATCTCCGGCTAAAAAGCGGATCGTACCGGCTACTTCTTCTGGTTGACCGTAACGACCTAAAGGAATAAATTTGATAATTTCTTCGGATTTCAAGTTGCTGGTCATATCTGTAGCAATGAATCCAGGAGCAACTGCATTAACGGTTATTCCCCGCGATGCTAATTCTTTAGCAACGGTTTTGGTAAAACCAATCACTCCGGCTTTAGCGGCACTATAATTGGCTTGCCCGGGATTGCCCATTAGTCCAGCTACGGAAGTAATGTTAATAATTCTGCCACTTTTTTGCTTGAGCATAATCTTGCTAACGGCTTTGGTGCAGAGAAAAACTCCGGTCAAATTAAGATCGATAACGGCTTGCCAGTCTTCGGGTTTCATGCGAATTAAAAGGGTATCTCGAGTAATTCCGGCATTATTAACTAGGATATCGATTCGACCGAACTTTTCTTTAGTTTGTTGTATCAATCTATCTGCATCTTCGGCTTGCGATACGTCTGCTTGAAGGGCGATCGCCTCTCCTCCAGCATCAGTAATTTTTTTGACTATTGCTTCTGCTGCATCGGCAGAACGAGCGTAGTTAACAGCAACTTTGGCCCCTACTTCAGCTAAACTAAGAGCAACAGACGCGCCAATCCCGCGCGATCCCCCAGTAACAATTGCAACTTTTTCCGCTAAGGAATACATAGATTTTTCCTCCGATTTTGATAATTGTGCCAGCAACTAATCGCGGCATAATCAGTTTATGTTATGCTGTTGCGCTAACAAAAAATTCTGGCGAGCGATCGCTAAACTAATAGAGATAACTAATGAACTATTTCTATGGCTGTTAAAAAAAATTTTTCTAGTTTTGCAGAACTTTTGGCTAATTCCGATCGCCCTGTCTTAGTCGATTTTTACGCTAATTGGTGCGGCCCTTGTCAGTTGATGAGTCCGATTTTAGAGGAGGTAGGAGCAAAAATGAAAGATTATATCCAAGTGGTTAAAATTGACACCGAAAAATACCCTCAAATAGCTTCTCAATATCAAATTGAAGCTTTACCTACTTTAGTTTTATTCAAGAACGGACAGCCTATTAAAAAAATTGAGGGTCTTCGACAAGCACCACAATTAATCGCAGATTTGCAAATTTTGTTATAAATATTTATCAATTGAAATAAGTCTTAAGTATCAAAGACTGAACACTAACTTGCAATCTTCATCGCAAAAGTAGTAAATCTTATCAGTGAAATTTACTACTTTTTCCTTCTATCTGCTGATTTTGTGGCGTAAACGAGTTTTTTTTGATATTTATAGGTCAAGATATAAGTAAGTCTGGTTGAATTTTGCATGGAGGAAAAAAAGAGCAATGAACGGATCTGACAAACAATTCGAGCATATTTTAGCAATCGAAGATCGAAAAGGACAAAGAATTATTACTCTAAATCAAAAAATGTATTCTTTGGGTCGCTCCACGAAAAATTCCATAGTTATTTTCGATCGCCAAGTATCTCGCACTCATGCCACAATTATCAAACAGCAAAAGGGAAATAGAAATTGTACTTTTTGGATTTATGACGGTAACCTTCAAGGTAAAAGAAGTACGAATGGCATTGTAATTAATAAAAAACGCTTATTATCTCATCAACTTCAAGTTGGTGACTTAATTATGTTAGGCGATAATACCGTACTTAAGTATTATCAATTCTCCACCAAAACAGTGCAATTATTACGGTCTGCTAAAAAATTAGGAAATTCGACAATTTCAACAATTTTAATGAGCAAACAAGAAATCAAACAAACTGTAGTTTTATAAAATTAAAATTTAAATGACTGCTCCTAATTCAGTTGATATATAAATAATTTTAAAAAAAATCATTGTTAGTCTTTAAGATTATATTATTTAAGCTTAAAAACTAAAAAATGAAGCTAAATGTATAAAGAAATGTGAATGCGATCGCCTCAGAAAACCTAAAAACGATCGAATAAAATCTACTTTACAAAAAAATCGAGATACTATAGAATCTGAATTTAGAATACCAGCAAACCATTATGTCATCATTTATTAACTAGAGGTAGTGATGGCCGAATAATAAACCTAGCTTAAATATGGTTAAATATAGTAATTAAAAATAAACTAGCTAAGCATTTACAGATCTCACAAGAGCAGATTCTGTCAAATCATTTCTTGTAAAACAAAAAAATTAAAGTAAAAGGAACAAGTTCATAATGCTACAACTGAATCCAGATTTAAGCGATCGCTCGACGAAGTCAATTGCAATGGATCTAGAAGTAGTAAACGATCGGTTAGCAGATGCCAAAGCTACAGAAATAGTCGAATGGACGGCCGCCAATCTAGCAGACGGTTTAGTCATGAGTACCAGCTTTGGGATTCAATCTGCTGTGATGCTACATCTGGTAACTCGTATAATCCCCGATATTCCAGTTGTTTGGATCGATACTGGTTATTTACCCGCAGAAACTTATATCTTTGCAGACGAATTAACCCAAAGACTGGAACTGAATCTAAAAGTATATCAATCTCCCATCAGTCCGGCACGAATGGAAGCTTTATATGGCAAACTTTGGGAGCAGAATGATGTCGAATCTTTTAATAAATACGATCGGATCCGCAAAGTCGAACCAATGCAAAGAGCATTAAAGGAATTAGGTGCTAAAGTTTGGTTAGCTGGGTTGCGTAAAAATCAAACTAACTACCGTAAAAATTTACAAGTAATTAGCAAGCAGGGAGAGCAGTATAAAGTTCTACCAATTCTTAATTGGAGTTCTAAAGAAGTATATAAATACCTTCAAACTTACGACTTACCCTATCATCCTCTATTTGATAAAGGATACGTTACCGTGGGAGATTGGCATTCGAGTCGTCCTCTTACTCCTGACGATGATGATGAAAGAGATACTCGCTTTAAAGGTCTTAAGGAAGAGTGCGGTTTACATTTACCCCTCACACCAGGAGAAGCCAAGAGTCTCGATTCGAGTACCCTATAGATCTATCCTCAATCTAATCAAACAGACAATGTCTCGAGTTGTTGGCTCTTGAATTGTCTGTTTTATTTTGTGGAATAGCTCCCTCAAAATAGAGAAATAAAAATAAACTATTTCTACAAAGGTGCGACTTGAATTTCGATTGTCGCGCTAACTTCTGGATGGAGTTTAATTTCTGCTTGATAAAATCCAGTTTTACTAATTTCGGGTAAAGTAATCCCTCTTTTGTCTATATCCAAACCTGCATTAGCTTTTACCAAATCTGCTACTTCTTGGGTGGTAACCGTACCAAAAATTGCATCTTTTTCTCCAACTTGTTTGCGAATTGTAAAACGGCCTACAGTTTGGAGCGCGGTTTTGCGAGATTCTGCTTCTTGTCTGATCGCTAAGATTTGTTCTTGCTCTTTTGCTCGTCTTTGTTCTACTTGTCTAATTATGCCCGGAGTCGCTACAGTGGCAATTCCTTGGGGAATTAAAAAGTTGCGCGCGTAACCTGGAGCAACTTCTACCAAGTCTCCTCTCTTTCCTAACTTGGTGACACCTTTATTCAATAAGATTTGTACTTTTTGTTTTGGCATTCTTTTATCAGTTTTAAACTAATTCAAACATATTATTATACTTTATTCACTCAGCAAATACTAGCTGGTCGCACAAATAATTTTCATTGCTGTTGTTCGATCGATAGAAAACAAAAAAATTTATTTTTGAAGCGTAAACTCAACTCCAATAGTAATACCAATTTGCAAAAATGACTAGATTGATAGAGCATCAATAATATATTGATAACTTGTTAAAGATTGAATTAGTTTATTTGATAAAGAATTAAGAAAGTTAGCTGTTTGATTTCTTAATTCTTCGAGGTCAGTAAATAGCTTTGATTGTAAATAATATTTAATGTATTCCCATACTCTTTCGATCGGATTTAATTCTGGAGAATATGCTGGTTGGAATAATAAAATAATATTGTCTGGTATCTTGATTTTAGTAGTAGTATGAAAAGAAGCATTATCCAATTGAATAATGTGGAGTTGATTTGGATAAGATTTGGAAAATTCATTTAAATACTTCTCGAAACATTCACTATTTAAATGAGAAAATTCATAAAAAAAACTTCTTCCTCCAATCGGTTCAACCAACCCATAAATATAATAGTAATTATAATGCCACTGCAATAGTTGTTTAGGTTTGACTCCTTTTAGCGTAATCTTTTTCCCTGAAAATGTCCTAAATCCCAATCTACTTTCGTCTTGACACCAATAACATATTCGTTTAATCTGATTAAGTCTTGACCTAAATTCATGAATAATTCCTTTAATGAGAGTTGGAAGATAATTTTTAAATACTTCAATTACTCCTGGTTCTTGCTTTTCATGGAATGGTCGTGGTACTTTAAGTTTACCTAAAAGTTCGTATCTAACAACTCGATATATTGTTGTATAGTCTATATCTCGATCGCAACAACATATCAACCAAGTTTTTATCTCTTGATAGCTATTAAAACCTTCTGGATCTTTTAATTCTTTTTGGATTAGTGCGACTGTCTCTACATCCAACTTTTTTGGACGACCTGTCTTTGGTGGAACTTCTAAAAGAAGTTTTAATCCACCTTGTCGATATAATTGTAACCAACGATGAATTGTTGACTCTCCTCGACCGATAATGATAGCTAAATGATTAATGTTTTCGATCGCGTTAATTTTGAGAAGATAAAGTGTTTGTACTTTAGCAAATCCTAACGCTGTTTTTTGTTGCTTCATCAGTAATTTTAACTCTTCTACTGACTCGGCAATCTCGATTTTAGTTACCCCTGACATTGAATTTATTTATATTTTTTAACATCTTACTAACTCTCTCACTACTTTTGCAAATTGGTATTATCTACTAATATTTTTTGAGACTTTAGCTGGTTGCAAAAATAATTAGTTAGACCGAGAAAATAAAATTATCAGCCAGTCTCAAAAGTTTCCCAATTTATATTTTGTTGTGCAAGTTTAGAACTTTTTTTGCTTCTTTCTCTGTCTAAAGAAACAATTGAAGACAGAATGTTTGCTCTTTCTTTTAAATCTTTAGTCCTTTGAAAAGACAATTCCGATTCTGTTTTTAATTCGCTGTAGGATATATCCTTAATTATTTTACAATTTTTGCCAATTATTTTAGCTTTTTCGATACATTCTTCTGCTGCCATTAATAATTGTTCTGCATTATCTTTTTGCCTTGGTTTGATACTAGCAATTCCCAAATTTAAACTAAGATTTTTAGTTTTTTGAGTGCGATCGTTGGTTATTTGTAATTTTTGGATTTCTTCAGCAACGCGATCGCTAACTCGAGTGGCATCAATAGTATTAGTATCGGGCATAATTATTGAAAATCTGCCTTCACCATAATGAATAGCCGTATCTTTTTGTTCGTTTAATAATGGTAGGATTGTCGAGCCAATTTTACGCAAACATCCATTAATAGCTAGCTGACTGTAGCTATTTCGATCTTCTTGAAACAAGTCTAGATCGAATCTAATTAAAGAGAGCCAACTTTCTTGTTTTACTGCTTCTTGCCATTCGCGATCGAAACACTCTGCAAATGACATTTCATTTCCAAGTTCAGTAAGCCGATCCATTCTCAGAGTTTTTTGCAATTTCTGATTGGTTTCTGCTAATTTTTGGTTAGATTCTTCGAGTAACTGAGTGGTTAATCGATAAATCTGAGAATAACCAAGTAGTAATTGATGGATATCTAATAACCTGTATTCTCCCGGAGCAATTTTAACGACAAAAGGTCGATCTATTAGATGAGGTTCTCTTTTTAAAGAGCTTTCTGCTGCTTCGATAACAGAGACATTTTTAGAAATAATTTGATGATTGATTTCAAAAAAATCTAATAAGTTATTTATTTTACGTTTAGTGCTTAATTCAACGCTATAAGGACGGCTCATGTACTGCCAAAAGCTTTTTTGAGTTATTACTCCTAAAAACTTTTCTTCTTTAAATAAAAGAACTCCAGGTAATGTTGGTTGCCCTTTAAAGCACTTATTCAAACTATTAATTGAGCTAGATGTATCTATTTTATAATTATAAAGATTGAGGTTTTCAACCGTAGATTTTTGGTTTAGCATAAGATTATATTAAGTATTAAGTCATTTAGTGATGAGAAATAGTTTTTAAGAAGTCAATTGTGAAATAAGTCAAATTAATATACTCTTAAAGGATATCACTACCGCAATTTCACTGACGCGATCGCGATCGCATCACTAGGTATTTAGAATCAGTTTCTAATATAACTCAGTATTTACCCTCGATCCCAATTGCAAATAACTAATATTTATCTGGTGGTTGATGTTTGTCATTTTTCCATTGACCCGGCTTTTCAGCAGCTTTAGAAGTTTTGTTGCGAGTTAAATCGTTTTGATAAGAAATTAATTCTAATTGCTCGGGTTGTTTTTTATCTAGTTCTAGACCTTTTCTGCGTTGAGAAGTTCTTTCTTCAGAGGTGTTTTCTGTCACTACTTCATATAAAAATGCTAATTTATTTTTTTGATTTCCTTTGCGTAAAACTCGACCCAATCTTTGTACGTATTCTCGAGTCGATCCAGTCCCAGATAAAATAATAGCAATCTTGGCATCGGGCACGTCAACACCTTCGTTAAGTACATGAGAAGCGACGATCGCTTTATAATCGCCAACTTTAAATTTAGTTAAGATCGAATGTCTTTCTTTGACTGGAGTTTGATGGGTAATAGCAGGAATCAAAAAATCTTGAGAAATGCGATAAACAGTAGCATTATCGTTAGTAAAAATTAAAATTGGTTCGGGGTAATGTTTGCTAATTAATTCGTTTAAAACCCTCAATTTAGCACCCGTACCGTTGGCGATATCTTTAGCTTGACGGTGGGCTAGCATAGCACGACGGCCGGCTTCAGATCTAGCACTAGCTTGGACGAATAATTGCCAACCTTTTAAACTACCTAAAGAGATCTTCGATCGCTTTAAAAAACTATTCCGCAGTTCGATCGCGCGATCGTATTTTTCCCTTTCTTCGGCGGATAATTTAACCATAATTTGCACTACTTTGCGATCTGCTAAAGTATTGCCCGATAATTGTTCGGGAGTTTTATGGTAAACTACATTACCGATTAAAGTATCTAATTCCTTATGATTGCCATCGCTGCGTTCTACTGTAGCAGTTAAACCCAATCGATAAGGAGCGATCGCATATTCGGCGATAACGCGGAAAAAATCCGTCGGTAAATGGTGACATTCGTCAAAAATGAGTAATCCGTATTTGTTGCCCAGGTTTTCTGCGTGAATTGCGGCACTATTATAAGTAGCAATCAGTATCGGAGTGCGATCGCGCGATCCTCCCCCTAATAAACCTATTTCTAGACCTGTAAAAGCTGCTTCGATTTGCGCGTACCATTGATGCATCAGATCTAATGTCGGTACGACAATTAAAGTGCTACGGGGGGTAGCTTCCATCGCTAATTGTGCCAAATAAGTTTTACCTGCTGCTGTCGGTAATACTACTACTCCCATTCGATTGGCTTTTTTCCAGGCTAATAATGCTTCTTTTTGATGGGGATAGGGTTCTTTAACTAGATTAGGATTTAGTTGTAATGCTGTAAATTCTTTTGCTTCGTCAACAAAATTGACCTTCTCAGCTTGCAATGTTTCCACCAGCGGGCGATAATGTATCGCTTGAATGCGAAATTTTTCGATCCGATCGTCCCAAGTTGCATACTCTATCCAAGTCTTACTGCGCGGTGGTGGATGCAAAATTAACGTACCGCGATCGAATTTCAGTTTAGGTTTACGACTCACCTTGACAACCCTATCATATCAATAGTTTTACCTCTTCGATTTTGATATTTAATAGTCGCATCATCTATTAAATATGTTGCGATCGCAATCATGAAATTCAAAACTGTTATCGCTAAAATAATCATAAAAAATGAATTTTTAATCTTTTTAACTGTTCTGTTTCTCTTGGCTTTTTTAATGTTAAGTCGATTTGTTTAGGTGGGAACTCTAAACAGTATTTTGCACGATCTTGCTCGACATTTTAATTGCAGTCGAGATGAATTGTTGAAAGAATTGTTTTGCTAGTTTAATATTTCTCGTTCTCGTTATATTCGTCATGTAGCAGAAGCGGAGGATTTGCCACCAATTGCGAATTCTAGCAGATTTGCAAAACTTGAAGAAAAAACCAGAGTAAACTAATACCAATTCCCTAAAATAATGCTACGGATCGATATTGCTGTAATAAGGTTTAAAAAGCGATTTTAGAACGATTTGCGATTCATCTACCGATTGAACTAAAGGTTAGGGTTTTTATGAAATTCTTTTTTTTAGATAGATTATAATAAAATTTTTAGCCCAAAACTAATAATAATTACTCCAGAAATATAGTTAATAATTCTGATTCTTTTCGGAGTAATCCATCTAGAAATTGAGCCGACTAAGGTCGTCAAAAATAACCACCAAAGAGCCGATCCGAGGAATACTCCGACGATCGTAGTAGCTACTGAAAAAGAATTTTGAATTGCGATCGCTTCAGAAGTAGAAAACATAGCTAAAAAAGAAAAAATCGTCTGAGGATTGGTAAGCGCGGCTAAAAAAGTAGATAAATATGCTGTTTTAAGACTAATTTTTTGAATATTAATATCTTTCTTCGGAGGCTTTTTTAAAAAAACTTTAGTACCAAAATAACAAAGAAACAAAGCACCAAATATCTCTAATAAAAAATATTTACCTGCTAAAAATTCTGACAAACATTCTAGCCCTAAACCCGCTATAAAACTATATAGTGAATGGGCCGAAGCCGCTCCTAAGCCACTGATAAAGCCGATTAATGTCCCTTGTAGCAAAGAACGATTTATGCAAAGTACCCCGATAACACCGATAGGAGCAGCAACAGCAAAACCAATACTCAAACCAGACTTTAGCATATAAATACTCATTTTATAGCTCCTCAAAATCTAGATAGCATTGTTTGTTTTGAAATAAATCGTATCTTGCAAATAAACAAGCAATCGCCTTTAGAGGAAGATATAAATTCACCCTAAATGTAGACAAAGAAATAAGAATTGTAGTAATGCAATCAAAGCAAAACGGTTAAAACTAAAGAAAAAAAGTAAGTAGTAAGTATTTACATTTGAAAATATTCCCTTTTTATTCCTTCCGCAGTGAGTTAACAAGGAAAAAAAATGCTACTGCTCGATCTTCAATTAGATTCGCGATCGTGAATTTAATTAATTGCTCTGTAGCTTTTCTTTGACTATTAAGATAAAGGATATTTCCAGTAGAAAAAATCCCGATTAGTTAAGGAATAAAATTCAGAAAAGTTAAGGTGCAAAAAAAATCAAATATCAAACAAGTTATACCAATTCCCGAAAATAATCTTAGAGATCGATTTTCCGAATCTATTGCTTCTCATCTAGCAAATCTAACCAGAATTGGTATTATCTAAAAGGAGGAGAATACATCAGTCCGCCGTTTGTCCAAAGTTCGTTTACGCCCCGATCTAAGCCCAATGGTGCGATATTGCGATCGTAGATTTCGCCGTAATTACCAACCTGTTTGACTATCCTCGGAGCAAAATCATTAGTTAAACCGAGATTTTTACCTAAAGAGTTGGATTTACCTAAAAAACGCATAATAGCCGGATCTGCCGTGGTTGTAAAGCGATCGATATTAGATGAAGTAATGCCAAATTCCTCGGCTTGAATGAGAGTGAATATGCTCCATCTAACTACGTCAAACCAAACAGTATCCCCATCAATAACTGCTGGTGCTAATGGTTCTTTTGATAAAGTATCTTTGAAAATGATATGATTTTGAGGTTCGATAAATCGTTGGCGACGAGCGACTAATTGAGATTTATCGATGGAGATAGCCTCGCATCTACCTTCTTGATAGGCTTGATATAACCTATTCACATCGCCGATCGCCAGTTGAATGTAATTAATACCTTTTTCTCGGAGGCGATCGCTTAAATTAAGTAAAGAAGTAGTGCCAAATAAGACGCAAATTGTTTTATCTTCAAGATCTTCGAGGCGATCGATCCCTAAATCTCTTCTCGCCATTAAACCTTGCCCATCATAAAATGAAATCGGCGCAAAGGATACTTTCATATCTGCATCTCTGCTTAAAGTCCAAGTCGTAGTGCTGGCCAGCAGATCGATTTCTCCAGAAGCTAGCGCGTTGAACCTCTCTTGAGTGCTAACGTTGCGAAACTCTACTTTTTTGCGATCGTTAAATATTGCCGTAGCCACAGCCCGACAAATATCTACATCGAAACCTTTATATTCTCCCTTAGAATTAATGTAGCTAAAACCTATATTTTTACCGCTGACACCGCAGATTAGTTTGCCGCGTTTTTTAACTACTTCTAAGCGACTATTTTTAGTATTGAGGGTATATGTTGCAGGTACATTTTGAATGCTGCAAGCTGAAATGCCAGCAATTGAAATTATTGCTACTAAACTGGGAATTATTTTCTTATTTAAAATCATGGTAATTTCTCGACCTTTATAATAGTGTTGGCAATTATGCATTGATACCAAGCCCCGTCTCATCGATGTAATTTTGTTTGCTCTGCTCCCTTGCAACATCTCTGAGCAACTTAGTATTAGTTTTTGGTTCAATAACACTTCTTTCACTATCAAGATAGAGGATATTTTTAGTAGAAAAAATCCCGATTAGTTAAGGAATAAAATTCAGAAAAGTTAAGGTATTAAAAAAAACAAAAAAATGGTTTGATTTTAGGTTTTATTAAGGATTTAACGATCTAAATTTCTGAGAATAATCAAAAAACATCTAAACTATAGAGCTGGACAAGGTCAAGAAAAAGTCCACAAACAAGCACAATTATTTTTATGAATAATTGTTAAAAAAATTGATTTTTGAATAAAACATAAGAACTAATTCAGAAGATCTATTTAGGTGAGTCAATCAACCCAAAGTAAGAAAAGACCGATAACAAATAAACAGGACATCAGCTAAGACTAAGATCCGAGCACTCCAATGTTCATACAATCTGTTTTAAGAAAAGTTGCCAAAAAACCTCGCAAACCTAGCTTGCGATCGATCTTAATCGTGCCTTTTGTCTTGCAAATTTGTGCTGTAGTCGGGTTAGTAGGTTATTTTTCTTATAGAAACGGAGAAAAGGCGATTAATAATGTTGTCAGCCAGTTGCGTAATGAAATAAACGAGCGCATTGTCGAACATCTCGATACTCACTTAGCTATTCCTTACTTAATTAATCAGGTTAATGCCAATGCTTTGAGTATCGGTCTGTTGAACGAACGAGATTTTGCCAAATGGGAAAGGCACTTATGGAAACAGATCGAGTTGTTCGAGTCAGTAAGTTACATTACGTTTGCCGACACTACGGGAGAATACGTAGGCTTGCAACGTCTTTATGATGGAAGCCTTACCTATCAAGTAACTGACTTTACCAAGACGATGAAAACCTATTCCATAGATAAGGGAGGCGATCGCGGCAAACTTTTAAAAATATCAGAGAATTACGAACCGAGAACGCGACCCTGGTACACTCCTTGTGCCGAAAGCGGTAAAACGCAATGGACTGATTTTTACATTGGAGTTAGTCCTCCAATCCTAATGATTACTCTTTGTACTCCTTACTACGATGAGAACAATACTTTCCAAGGAATATTAGCTGTCGATCTTAACAGGCAGCGTATAGTTGAATTTCTAAGTAGTTTAAAAATTGGTAAAACCGGAAAAGCTTTTATTGTCGAACGCGATGGATTAATTGTTGGAACTTCGACTGCTCAATCTCCATTTATCAATGCCCATCCCGGGCAAGAAAAACGCCAACGTCTTAACGTCTTAAATAGCAGCGATCCGCTAGTTCGCGCAACGGCAGAGTATTTAAAACAACACTTCAGCAACTACGATAATATCGATCGCGCCTATCAACTCGAATTTGACTACAAAGGGCAACGACAATTTGTAGAAGTATCCCCATATCAAGATGAGTGGGGTCTAGACTGGGTGATTGTTTTGATTCTCCCAGAATCGGACTTTATGGAGAGCATTAACGCCAATAATCGCAATACGATCGCTTTGTGTGCAGCAGCTTTAGTCGTCTCTGCGATCGTCGCCATTCTTTTCGGAAGATGGATTACAAAGCCAATTTTAGGTTTAAATGCAGCCGCTAAGTCTATCTGTGCTGGGGAATGGCAACAAAGAGTGGAGGTCAAGGGCGCAAAGGAACTCGAACAACTGGCAAATTCATTCAATCAAATGGTAACTCAATTGCGAGAGTCTTTTACTACCCTAGAAATAAAAAATGCTGAAACGCAACGTTTAAACACTTCTTTACAACGTTTAGATCGACTCAAAGATGAATTTTTAGCGAATACATCCCACGAACTAAGAACTCCCCTCAATGGCATTATCGGTATTGCAGAGTCTTTAATAGATGGAGCTACTGGAACGCTTCCAGCTCAAACGAGATCTAATTTAGGAGCGATCGCAGCTAGCGGAAAACGCTTGTCAACCTTGGTTAATGACATTCTCGATTTTTCTCAACTCAAACACAAAGATATTAAACTGCAACTGCGAACTGTCAGACTCAGAGAAATAACAGAAGTAGTTTTAACTGTCAGTCGCCTTTTAATTGGTAATAAAAATTTGGAACTAAAAAATAATATTTCTGTTGATTTACCCCCAGTTTTAGCTGATGAAAACCGACTACAACAAATTCTCTATAATTTAGTGGGAAATGCGATTAAATTCACCGATCGCGGTACGGTGGAAGTTTCAGCAAAATTAGTTCCTCAAACCGATTATTTAGCAATTTCGGTGCAAGATACGGGAATAGGAATAGAACCAGATAAATTAGCCAGAATTTTTGAATCTTTTGAACAAGCTGATGGTTCGACAGCTCGAGTTTATGGGGGAACTGGTTTAGGCTTAGCAGTTACGAAAAAGTTAATCGAATTACACGGCGGCAAAATTAGCGTTAAATCTACTCCAAAAGTAGGATCTAAATTTACTTTCGAGCTGCCGCTCGCTCCAGAAAAAGCGACTAAATTAAATGCGATTGTACCTACTAAGCGATCGAACAATCTTTTTCTTGCTTCTGCTGCAGAAAATCAAATCAGTAGGGAAAAAAATAATAACAATAATCAGTATTTGTCAATTCAAACCGACCCTACCTGTTTGCCAAATAATTCTGACAATAAACAGTGGCAAATTTTAATAGTAGATGACGATGCAATTAATTTGCGTGTTCTCAATAATTATCTCTGTTTGTGTCAATATCAAGTTACTCAAGCTAGTTCTGGAATAGAAGTCATAGATTTACTCGAATCTGGTTTTCAGCCAGATTTAATCCTACTAGATGTGATGATGCCGAAAATGACTGGTTATGAAGTCACTCAAAAAATTCGCCAGAAATTAAAAGTAGATGAGTTACCAATAATTTTATTAACAGCTAAAAATTGTCTTGAAGATCGAGTAATTGGGCTAAAATTAGGTGCTAACGATTATTTAAGTAAACCAATTGTTAAAGAAGAACTTCTAGCTCGGATCGAAACTCAATTAACCTTGCGTAAAGAAACTTTAGAAATAAAAGAAGCTCGAGCAAAATTAAGAGAACAAAATCGCAATTTAGAAAAAATTGTCGCACGACGAACGGCAACTTTAGCCGAAAGCCAAAGAACTCTTGCTACTTTAATGAGCAATTTACCGGGAATGGCTTATCGTTCGGCAAACGATCGCAACTGGAAAATGGTTTTTGTTTCTCAAGGATGTCGTTCTTTAACCGGTTACAATCCTCAAGATTTGACAAGCAAACAAAATATTAAATACGGGCAATTAATTCATCCAGAAGATCGCAATGATGTTTGGCGTGAAGTACAAAAAGCTCTGAAAAATCATCAACCTTTTCAAGTTATCTATCGTTTATTATTGCCGAAATCGGAGCGAGTAAAATGGGTTTGGGAACAAGGAAGAGGGGTGTTT
>JASJCW010000145.1 GCA_030065265.1 Prochloraceae cyanobacterium
TGACTTAGGAGACTGGAATGCTTTAGAAAGGTTGCAAAAAGAAAAACAAACTAACCTAGAATTAGCAAATCACGTTTGTAAAGATACCAAAGGAGCGATCGTTTATTCCAGCGACGAAGATGAAATAATCGTTACCATTGGCCTAGAAGATGTGGTTATCGTGCGCGATCGCAACGCTACTTTAATCGTCAAAAAAGATCGCACCCAAGAAATCAAACAGGTACTAAAATCTTTAAAAGCAGATCCTAATGCAAATAAATATTTATCATGATATATGAAGCTGTAAGTATTGAGGGTGTTAGATCGAGGATTAAAATGAGCAAATATTTTGATGTAGAAGATAACAGTAAACGTAAATCCTTTCAACTACCAGGTGCAAAACCTCAATACAATCCCGATCGCCCCGGAGCAGTAAAAAATATTAGTCTAGATCTAGTCTTGGATATTCCCGAGCGAAGCTTTCAAGGAACTTGCACCATTACCATCAAGCCAATTAGATCGGGAATTGAACGATTGACCCTCGATGCAGTCGATTTAAATATAACATCGGTTTTAATTGATAATACCAGTCAGGCCTTCGATTACGACGATCGAGAATTAAAAATAAATTTGCTTCAACCCACCACAGAAGCAGAAATCAAAATTGCGATCGCCTACAATGTTAAAAATCCGCAACGGGGTTTATATTTTATCGCTCCAGACGAACATTATCCCGACAAACCAACTCAAGTTTGGACTCAAGGAGAAGATGAAGACTCCCGCTTTTGGTTTCCTTGCTTCGATTATCCCGGACAATTAGCCACTTCAGAAATAAAAGTAAGAGTTCCCAAACAATATACCGCTATTTCTAACGGAAGTTTAATCGCAGTTACAGAAATAGCAGACGATAAAATATATCACTGGTTTCAAGAGCAAGTCCATCCCACTTATTTAATGACTTTAGCAGTCGGAGAATTTGCCGAAATTAAAGATGCTTGGAACAATATTCCCATTCTTTACTACGTCGAAAAAGGTAAAGAAGCAGACGGAAAACGCAGCATGGGAAAAACTCCGCAAATGATGGAGTTTCTCAGCAAAAAATATGCTTATTCCTATCCCTATCCTAAATACGCGCAAGTTTGCGTGGCCGATTTTATTTTTGGAGGGATGGAAAATACATCGACTACCTTACTCACCGATCGCTGTTTGTTGGACGAGCGCGCTAAAATAGACAATCTACGTGCCGAAACTCTCGTCCTTCACGAATTAGCCCATCAATGGTTTGGCGACCTAGTAGTTATTAAACACTGGTCTCATGCTTGGATCAAGGAAGGAATGGCATCTTATGCTGAAGTATTATGGATCGAATCCGAATACGGGGCTGATGATGGCGCATATTATCTCTTAAACGAAGCTCGAGCTTATTTAGAAGAAGATACTTCTCGCTATCGTCGTCCGATCGTGACTAATATCTACCGAGAAGCGATCGAACTTTACGATCGCCATCTCTACGAAAAAGGTGCTTGTGTCTATCACATGATTCGCGGTATTTTAGGCGATGAATTATTCGATAAAGCGATCGGGATTTTTGTTAACGATAATGCCCACAAAACTGTCGAAACCGTCGATTTAATTCGGGCGATCGATAAAGCAACTGGATACAATTTACAAAATCTTTTCGACCAATACGTATTTAGAGGCGGTCACCCGGAATATAAAATAGCTTATAGTTGGGATAGCGATAGCAATCTGGCTAATCTTACAATTACTCAAACTCAAGACAAAAAAGAACTATTCGATCTCAAAATTCCGATCGCCTTTGGCTATATCGAAGATGGAGTGAGATTGCAAACTCATACTTTTAGAATTCATCAAAAACAACAAAGCTTCTATTTTCCTTTAGAGCAAAAACCAGATTTTATTAGCTTCGATGTCGGCAATAAGTTTTTAAAAACTGTAACTTTAGAGTATCCAACCCCAGAATTAAAAGCACAATTAAAACACGACCCAGATCCGATTTCTCGGATTTACGCAGCAATTGCTTTAGCTAAAAAAGGCGGCATAGATATTATTAATACTCTTCAAGAAAGCTTGACAAAAGAACATTTTTGGGGCGTAAGAGTCGAAGTTGCAAAACAATTAGGCAAGATAAAATTAAACCAAGCAGCAACAGCTTTAATTGCCGGTTTGTCCGACGAAAACCCTCGATTGCGTCGCGCAATAGTATCTAGTTTGAGTAATATTAAAAACGATGATAGCTATCAAGGGATTAAAAATCTGCTCGCAAAAGGCGATGCTAGTTACTATGTCGAAGCAAGTGCAGCCAGATCTTTAGGGGCGATCGTCTCTGGTAACCTCAAAGAGAAACAAACAGATGCGATCGCATTATTGCAAAAAGTTCTTGAAGCAAGATCGGGATGGAATGAAGTAGTCAGATCCGGTGCGATCGGCGGTTTAAGTAACCTCAAAAGCTCCCCAGAAGCAGCCGATTTAATTTTAGAATATACTAAGCTCGGCACGCCTCAACCCCTTCGTCTAGCCGCTATTCGCGCTTTAGGAACTGTTTCCACCGGCCAAACTCCCGAAAAACTCGAATCGATCTTGGATACGTTACAAAATATTGCAAACGAAACTTTCTTCTTGACACAAGTCGCTACAGTATCCGCACTCGGTCAAATGGAAACCCCGAAAGCAATTAACATTCTTCAAACTCTAGCTGATAGTACCCCAGACGGTAGAGTAAAGCGCAGAGCAGACGAACAAATTGCTAAAGTTCGCAAAAATCTCGGATCCGATCGCGAAATTAAACAGTTACGCGAAAAATTAGATGCGATCGAACAAGAAAATCAAGATCTCAAAAGTCGTTTAGAAAAATTAGAAGCAAAAAATAATTAGAGCTTGCCAAGTAAGCTTGAAAAGCCTGCTCTATTTGGATTTGAAACCCTCAACCTTATGGCAAAATTTGAGAAAAATATGGGAGTTTCGCACCGTACAAAATTAATACTATTTAATAACAAATTTGCATTCATAGTCATTTAACTCTGACTCAGCAACAGATCCCGGAAATCGATAAAGAGACATCTTTTTTCTAGCCATAATAAAATCCAGCATTGGGCAATTGACTGCCCAAGAATTTAGGATTTTTTTGCATCAGACGAGAGAACCAGATTTCTAAATCTGCTCTCGCTTCAACCCCCGTAACCATTGCCAATGGAGTTCTTGCCAAAGAGCGTTCGATTATTTCTGGTTTTAATCCAAGATATTTACTTCCGAGTTGGGCTGCTAATGAAGGGTTTTCTCTTGTCCAAGTGGTTGCATTTTTCAGTCCTGCTTGTACCAATTGAATTAGCTCTGGATAATCCTCAATTAGAGATGTTAAAGCTAGAGTTCCGGCTTGGGGAATGCGAGGTTCTTTTTTTGTGGCCTTGCCCCATTCCTGTTGAAGATTAAGCACTAATCGAATCGGTATGCCTTGATTTTCGCCTTGAATCTCTGCTGCAGTGCCTGCTGGTTCTGAAAGAAGAGCCGCATCTCCCCGTTGAGCTAGCAATAACTGAATTGCTTGAACAAAGTCAGTTGTATATTGAATCTCTAGCTCCTGCTTTGGATCTAAGCCATTTTCACTAGCAAGGTAGAAGAATAACTGAGCTGGTAATCCGCCTCGAAAAGGAATCAAGACTTTTTTATCTCTCAAATCCTCCCAACTGCTAATGCTTCGATCCCGACTCCAGAGATTTAATACCCCCCAAACTAAAACGTTAAGTAATTTAATGGGAACACCGCGCTGATAGAGATTGGCTGCTAGAGAAGTGGGTGTTGCCGATATCTGTAACTGAGCAGCAACTACATCAGCGCGAAGTCGATCGTGAGTTTTCCAAAGTCGAAAATCAACTTCTTCTGCTAAGGCTTGAATTTGAGGTTGTTCGGATAAATATGCTAGCAGCACACTGATGACAATAGGAGAACCCCCAATCGTCAATTGGGCTAATTTTTGACTTTGAGATTGAGAAAAATTTGGCTGATTACAGCCCCATAAATGAGAGCTTAAAGTTAACCCTGTGGTAGCTGTCAAGAATTGTAGAAAGCGACGACGGTTGCTGACAAGCATCACTATGACCTCATAAAGTTAGGGTGAGAAGAATTGTTATTTAAATTAAAGCACCGGCTAACTTCAGACAGGGCAAGAATTTGGGCAACTTCTCGATAGATATAGACTTCATCTCTTGTCGCAGGAGGCAATAATGATTGCCACTGATATACTATACGACTGGGAGCAGGCGACATGACTAGGATTCGATCGCCTAGGCGCACAGCTTCAGCTAGATCGTGAGAAACTATACAAGCTGCTAAGTTACGCTCTCCTAAGAGTTGTAGCAACATTAATTGAAATTCTCTTCTTCTGCCTACATCTAAGCCATTGAAAGGTTCATCTAGCAAAAGGAAATCGGGATTAATTGCTAAGGCTCTTCCCAAAGCGACTCGCTGTTGCATACCGCCACTAAGTCGATCTGGGTAAAGATCGAGAGCTTGCTCTAAACCAAGTTGTTGGGCTAACTGTTTTGAAGCGCAATCGCGCTCCTTTTTAGCAACGCCCTTGGCTTTTAGTCCAAAAGCCAGATTTTCTTGAGTGGTTTGCCAAGGTAGGAGTCGGGGTTCTTGAAAAACGTAGCCAGTGCAAGTAAATTTATTCTTAACTACACCTTGACTCGGTGCAATTAAACCTGCTGCAATCCTCAAAAGTGTAGTTTTGCCACAACCAGAAGGGCCGCTCAAACAAAGAATTTGTCCTGGTGCTAAAGTGATACTAATCCCTTCGAGAATCGAACGGTGCTTATATTGGTACGAGATGCGATCTAGAATTAACAAAGTCTTAAGAGTTGTGAATCTATTTTTGTGAATATCTTTGGCTATTTAAATCCTTTGCCAAGGAGTCAATAGATGACGCAAAGGCCGTAAAATCAAATACTGTGAGACCCAAATCAAAGCGATCGTAACCGCAATCCAGGCCATTACTTCATCGGTATCCAGGTTGATGCGGGCCAGATTCAACTCAGCACCAATTCCTGCTTCTGATGACAACAATTCTGACATTACCGCTACCCGCCAAGCTATTCCCAATCCTGCTGCACAAGAGGGAAAAAGGTAAGAAAGTAAGTGGGGAAAATAGAGATCCTTTAAAAGCAAACTTGTCGGTGTGCTAAATAGACGAGCCATTTCTAATAAAGAACGAGGTAAACTGCTCATTCCCTCTACTGTACTGAAAAAAATAATAGGTAAAGTAGCAACCATAATAGTAAAAATCGTAGTGGCACTGCCACTGCCAAACCAGAGCAATGCTAAAACAATCCAAGCAATAGGAGGAATACCTTGAAGTGCGCTAATAATTGGTGCAATTGTTTTTTCAAACTCAGATTGAATCCCTGCAATAATTCCGAAGATGACTCCCATTAAAACTGCTAGAGTAAAAGCACTCAAGAGATGGAAGCTAGTAGTTAAAATAGCACTTAATAATTTTCCCGTTGTCAGCAAACGTGCCAAAGCTGCTCCGGTTTCAATGGGAGAAGGTAAAACCACCTTGCTATACTGCATCGCCCCAATCTGCCATAACAGTAACAAGATCGCCAACCCGATTATCTTAAACCAAATTAGTTTGAAAAAACGCAATTGTAAATTTTTGAGATTTGATAGCCTCAGATCTTCAGATAAAAACAAACTAATGTCAAAAGACTACTTGTCAAACCAAAGTTTAATGCCACTGACTTTAGCCGAAACGCTTATCTCAAGAAGCTTTAATTTTATCCTGGAGAATTTGATGAGGTTCTTGCATTAAATATGATGTACACCTGTTACTCTTTCTATAGCTCTAAAACCCATACCGTTGACATACATTTCTAAACATTTTTCTTTGATTTGTCCCTCGTAACCAAGCGGTTTGTAAAACTCAATCTTCTTGACGACCACATTTTTTACATTTGTACCTTTGTTTACCGCGATGGCGATCATTTTTCCAAAGTCGATTGGAATTACAATTTGGGCATTTCATTGTTATTTTTAGTTTAATAATTCATTCCGCTTATCAGCAACACCAAAAATCTTTACTTTGACAGTCATAAACGTGCTGAGATAATAGGGACTCGAAACACGCGATTACAACGCCCGAACTTTTTCAGGACGGAAGTAGTAGCAATAAGGGATGCTTGCAATAGGCGTGTAAACCGGGTTTTTAAAATTTTCAAGACTCATCGCCACACAATTAGCTCAATTAAAATAAAAAAAATTTATGGGTAGTTAATTAGTTGCTCCATATCCTAAAGTTAGAAGAAGAGGGCGATCGCATTCTAATCAAACACAAATTACCAGAACTTGCACGAATCGATCTTCAAATATTAGTCGAAAAAATGCGGGGAATTTTTGGAGTAGAAATTAAAGATCGCTGGTTCAATTTTAAACTTTAGCGTCAATGTTTTACCGGCAATGATGGGGTGAACTGGCTCAGAAAACACCAAAAATTAAGCAAAGAAACAGCGATCGAATTAGGAAAAATATTAGTCAAGCAAAAAATAATTCATCACGTTTACGACGAGCATGATTTTAAAAACGATTTTTTATTTTACCGTTTTTATGAAGACGAAAATTTGATTGCCAATTAAACAAATAATCAAATGCGATCGCACTTCAAAATTTTCATCAATTTTTAAGATCCAAGCCAGCAAAATCAAACAACTCCGTATCCGCTAAATGGGAAGGAGAAACATTTTGAATGCTACGAAATAAACTATCTATTCGGCCGGGATCTTCTTGCTCCCAAGTAGCTAAAAGTTCTTTAATTCGTGCTCTTTGTAAATTTTCTTGAGAGCCGCACAGATTGCAAGGAATAATCGGAAAATTTCTAGCATTGGCGTAACGTTGAATATCCCGTTCCCGACAATAAGCCAAAGGCCGAATCACAATGTGTTTCCCGTCGTCACTTTTCAGTTTTGGCGGCATCGCTTTAAGTCTACCACCGTGAAACATATTTAAAAATAAAGTCTCAACAATATCATCGCGATGATGCCCTAAAGCAATTTTAGTCGCTCCTTCTTCGCCAGCGACCCTATATAAAATCCCCCGACGCAAACGAGAACATAAACCGCACATTGTCTTGCCAGGAGCGATAATATCTGTGACAATACTGTAAGTATCTTCAGTGACAATTCGATAAGGAATATCGAATTCCTCTAAATACCTAGGTAAAACATCGGCAGGAAAGCCAGGCTGTTTTTGATCGAGATTGACCGCGAAAAGATCGAACTTAACTGGGGCACTCCTTTGCAGAGAGTATAGGAGATCTAGCATCGTGTAAGAGTCTTTACCCCCAGAAAGACAAACCATCACCCGATCGCCCTCGGAAATCATTTGATAATCGGCGATCGCCTTACCCGTTTTTCCACGTAAATAGGCTTGTAGTTTTTTGAAGTTCTTTGAGTTTTTTACCTGCCTTGTTTCCATATAAATCCGATCTAGTTACAGATATTCGCAAAATGTAGAAAATGCCTTTAGTTTTTGTTACAATAACATCAGTATATTTTCTCACGGTTCTTTTGCCCTTGGGTTGACCACACCAAGGGCATTTATTATTGAAATTTTAACTCGTTTACAAAAAAAAGGCTGAGGGCGATCGCTCAGCTCAATTAGTTATTAAATTGTTTGTTTGTCAAGTATTTAAATTAACGATTAAGTTTTAGGTTTAAAAGGACAATGGAGTGAAATGGAATAGTAAAGCTATAACTATGGGAATTATAACTGCAGCGATTCCAAATCTAATCACATCGTAAAAAGTATCTTCTTCTTGACTCATTTTTTTTACTATTAAATAATTTTTACTACTTTTATTATTATGACTTAGATCGAATGCAAAGTCATTGAAATAAAAATTTACAATCGAGTTAGTTACTATTAATTTAGATCGCAACTATTTTTTCCAAGGAAACTTAGTTCCCATTTCTGTTAGAGCCGAGAAAACTAAGTACAAAATGAATAAGCTAACTCCAATTAAAAAGGGAATTAAATCATCCGGCACGATCGCAAAACTCCAATCTTTTCCAACAGGTTAACGCAAATCCCTACCAAAAGGAAAAAGAGATAATGTAATTAATTTCAAATGTTGGCGAGCAAAAGGAATGCCGACAATAGTAATACCCAATATTACCGCCCAAAATAAATGATTCAGGGCGAGAGGCCAGCCAAAAATAACCAGCCAAATAAGATTTAAAATCTGGACGAGGGTGCTGTTAGCGTCTTCAGTGATGATAATTTCTTTGCCAAAAGGGGCAAAGATGGCAAAGCCTAACTTAATACTTTGCCAACCGAAGGGGATACCAATAATACTTGTGCAAGTAGTTATCCCCCCGATAATATAAACAATGCCGGTTATAAAGCCACCAAAAACTAACCAAATGATATTTCCTAGCAGACTCATATTGGTCTAATTAATTCCGTTAATTTAATCTTTTTTTGGCACAAAATCGAGAGCAACAGAATTCATACAATAACGCATTCCGGTAGGTTGAGGCCCGTCTGAAAAAACATGACCCAAATGAGCATCACAAACAGCACAAAGTACCTCGGTGCGGCGCATCATAAACATGCTGAAATCATCTTTTAAAGCAATATTTTCTTTAGCAATAGGTTGCCAAAAACTAGGCCAGCCTGTACCAGAATTGTACTTAGTTTCTGAAGAAAATAATTCCGTGCCGCAACAAATACACTTGTAAACACCTTCAGCTTTATTGTCGTAATATTCGCCAGCAAATGCTCTTTCCGTGCCTTTTTGACGGGTAACTCTAAACTGTTCGGGAGTTAGTTGTTCTTGCCATTCCGCTTCTGTTTTATTTATCTTCGTAACCATGGATCGATCCTCGACTTTAATAATCTTTACATTATTTTACAATTTCTCCTGTTTTTTTTCCTCGTACAAAAGTTTTGCTTTCTTCAGCTCCTACTTATTAGCCCTTCTTTGTTGGCGAATTTGGCGCATTGCGGCCAGATGTTGAGAATAGGTTTTACTAAAGACGTGAGTACCATCGTAGCGAGCCACAAAATACAAATATCCCTCATCTTGAGGCTCTAAAGTTGCTTTTAAACTAGCTATACCCGGGCTGGCGATCGCGGTTGGAGGTAAACCTTTATTAACGTAAGTATTGTAAGGAGAAGCTTTGGCAACCTCAGCATATGTCAAAGGTCGATCTGCGGTTTGTTTGATACCCAATCCGTATTCTACTGTCGGATCGGCTTGCAGTCTCATGCCTATTGCCAAGCGTTTGCTAAAAACTCCGGCAATAATCGGTCTTTCTTTGCCAATTACCGATTCTTTCTCGACTATACTCGCTAAAGTGACCCATTCGAGTAAATTTAAATTAGTCTTTTGCTGGTTTGCTTGATAAGCTGGTAAAGCCAAAGCCTCAAAGCGATCGAGCATAGCATATATTACCTGTTCGGGAGTTTTGCGATCGCTAGATATTTTGTAAGTATCGGGATATAAAAACCCTTCTAAATGGGGTAAATTATTTGGCAACCAGGGATACTTATCTTGAGGAATTTTTCTAGTTGCGGCAATGAATTCATCGGCCGAGAAAAAATCACTCGACTCGAAATATTGAGCCATTTGCTTGATATTCCAGCCTTCAGGAATCGTAAAATCGACTAACTTTACTTGTCCTTGTCGCATTGTCGCAGCTATTTCTGGCAAAGAATTTGCTGCTGATAGTTGATAGTTTCCTGCTTTATAGTCGATCGCCTTATTTTCTTTAAATTGCAACCAGCGAGTGTAAATTTTCCAAGCATAAGCAGAGCGAATCAAACCTTTTCTTGCTAATTTAGTTCCGATCTCTCCTGCTGGAGTTCCCGAAGGAATTGTTAAAGCGATCGAGTTTTCTTGATTGGCTTCAGCTTCTTCTTTTGATATCGGCGCAGAAATTGCATAAAACCAAGCTAAAGTACCTAAAGTAGCAGAAAGCAAGGCAGTAAAAAAAACAAAGCTTACTAGATTTTTGATGAATTTCATATTGTCAACAATCTCAAAGATTTTAACTTACTCTAATTCTTCAAACAGCAATTCCTCAAGTATAGGCTGTATTTGTCGATCTTCTGGAGAAACTAAATTTAATTTACCTCGACTGTCACAGCTAGCTAAGAATAGTAAAGGAGATAAAGGAGTGTAAATTTTATATTGTTGTTTGTCGTGATAAAAACTAGCTAAAAACTGCAATTCTTCCGATTCTAATTGGGAGTTTTCATCGTCAAGTTCTAAGCTAACAATTTGTTCTTCTTCTAAAGGAGGCAATTCGCCACTAACGGTTAAAGTGTATGCTGTATTGTGGAGAGATAATTCTAATTCTGCTAATACTGCTTTTGCATCGGCAAAAACTCGATCTATTTCCGTTGATTCTTCAATAGTTATTACTTCGGCAATATCCTCATCATCTCGATCGTTATTTTGCTCGGAAGTAACAATTGTTACAGGGGAATCTACAGGTCTTAACAATAAATATGTTATTTGTTCTCTTTCTTCGAGGGAATTTTCTATATAACATAGAAGCGATCGCCCATCTTCATCAGTTAGAGTGACGCTTTCTGCATCGTACAGCCCATCTTCATCGATAAATTCAGGCATAGGACATAATAATAATTTCAAATATTCACCTTCAAGGAGCAATAAATTGTAATATTAATTGGCTCGTAAAGGATTTACGTATCATATCATACAATTATTTTTATCTTATTGAGAGCGATTTTCTTGAAGTAGTTTTAAAATTTATCTTTTCTCTTAGACTTGATTGAAAAATCGGTCGATAATTGGATTGTTTTAGTTGGCAAAACTATTAAATTAAGCAAGTAATTACTCTTGTGGAAATGAAAAATTATTTTGATATAAATAGTCTATACAAGCCGAATCGGTAAGATTGTATTGTAGGGGAACGATAGTAATATAATTTTCACCAATTGCTTCAACATCGGTAGGAATCGGTCTTCCTAAATGCAGATCTGGTGGTTGCTTGATATCTTCAATCACTTCTCCGGCCAACCAATAATAACTTTTACCCCGAGGATCGAAACGTTTTTGAAAAGTTTCGATGTAGCGACGCAAACCCTGACGGGCGATCGCAACACCAACAATGCGATCGCTTGCGACTGGAGGCACGTTAATATTGAGCAACGCAGGTTTAGTTAAAGGGTCTCGAGCCAGTTTTGCAACCAAACTGCGAGCAAAATCAGCAGCAGGTTGAAATTCTCGAGGGGTATAACTAGCCAAACTAATAGCGATGCTGGTAATTCCTTCTAAAGCCCCTTCCATAGCCGCAGAAACAGTCCCAGAATAAAGCACGTCAGTGCCCAAATTAGAGCCGTGATTGATACCCGAAAGAACCAAGTCGGGACGAGCGTCTAAAACCGCAGATAAGGCAAATTTAACGCAATCAGCCGGAGTTCCAGAACAAGACCAAGCAGTAACTCGAGGATCGAAAACCGAATTGACAATTTCAGCTCGAATTGGAGTGTGTAAAGTTAAGCCGTGGCCAGTTGCAGAGCGTTCGCGGTTGGGACAGACAACAGTTACTTGATGGCCTGCTGCTGCCATGGTATTGGCTAAAGTACGCAAACCCAAAGCGAAGATACCATCATCGTTACTAATTAGTAAATTGAGAGATCGATCGTCTGTCATTGGTTAGGGGTTGGTGATTGGTGGATAATAGATTAGATTTTTGATAAGTTTCGATCGATATTTTATATGTCCGTTTCAATTGATACTCAACTCAAACAACTCCAAGAAGAAGCAAAAACTGCGATCGCCAGTGCAGAAACTTTATCTAGTTTAGAACAACTGCGAATTGCTTATCTGGGTAAAAAAGGTCAGCTCTCGCAAATTTTACGGGGTATGGGTAAACTATCTGCCGAAGAAAGACCAAAAATTGGCGCGCTGGCAAATGTGGTTAAAGAAAGATTACAAAATAGTTTAGACAAGCAAAAACAAGAGTTGCAATCAGCCGCGATCGCCGCTCGCATTGCAGCAGAAACAATCGACGTGACCATGCCGGGAGTAAGTCGCCCTCAAGGGAAAATACACCCTCTCAATAATACTATCGATCGAGTTTTAGATATTTTTATGGGCTTGGGCTATACAGTGGCAGCAGGGCCGGAAATGGAAACGGATTATTATAATTTTGAGGCTCTGAATTTACCCCCAGATCACCCAGCTAGGGACATGCAAGATACTTTTTATCTCCCTAACGGCAACCTGTTGCGTACTCAAACCTCCCCGGTACAAATTCGCTACATGGAATCCCACCAACCGCCAATTAGGATTGTCGCTCCAGGACGAGTTTATCGCCGAGATACGGTCGATGCAACTCATTCAGCTGTATTCCATCAAATTGAAATTTTAGCAGTCGATCGCGGGCTTAAATTTACTCATCTCAAAGGTACGATTAAAGAATTTTTACGCCAAATTTTCGGCAAAGAGTTGCCGATGGTATTTCGCGCTAGTTACTTTCCTTTTACCGAGCCTTCTGCGGAAGTGGATGTAGAGTGGAAAGGTAAATGGCTCGAAGTGATGGGTTGCGGCATGGTCGATCCTAACGTGCTCGAGGCTGTCGGTTACGATCCGGAAATTTATAGCGGTTTTGCTGCTGGTATTGGAGTAGAGCGGTTTGCGATGGTTTTACACTCTATTGACGATATTCGCCGCTTGTACAACAGCGATTTGCGTTTTCTACAGCAATTTTAACTATTTTGCTTCAGGTCTAGGGTAGAAAGTGAGAAAATTGATTTCACCTATTCCCTCGACTGGTCAAAGATGGCTAAAATATTGCAAATAAAGCTATCAAATTGGGGGTATGCTTGTTTAGTTATGAATTATGCTAATTTAGTTTAGTTAGATTGTTGCAGGCTTTCTGTTTCTGCGACAATTTTTAATAACTTCTATAGTTATTGTTTCATTTTTAGTCTAAATTTAGCTGCATGGTACGATCGATTTCTCGATTGTAATTCAATAATCTACCAGAAATAATTGGTCTAATAGGAGATAATAATATGGCAGACAAAAACCACTTAAGTATGCTTAAGAAAGGTGTAAAAAAATGGAACGAGTGGAGGAGTAAAAATCCCGATTTAGTTCCCGATCTTAGCGAAGCTAGTTTAGTCAAAATTAATTTGGCAGGTGCGAATCTTTCTCGAACTAATTTAGTCGGCGCAGATCTGATTGGCGCGCAACTTAAAGAAGCAGACTTGTCTGGAGCAGATTTAACTCAAGCTGACTTAAGTGTAGCCAACTTAATGTGGGCTAATTTAGCAGGAGCTAGCTTAGTTGCAGCCAACTTGATGGATGCTAGTATGGTTCAAGCCGATCTCAATCAAGCTGACTTGAGCCGGGCTGTCTTAAGAGGAACTAATCTTTCTGGAACTAATCTTGAAAATAGCGTTTTTCAGGCTAGCGATATGATCGGTGCGAATATGAGTGCCGCTCGAGCTTCTTTTACTAATTTTGATAATGCTATTTTGACTGGAGCTTGTTTAGAAAATTTAGAAATTAACGACGAAACTAGCTTAAACGACGTTACTTGCGATTATATTTTCTTGGAAAACAATCGTCAACAACGTTGTCCGGCTAGCGGTACTTTCGGTTTAGGAGAATTCAATAAACTTTTTGAAAATAATAATTAATTTTTATTAAGACTTTTTGAAATGGGAATTAGATTAAATATTCCCATTTTTTATTGTCAATTTATTCCTTATTTTCTGCTTCAGCAGCAATTTGCTGTTTAACAATATTTAAAGTGTTTTGGTACTGTTGTCGGTCGGGATACAATTCGATCAGCTTTTCTAAAGGTGCGATCGCCCCTTTGGCATCTCTCAATTGAATTCTTAGGGTTAACAAACTTTCTAAGACAAATGGATTGTCGGGATCTTTTTGTAAAGTTTCTTGATAAGAGCTTGCTAAATCTTGATATGTTTGCTGTTTTGCTTGTTGTCTGTCAGCAATTTTTTGGAGAAGTTCGCCATTATTCGGCTCTTTTTGCAATTCTCGGGCGTAAAAAATATCCAAACGCTGTTGGCTTAAAATCAATCCTTGTAGAGCGGTAGGATTGTTTGGTTCTCTTTTGAGAACTATTTCGTAACCTTCTGCTTGTTGCTGCAATTGTTGCTCGAGGGACAGGGTAGCTGTTTGCGGAGTATCTTGACTGTGGGAAGAAGAAGTAAACATACTCGCGATCGCAAAAGCGGTAGAACTGAAAAATGCCAGACCAGAAGCTAAAATTAAAACGCGCTTGAGAGATTTATTTTGCTTTTTTTGCGACATAATTCCATTCCAATATTAAAATAACCTTTACCAGCGATCGGCCAAAGATACGAACTTACAGACGATCTAAAAAGTCAATCCCCAAGCCACATACCGATCGCCGATCGAACTTGCCAAACCAAATTTAGGACATAGCTTGGATAATATAATCGAAGTAGGGTGCAGTTTCTTTTGCTTCTTCAATGGTAAGTAAACCTAAAGCAGCATTTTTGAGGCAAGTAACAGCAAATGCCATTCCAGGAACGGGCACGCCCAAAGAATTATACATTTCTCTTACTCCAATTAAACCAATTTTTTCAATCGGTTCTTTATCTCCAGCGATCACACCATATGTTACCAAACGTAAATACCAACCGTAGTCGCGCAAGCATTGGTTATATTGACGCTGAGTGTAAGCATTTCCGCCGGGCTTCCTGTATTCTGGAAACTGTTTAAACAAGTTTTTACTGGCTTGTTCGATAATTTTTTTTTCATTTTCTGCCAGAGTTTGCGCGATGCTCATTCTGCGACCGCCAGTTTTTAAATACTCTTTGATACTTTTGAGTTCGCCACTGCTAGGATAACGAAGTTCATCGTCTGCTTGAAGAATAACTTGACTTACTATGCTCATGATATTGAAAATCGATCGAATGACTTAAAGTAGTTTACCAATCTTCTTTACTATAATTACTGACTAATATTTACGTCACCTTTTTCTAAAAATTTATCCCCTAAGTAATTTTGAGATCCCTTACTCTATCAGCTAAGATATTTCGATGGGTCTGAAATCCATCAATCGGATTTTCATAGACTTGGTTGAGCTAGGATCTCTTGCCATTCTCGATCGCAAAGAGCTTCCAAAATTAAATCTACCTCAAAACAATCTCGAGCTGCTTTTTGTAAAGATTCTATTATCGTTGTTTGCGATCGCGCCAATTTTGCGATCGGGCAATCAGCATTGAAAACTCGTTTGTAAAGCTCTCGATTTGGAGTTAAAAAGATCGAGCCGTGCTGTAAAAAAGCTTGACCTCGGCGCAATTGCGCGCTACCGATTAACTTGCGTCCCTTATCGTCGATTAAATCAGCAGCAGTCGCGATCGCCCAACAATTAGGATTGCCAATATAACCCCTTTTCGATCTGCCGTAATCTAATTCAATGCCGAGCGATCGCATCCCTTCAATTAAGAATTGACAAATAGTTTGATACACTTGCTCGCGATTACCAGGAATTTGAGAAATCACTACCATATAAGTCAAATCTCCTTGATGGAGAACGGCTCTACCTCCAGTAGGACGGCGGACTAAATCGAGCGGCTGACCTTTCCAAGTTAGCTCGTTCCAGTGTTGAGGATAGTCTTTTTGGTGATAACCTAAAGAAATTGCAGCAGGAAGCCAAGTATAAAAGCGCAAAGTGGGAGGCTGTTTGCCAAGACGATGCTGTTCTAGCAGCCAGCGATCGATTTGCATTTGTAGCGTTCCATCGGCTTCTAGAAAAGGAATCAAACGCCAATGTTTAAAACTTGTCATTTAATACAGAGTAGGTATCAGTGAGGCAAGAGGCAAGAGGCAGAAAGCCTGTTCAATGCTCCCCTAGCCTCGATGTTTCCGATGCTTTTAACTAGCCCCAAATTGCTCTTTAAGCAGATCGTCGTTATCGTCAGCGATGTTTGCGACTAAAGTTATAGCTCGAGAAATTTCACCTGGAGAAAGTTC
>JASJCW010000146.1 GCA_030065265.1 Prochloraceae cyanobacterium
AATTAGAATTTTTTACCCAAAATTACGACGATCGTTGCTTGCATACGGGTCAAGAAATGTTTAGAATTGCTTGGAGTTTGTCAGATAGTGCCAGGGCATCGGCATCGGCGTTTGCTGCTTCTTACTAAAATTAAATTTCCGAGCCTTTGACAAGAATTATACCAATTCCCCAAAATAATGCTAGAGATCGATTTTACGAATCTTTTAGCTCTTCTTGACTTTTGACTCTTGCCTCGTTTCAATCCAAGCCCTTGCCAAGCGAAGGATCTTAATATCGTTTATCCTGGATAGAGACGTAATTTCACTAAAATTTACGAAATCTAGTTATAAACACTATGCAATGCATCATAAACCGTCGGGCGCAATTTTCGGCGAGTCATCGCTACTGGTTGCCAGAATTAGATCGAGCGGAAAATCAAAAAATTTTTGGGGCTGGTAGTAATTTTCCCGGACACGGGCACAACTATGTCCTTTACGTCTCCATTGCTGGAGAACTGGATGAGTATGGGATGGTGCAAAATCTTTCTTATGTCAAGCAAGTCATCAAACGAGAAATTACATCTCAATTAGATTACGCTTATTTAAACGAGATTTGGCCTGAATTTAAACAAACTTTGCCAACCACAGAACATATCTCAAAAGCGATCTGGGATCGATTGGCCCCCCATTTACCTTTAGTCAAAATTGAATTATACGAACATCCAGAACTCTGGGCAGAATATCAAGGAAAAAATATGCAAGCTACTTTAACCGTTAAAACCCATTTTAGTGCCGCTCATCGCCTTGCCAAACCAGAATTAAGTTTAGCAGAAAATACCGAAATTTACGGCAAATGTGCCCGCGTTAACGGTCACGGACACAACTACCATTTAGAAGTATCCGTTGCCGGAGAAATAGATCCTCGTACGGGAATGTTAGTCGATTTAGGGGCATTGCAACAAGCGATCGACGATTTAATTGTCGAACCGATGGATCATACTTTCCTTAATAAAGATATTGCTTATTTTGCTGAAGTCGTGCCCACAGCAGAAAATATTGCTTTTTATATTGCTAAAACTCTACAAGAACCAATTCTCAAATTGGGAGCAAAACTCAATAAAGTAAAATTAATAGAAAGCCCAAATAATTCTTGCGAAATTTATTGCGACAATTCAGCTAAAGATGAAGATACTAACAATCTAAAACAACCTATCTTGGTGGCTAATTAGAGCAATATTTACAATCTTTTTAAAATATTCTGAAAAGATTGCAAACATTTGATAATATGGGCAAAATTAAGTCAGTTAAATATTCTCAAAATATTGACTGACAAAATAATAAAATCACCATACTTTGATAAGGATAGAAAAATATGGAATCTGAAACTCCAAAACTCGAGACTCAGGTAGCAGAGAAAAAAGAAACTGCTAATATTAATACTGCTGCTGCTGGCGACTTAGTTCCCGTGGGTCAAGATAAGGCACAATGGCAAGAAGCGATCGAACCGATTAACGATTTTATCAATACGTTTCCACAAACATTTACTGAATTTTTCTCAAATTATAAAAATTTAGTTTCTGTTTTAGGATACGGAACTTTAGCCATAGTTTCAGTTTATTTAACTCTAGCTGTTTTAGATGCAATTAACGATATTCCTTTATTAGCTCCTTTATTTGAGTTAGTAGGATTGGGTTATACAGGTTGGTTTGTGGCTCGCTATCTTTGGCGCAGATCTACTCGACAAGAATTATGGGCTGAATTAGCATCTATTAAAGAAAATATTATTGGCCCGGAAAAATCTGAAGAAAAGTAAGTTTTAAAAACTTAAAAACAAAAATTTAAGATAAAGCAAAATCCTCCTTATTTAAAATAATTTGGAGGATTATTTTTAAATAGGCCTATTTGCGATTACAAAAAAACACTTACCTTGTCTTGTGCTTCTGCTAATGAGTACGATCTTAATTCCTCAAATTAAAAGGGAAGAGTCAATAGGGCTTGCCCTATTTATAGGTAAGGACAGAGCAAGCAAGCAACGTTTAATTTTCCAATAATGGAAAACGAGCGAGGAATGTTTTAATTTGCTTGCGATCGCGATTGGCTAAAATTCTGGCGTGACGGTCGGTGAGATAACGATTAATTTGGCGATCGATTTTGATTAAAAGATTTGTTAAAAAAGGGTTATCCAAACCAAAGCTGAGCTTGCGACTTAGAGGCTGAATGATTTCGATTTTACGTCGCCATCCCAAGCGAAGGTAACGTCTTTTAAAGTATTCGTTTTCAACCAAATCCCACTTTTTAGCAAAGTGTTTTAAACTAGCTAATTCCCAAACATTACTCCAACGAATCATAAAATAGGGAATGTCCGATAACTGTAATGGTGGTGCTGGAGGATGGCTTAAAAAAGTAACTATAGATCTTGGTTCGAGATAAATAGTACCTCCGGCTTTAGTTACTGTCATGGCTAAATCTAGGTATTCTTTAGTACAAGAAAGCCCTTCGTCTAGAAAACCAAACCTTTTAAAAAAATCAGTCCGAACTAAGACGCAGTGAAATTCGATAAAGCAAGTTGGTTGACGTTGGAGCCGATCGCCGATTTCCGAGAGTCGTTCTGTTTGCCGGTAAATTTTTTCTTTGATATGCCATTTACCTTTGTTTTCTGAACCATTGAGGGGAACTGCACCTCGATCGCTGACAAAACGGTCATATTCTTCGGTAGGAAGATACTCCCCTCCAGCACAGTGAATGATTTCATGTAAGGGTGTATGTTGGCATACTAAGGGGCCAACTACTGTAGCTTGTGTTTCTTCTGCACAATTATAAATAGCCTCGAGCCAGCCGAGAGAAAATATGACATCGTTATCAACAAAAACAACATATTTACTTTGGACTCTAGCTAAACCTAGATTTCTAGCTTGATTTGGTGAGAGGTAGTAATCTGTTTGAACTAATTGAAATCTTTTTTCTTTTGCTTGTTTTTCGAGGTAACGTCTTAGTTTTGTTGGGGAATTATTATCTACATAAATTAAATCGAAAGGAAATTTGGTGTTTTTATAGAGACTTTCAAGAGACTCTCGGGCGAAATAAAAACGATCGCGAGGGACAACAACAATCGTAATTTGAGGTTTTTTCATCGATAAAAATCCTATCTTTTGAATTATGTTAAGAAGTAACTTTTGTCAGAGACTCTGCCTGAATGCCCCCAACCAAAAAGCCGGGTTTAGATCCGATTTGTGCAAATCGTTTTTTGGCTTCAAGGTAGCGATCGACTTCCAAACCCCCTTGGGAGGCAGCTATTAAGTTAGTTTTTAAATGCTCTTGGTGGTTCGTCCCGATTAGCAAAGATGAGACGGCTGAATGGTTAAGAGCGTAACGAATCAAAAAAGCTCTACGATCTTCTCCCTCGGCTAGCAATTGGTTTAATCTAGCTTTAGCAAACAGAGCAGAAAAGTTGTCGAAATAATCTCTAACTACCCCTCGAACGATAATTCCCGCACCTCGATCGGCCGCATATTGCAAAAGATCTTCGCTGGTTCTGACCATCCCACCATAAACAATCTGAAACAGATCGAAAACACCCCATTCGGGATATTCTTGAATGCATTCGTATCCGTATCTAGAGGGATAGCCAGGCTCAGTATTAGGGCCGTGCCTAATACTGACACCGATGTAGCGAACTTTCCCCTGTTGTTTCATCTTTTGCATGAATTCGACTACTTCTCCTGCAACGCCACCAATCAGCTTTTCTGGGGTAGCACCGTGAAGTTGCCAGATATCGATGCAGTCTGTTTTTAAGGCCCGCAGACTGTTTTCTAGATTGCGTTCTAAAGTCGGTCGATCGAAGCTAAGAACGTGGCCACTTCCTCTTTTATCTAGATGGGGGTTACAGCCGCATTTAGTGGCAATAATTACTTCATCTCTTCTTTTTGATAAGTAGCGTCCGATCCGCTCTTCGCTGTTGCCGTAAGCTCTGGAAGTATCGATGTAATTGATGCCTAAATCTAAAACTTGATGCAGCAATTTTTCGGCTTCTTGTTCTGATAAATACTTGAGGTTCATCGTCCCGAAGGATAAAGTCGTTACCTCAAAATCGGTGCGTCCTAACTTTCTTTTTAATAATTTTGTAGCCATCAGACAAGCAATCCTTTAACGAAATAAATTACATTTTCTTTGGTAAAAAATTGAGGTTGACTTTTAGCCGATTAATTGCTCGGAGCAAGCTAATTTTTGATACAGTTGGTAAAGCTCGTTGTTGAGCATATTCATGTCGTATTTTGTTTTAACTCGATCGCGTCCCGATCGACCCATTTGCGGCCAATTTTCTGGGTGTTGGATTAACTCACTGAGTTTTTCAGCTATTGCTTGGGGATCTTTTTCTGGGACTAAAAACCCAGAAATCCCATCTTCTACTAACTCGGGAATGCCGCCGTGTAAAGTACCGATCGCTGGCAAACCCATTGCCATTGCTTCTTTTAAGGTATTGACAGGAGCGTCTTGATTGCCGTCAGGAGCAGTTACGCTTGGAGCGACGAATAATTGACAACGGTCGAGGATTTTAACAATTTCGCGCTGTTCTTTCCAACCGTGTAAGACAACAAAAGGTTCGATTTCAAGTTCTTTTATTAAATTTTCAAACTGCTCTCTTAAATGCCCGTCGCCGATGAGATGATATTCTAATTGGGGATGTTTTTGAACTACTTTGGCGATCGCTTGAATTGCATATTCGATCCCTTTTTTCTCGACAAAACGCCCCACAGTAGCAACTCTAACGATGCCGTCATCGGGTAAATAACGAGGAGTAAAGCTAAATTTGTCGCAATCTATTCCCGAACCGTGGACTTCAATTTTATCTCGATTGCATCCTAATCTAATAGCTCTTTGGCGGAAAAATTCGCAATTGGCTAGAAACAAATCCCCTTCTTTAAAGAGTTCTTGATAAATATCTGCGCCGTACTTTTTCAAATGACGGCTGATGTCAAAACCGCGAAAGCCAGTGACTATTTTCCCTTGGATTATTCGAGCCTGGCGCAATTCCATTGCCATAACTCCAAAAGGGCCGAACTGACAGTGAATAATATCGTAAGGCTCTTTTCCCTCGAACATCGAAGCGTGAGTTTCGACAATAGAATCGAGATAACTTTCGGCATTTTTAGCTGGATAGTGAGTGCGATCGAGGAGTTGGTATTTTTCGACGATCGGATGTACTTTATCGGTTTGTTCGATCGGTTTTCCCTGAACCGCATAAATATCGAGATCGTTTCCTCGATCGATTAGTCCCGCTATTTGATTGAGGATAAAAGTTTCTGAAATGACCGGAAATCTGCCTACAATGAATGCAATTCTCATAATTTTTGTTTTTTAATCTGTTTTCTTGAAGTAAGTAATAGCTCTATGCAATTGCTGAAGAAACGGGGGTTTCAATCTCGATCGCTCTGTTGCCATCTCGATCGAAGTAGCTTTGCTCTGGGGAATTAAAGCCCAAAATATTAATGGCTTGGACGATGGGAGGGTGTTCGCTGTTGGGATAGTGGATCGCGCTAATAGTTCCGGGTTGTAGCTGCAAATGGTCGAAATCTGTGGATTCGATCTCGAAGATCTTAGCGAAGAAGGTTTTAATTTGCCGAACAGAGGCAACTACTAACCCGGTAATTAATTCGTCGTTATTTTTATGGTTGTTAGCAGAAAGTGTATTTTGCCAAATTTTGCCCCAGTTTGGCTGAGTTATTGGTAGTTGGACTGTTTCGGGATGATTTTCGAGAATAGCATTTGCGATCGCGCTGCTAGTGTCAAATTCGTTGTAAAGACTGAAATTAATTGAAACTGGTTCGAGTAAGTGAGCCAATTTGCTAATCTGAGTAGGGTGAATAGCTCCTTGAGACACTAACAGCAGTCGTTTACCTTTTCCTCCTTCTTTTAATTTGGGGAGATTTTCGCTGATATGGGTGGTTAAATTCAAGGCTTCTAGTCGTGCTTTTCCTGGTTTGGCTGCAAAAAAGTTTAAGATGCTAATGCCGCAATTTGACTGTTGGATGGTATGAAATAGAAATGGGGCAATTCCTAATGCAGTGCTAATTAAAGCGCGATTAGTTCCACCATGAGCTGCTAATAAAAGAGTTTGATTTTGGTGACGCGGAAGTATTTCTTGCCAAAATTTGCCGACGCGATCGTAAAGATCTCTAACTGGATAGATATATTCTTGTCCTCGATTCTGCTGCTGCGATCGAGGTAGTTTCATTTTTAAGTTTTGGGGGGTTTGTTTCCAACAGCGATAGTCATTGGCAAACTCCGATTGCACTTGTTGGAATGGCACTCCTTCCCAAGTCGCTAAATTTGCTTCTCTTAGTCGTCGATCGACTTTAATAATTTGGGGATGTAATTGCGGCTCGATTGTCTCTAATACTTCTCGAGCTGTTTCTCGAGCGCGTCTTAAAGAACTGGTGTAAATAGCATCGAAGCTAATATTTTTTAGCAAAGCTCCTGTCATTCTTGCTTGTTGACAACCCCTTGCGGTTAATACTGATTCGTCGCTACAACCTTGATAAAGTTTTAAAGCATTGTAAGTGCTTTCTCCGTGTCTGAGCAATATAACTCGAATATTCATTGTTTTTTGCCCTAATTTTCTTAAATTTCAAATAATCTTGACATTTTAAGTTGGACGTTAAGTTTGTCCGGTATATAATTGCTTATTTGCAAAAGAACTTTTTAATTGATAAAGAGTAGCGTAACGCTGATTCTGTCTCATCAATTCTTTGTGAGTGCCGTATTCTAAGATTTTTCCTTGTTCTAGATAAACAATTAAGTCGTTGTTTTCGATCGAGTCAAGATCGTGAGTGATTAAAAAGGTTGTTTTGCCCTTTGTGAGTCGGTTTAATCCAGTCATTACGGCTAATTTACTGGCGTTATCGAGTCTTGTAGTTGGTTCGTCTAAAATTGCAATCGGTGCTTTACGGATCGCGGCTCGAGCGATCGCAATACGCTGTTTTTGACCGCCAGAAAGACTTTCTCCTGCTTCGCTAAGTAAAGTGTCGTAACCTTTTGGTAAGTTAATAATAAACTCGTGAGCGTTAGCCAATTTAGCTGCTTTTTCGATCTCTTTTTGAGAAACTTGTAAATTACCGTAAGCAATATTTTCCCGGACGCTGGTAGCAAACAGATAACTATCTTGAAGAACGACGCTAATTTGAGAGCGCAAAGACTCTAGAGTGTATTCTCGCAAGTTTTGTCCATCAATTAAAATCCGGCCCTGGTTAGGATCGTAAAGACGCAGCAATAAACTGATTAGAGTAGATTTACCGCTACCAGAAGGGCCGACAACAGTAATCTTTTGACCGGCTTCGACTGCAAGATTAAGGCCCTGTAAAATTTTTTGATTTGGGTTGTAGCCAAATTTTACGTGTTCAAATTTTATTGCACCTAAAAAGGGATGTGCTTTTTTGGCACTAGTTAAGTTACGAACGTTAGGTTCATATTCCAATATATCTACTATTCTTTCGCCAGAGGCGATCGTTTTAACTATTGCTCCGGTTTGATTGGCAAATTTACGTAAAGGTGGCTCAAAACTGTTTTTGAGATAGCTAATAAATACCAACAAATCTCCAGGAGTTAATGACTTGTTCATTACCAAAATCGCTCCTTGCCAAAGTACGATCGCAATTGTTATTGCTACTAATATTTGTACTGTTCTTAGCAGCAATGCCGATATTTTTAAAGATTTTGTGCCTCGATTGAGGTTATCTCGGTTTTGCGCTAAAAAAATCCGTTCTAAAGCATCGTGCAAAGAAAGGGCCTGCACGATTTTTATCGCTCCAATTGTTTCGCTAGTAGTAGAAGCAATAATTGCTTCAGATTTTCTATGTTTGCGGACAGAGTAACGGATGTGACCTATTAAGTAATTAGCAACAAACAAAAATACTAGCAACATAGTTAAGGCGATTGCTGCTAGTTCCCAATTGATAAAAAACATTACTACAATCATTCCTATTAAGGTAACTGTATTAATGGCAAAAGGTACGATCGCATCAATCATTCCGTTTCTAATGTTTTCGATATCGCTTGTTACTCGGGTAATTAAATCTCCTCTTTTGTATTGGTAGTGAAAAGAAAGGGAAAGACGTTGCAAATGACTGTATAATTGGCTGCGAATATCTAATAAAACTTTAGCTGCTACCATTGCCATACTTAATTTGCTCGCATATGTAGCAAGAGCGCGCAGCACGGCGATCGATACTATTGTTAAGGTTAACCCACTTAAAAGTAGCAAAGGCCCGATTTCTTGACTTAATACTAGATGTACCGAGTCGCCCTCCAATTCTGGAACAAGAAGTTTATCAAAGATAAATTTTAGCGGCCAAGGTTCTAATAATTGAAGCCCTACTTCTGCTAATATCGCTAATAAAGAAATAGCAATCAATAATTTATGTTTTGCTATTTGCGGCAAAAACTTGGCTAAAATTCTTTTACTTCCAGGTATTAAATTATTCAATTTTTTTTCTTTTTGGCGACGAGCCATAAAGTCTGTCTCCTTAATAACAATCTAATCAAAATTTCTTTCCTAGATTGTCTTTAATTCTCTCCAATCATTTGTAATTCAGACTGTTATTTTCCTAACTGATTTTTTCAATTTTTGGAAAAAATTTAGCTCGTTTGCAAAAATTTCCTAGCCCACTTAGATTGTGGTTATTATCTAAACCCAATAAAAAAGAGATATCTTCTTTAATTCGAGGAAGTGCATCTAAATCGACGATCCGTTCGATGTTAGAAATTGGCGGTCTTTTTTGATTAAGTTGTTCTAAAACAGCTTGCATCATATTTTCAGGAGTTAGTAGCTCGGGATGAATGGCTTTAAACAATCCTAATTTTGCCATTCTTGTAGTTCTAATCCATTGTTCTTTAACTGGCTTAATTCGAGGAATAATTACTGCCTTTTTATTTAAAGAAAGGATTTCGCAAATGGTATTGTAACCACCCATCGCAACTACTAAATCAGCAGCTTCCATATAACTATTTAAGTCATCGGTAAACTCAATAATTTTGATTTTGGGATTATTTGCTGCATTTTTCTTTAATTGTTCCCTTTGTTCTAAGGGCATTTCTGGCCCTGAAATAATTATATTTTTGATATTGTTTTGCAACTTGTTACGTTCAATTCCCTTCAGATAGTTATCGATTAGTTTGTAGCCGTCAGCTCCACCTCCAGCCGTAACTAAAACTATTTTTTCGTTGCTTTTAACTTGTAATTCTTGTCTTAAAATATCGGCAGTTTTGATTCCCGATTCTCGGCGAATATAACCGCAAAATTTAACCTTTTTGGCGATATTACTGGGGAACTGATATTCTTTAGTCACGTCGAAAATCTCTTGCATTCCGACGACTTGAATGCGATCGTAATATCTTTCAATTCCTTGATAATATTGATTTTCTTGCCACTCAGAGATGGTTTTTTCTGGAGCGTCCAATATATCTCGCAACAACAAAACTACTTTAGTTTTTGGTAAAAACTTCTCTAAATATTCGAGAGTATCTTTTAATTCTCCTTTGAGGGCATAAGGCTTTTTATCAACTAGCAATAAATCTGGTTTAAAGTTGATAATAGCAGTTCTAATTATTTGCGATCTTAATTCGAGGGTTTCGTCGGTATCGATTTTTAAATATTGGGCAGATAATTCTCCTTCTAAATCCCGTCCAATACAAGGTATTTTGATATAGTCGAGTCCTTTTGGTAATCGAAAACTGTGGAGCAAAGGCGAACCAGAGATTAACAAAATCGAACAATTTGACAGCGTTTTTAAAAAATATTTGCAAATTTCTAACATCCTACGTATATTTCCAAGACCGTAAGTGTCATGAGAGTAAATTGTTAATCTCATTGTTAAATACTCCGATTTTTGTGTGTAGATTGAGGAAGTTTTTTGAAATCTTATAAACTTTTGACGAAGATATTTTAGTTATGTTCCTGCAAATGTCTGGTAATCTCAATATAAATACGGCTACACTTTGACGCTACCAGACTTGACGGTTTTAATATCGTGTGAAATTTCCTAACCATAAAAAGAAAATAAAGTATTGTTGCAGATATGCGGTTAAAATGACATTTTGTTTACTTTGACCCCTTTGTGCATCACTCAATAAACACGCAGCAAAAAATGAGGAGAAATTTTTACTTAGCGCACTCGAAGCAGGAGTAACAACTGAAAAAGATAATAACTTATTGCCAAAGACAAAATTGCTCTTCCCATTAGTAGAAGTGAGTTCGACAAAGTTAAGAATTTTGGAATCAAAGCTAGCTATTTGGAGATATACCGATACGTTTTGATTTCAGCTTTTGTTTTCGTCGAACTGACGTTAATAATGCTAGAGAGCGATTTTCTGGATCTATTACCACAAAAGTAGTAAAAAAATAGTCAGGTACACAAAGGAAAGAAAAATAATTGGTATTAATTTAATTTATTAATCCTGCTGAATAAACACTAATTATCGAAACCCAATTATTTTTTTCATCCTCACTTGTCATTAATTCAAATTTATTCATTGGCGATCGCCAAGATCGATCTACAAAGATCTTCATCCTTGGATCGAACCTCTTGTTTTGTTTAAGTTTTTTAAGAATTCATTGTTTGTTCGATCGCCTGTAAACTTCTGACAATTTTTTGCTGAGTTTGTCTTAACTCGGCCAAACAATCGATCGGTTGTGGGTTAATCCGACTGCGTAATTGAATCTGTTTTAGCTTGCGCTCTAATTGTTGGGATAATTTTAAGGCTTCTCGACCTAATTCGTCCATTTGCTGCTGCTGGTAAAATGTTAAGGCTTGACCCCGCAGTATCTGTAAAGTCCCTTCTTCGGCAAATTGACCCGGACGGAGCTGAAAACAAAGCAAGATCCGCTCTTGTTTGTACCATCGTTGCATCTCAAATTTTTTGACTTTCTCAACTGGATTTGCTGGTAAATTACTCAGACTTTTCAATTTTTGGATCAGATATTGATACGCTTCGCGATCGACGTTGTCGATCGACAGTTGTTTGACTCCATTTTCAAAACAAAGAATTGAACGAGAATCGCGACCCGATTTAAGATAAATTCGTCCTATTTTGCCTTTTAACAAGCGATTTAATAATTCATCCCAGAGCTTTTCTTTATTGAGACTGTGAAAATACTCTACTAGTCGGTTATTTAAGGATAAATCTGGCTTTCTTTTGCTTTTTGGTGGTGGCGGTTCGACGATTAGGGTCGATCTTTCTCCTGCTTGTTGTTTTGAGGTAATGGTCGGATCTAAACAGTAGCGATCTACTTTTTTTTGCGGTTCTCGTTCTGGATTGTTGATAATTAGGGTCGAGCGATCGCTAATATTGTTACTCGATTGTTGCTGCTTGCTTTGTCCCGATTCGGAGGGAACTTCTGAGCTTGCGGTGGGTTTTTGAGATGCGTCCATACTAAATTTTATTTACTTTTTTGGGACTGGAATTTAATATAGCTAAAAGTTAAGCAATTCTACTTAAATAGTATTCCTTTTCAAGAATATTCGATCGATATTTTTGATATTTTATTGTCTAATTACTTAAAGCCTGTTCTCAGGCTAAATTGGGCCTTATCGAATTTATAGTAAAAGAAGACAATCTACATTCTTGCTGCAGTCTGCTTTGGTAAAAATGATTATTTAACAATGTTGCTCCTTTGGCTGTGAAAATTATCTTTTATATCAATTCCCTAACATAATGTTACAGAGAGATTTTCCGAATGAATCTATAACCTATTGCCTATTGCCTATTGCCTATTGCCTATTCTCACCAAAACGTAATAACTCGAAACAGAATTAATCTTAATTGGATGTAATTCAGTGATTTCTAAATTGTTGTGCGGCAAAATAAACTTTACTCCATTCCGCAGTGACTCGAGCGATTTTTAGATTGTGATTTTTGCAGATTTCTTTAAGGGTGCGGCCTTGTTTTACCTTCTCGACTAATTCTCGTTGAGTGGGAGTTAAGAGTTGCCAGTATTGCTGCCATTGCTGGTAGGTCAAGCCGAAATTATGCTCTTTTAGAGATATTTCTAGCCATTCAGCTATTAACTCTGGCTGCTCTTTAATCGCAAAATTGACAGCGTGATAAGCAACTTTTTCTCGCAAGCGATAAACTTGTCCGATCGGCAAATTTAAAACCTTAGCACTTGCTTTTTGGGAAAAATCTTGAAGGTACAACCGCAACCATTTAACTTCTAAAATTCCTACTTTATCGACTAAATAACTCTCGAATTCTTGAATGACTTTAATTCTTAATCTATTTTGTTCGATATTTTTGTTATTTTCTGAATATTTTAAAATAGCTTGATAATCAAAGAAATCGAGTAATAAATCGGGATTTTTTGGCAATGCATTGGGACTGATAAAATGTAATTTTTTATTTTTCGGAATATGGGTAATTCCGCCTCGATTTCGCTCGACCATGAAATTGACGATCCGATAACATAGTAAAGGTCGATCGCGAATTGGCCGCAAACAATATTCTTCGACAGTTGTTAATAATAAACTATTGCTTAAAATCGAATTATCAGTACATCGCGCAATGAAATTGATTTGTTTTTGAATGTAGCGATCGCGCTCGAGCATTTCTTGAATCACTTCTTCTAAAACCTCTAAGATTAAGCGATTTTTTTCCCGAGTTCGCTCGAGCCAAGCTTGTAGTTTGTGGCGAACGATCGGAATCGAACTAAAACGAAGGATTAAATTGCGATATGCTTTATGGGGATTAACACCTAAATATCTTGTTTGCAAAATTCTGTAGCGATAATTAAGAGCTTGAAAATAAATTTCCCACAGTTTAGCTTGCGAATCGATCGAACTATCGTTGGTTTGATGAATCGTTCGATTGAAATATTCTCCTAATAACCAATCAACTATACTTTTTCGATCTGCTGGTTCGAGCGACTCTTCTTCCTGACTCAATAAAGAGAGCCAATATTGAGCTAATTTTGCTGGGATTTCATTTCGATCGCTTGTATTCGTGCTATTTCTGTGTTCGATCGCTTGTTTAATTATCATCGAAATTGATTTAACCCTATGGATGGTGGATCTTAATATCTTCTGTTTGGAAAGAAAATATCTGTAAACTTACTTGCGATCGCCAAAACCTGTAAATTTAAGGTGTTAGCTCGCAATTTATCTAGGAAAGTCAAGTGTTCTTTTGGGGTGTCGGGTTAAAAAAATCAGATTCTTTTGTGTGATAGAAAACATTTTTTTAATGACATTATAGATATTATCCTGTCTCAAAAATATTGTTAACCAATAAACCTCATAGAATAAACCATGCAAACCTCATAAAAACTCAGGTCGATTCAAAAATGGATCTTTACTTGCAGTGGAGGCCGGATCTAGCAATAATTTAAGCAAAACAAAAGATAAACCAAAGATGACAAACGACTCTCCTATTCCAGTAGTAGTAAACGGTGCGGCAGGTAAAATGGGCCGTGAAGTGATTAAAGCAGTTACTGATGCTGAAGGTATGACCTTAATTGGTGCGGTCGATCGCGATCCGCAATTTATGGGTCAAGATGCGGGAGAAGTAGCTGGAATCGAACCGCTCGAAATACCGATTATTAATGACTTACAAGGAACGCTAGTCATTGCGACTCAAGAGAAAATTCAAGGGGTAATGGTAGATTTTACTCACCCAAAAACAGTTTATGAAAATACGCGCACGGCGATCGCCTATGGAGTTCGTCCGGTGGTGGGGACTACGGGCCTGAATAGCGAACAAATCCAAGATTTGGCAGATTTTGCTGAAAAAGCGAATACGGGAGCTTTAATCGTCCCTAATTTTTCGATCGGCGTAATTCTAATGCAACAAGCAGCATTACAAGCATCGCGATACTTCGATCATGTCGAGATTATCGAGCTTCATCACGATCGCAAAGCAGACGCACCGAGCGGTACGGCAATTAAAACGGCCCAAATGCTGGCAGAAATGGGTAAAACCTACAATCGGCAAAAAGTAAAAGAAACAGAACAAATACCAGGAGCGAGGGGGGCAACTGCAGAAGAAAATATTCGCATCCACAGCGTGCGTTTGCCGGGCTTGATTGCCCATCAAGAGGTGATTTTTGGCTCTGAAGGTCAAATATATACTTTGCGCCACGATACTACCGATCGCGCTTCTTTCATGCCGGGGGTTATTTTAGCAATTCGCAAAGTCACCGAACTTAATTCTTTAATCTACGGTTTAGAAAAGATCCTTTAATTTCTTTTTGGCATCAGAGCTAACAGAAGTCAAGTTTAGCAATACTAGGATTTGCGGCTGATAAGTGCCAGGGAGATTATCCTTAAGATATGGAGCTTTCGATTTCTGGCGGGTGGTAGAAGGCAATAGGGAACGGAGAAAATCTATTTCCTGCTGCTTGTTTTTTATTACCTGTTCGCTTCTTTTATCAAAGCTATTTTTAGAAAAAGCCTATTGTTGCAACCTTTTATTGATTATCAAAATGCAGAGATATGTTGATACCCCTAACTCGAGAAAAATTCGAGCAGATCGTGCCCTTAATCGCTACTTCACCTCAATACGCTCGTTATTGGGGCAAATTTTCCGATATAGTTAGAAGATCGATCTTTTCTGTGATTGCGATCGTCCTTAGTTCGTTTCTGGCCAATCTTTTCGGCTCTGGAAGTACGGGAATTATGTTTATTGTTGGGGCGATCGGGGGACTGTATTGGTTGTGGGCCCCAGTTTATCAGGCTAGTCTTCGCAATGCAGCTTTGCGTCGCATTCCCTACAGTGGTTTTTGGCAGGGTAAAGTATTGGATGTATTCGTTACTGAAGAGGCGATCGGCGCAGAACAAACTGTAAACCAGCGCGGAGAATTGGTAATTATTGAAAATAGAGAAAGACGGATCAATCTCGAAATTGGCGATGAAACTGGATTTACCGTGTTAATTCAAGCCCCATTAAACCGTCTCCACAAAAATATTCGTCGTGGCGATACTGCTGAGTTATTGCTTTTATCCCGTCAACCAGATCTGACTAGAATTGCTAAGGTTACTGATGCGTTTCTACCGAGATACGATCTTTGGGTGGGAGAATATCCTTATTTACAGCGAGATGTTTTTACTGAAGTCAGCAGTGAATTAGGAAGCGGGCCCAGAAGAAGGGGCAGAGGGAGTTACAGTCGCAGCGATCGCAGTCGCTTTTATCGATAAGGAAATTGATAAGTTACATCGAGGCTTTTGTCTTGCCAACTAACACGATACTTTTAAAAAAATACCGGCGATCGATTCTATTTTTGCTAACTTTTTTAGTTAGTATTTTCTATATTGGAGTATCGCCGGCTTTGAGTCAACCCGAGACAATTTCGGTTCTGATTCAAGCCCGGGAAGCGATCCAATTGCAATCTCTAGTTAAAGAATTCAATCAAAAAAATCCCGATCTCAATTTAGAAATTGTTGAAGCTCCCAACGCTAGCGATCGCATTAAAGATCTCTATACTGCTTCTTTTTTATTGGGTGATTCGCCTTACGATTTAGTTTATATGGATATCTTTTGGACTGCTCAATTTGCTGCTGCAGGTTGGCTGATGCCTTTAGACGATCGCCTTGCTAGTTCGGAATTAGCTCGATTTCTGCCTCGAGATATATCGGCAAGTAAATATCAAAATAAATTGTATCGGATTCCTTTTCGCTCCGATGCCGGAATGTTATATTATCGCAGCGATATTTTAGCCGAAGCAGACAAACAACCCCCCAAAACTTTTGCTGAATTGATTGCGATCGCTCGAGAGATCGAAGATCGAGAAAATAAGATTGATTGGGGCTATCTTTGGTCTGGCAAGCAATATGAAGGCCTTGCGGCCGTATTTGTCGAAATACTCGCCGGTTATGGTGGTTTTTGGCTCGATTCCGATACTTTAGAAGTCGGACTGGATCGGCAAAATGCGATCGATGCGGTGAAGTTTTTGCGCGCCACAATTGCCGATAGTTTATCTCCTCAAGGAGTAACGACTTATATCGAACCAGATCTTCATCGTTTATTTATCGCCGGTAAATCGGCTTTTATGCGGAATTGGTCTTATGTTTATGCCCTGGCATCTCAACCAAATTCCCCGATTAAAGATAAATTTGCGATCGAACCGATGGTCAGCTCTCCAGATTATAATGGCGGTGCTTGTTTGGGTGGTTGGGGTTTTGGAATTGCTAAAACTAGCCAACATCCCGATGCAGCTTGGAGAGTAATT
>JASJCW010000147.1 GCA_030065265.1 Prochloraceae cyanobacterium
GTAGCAGTGTTCGCGCCGATCGTGGTCGTCACTGGAGAAGCAGGACAGTTATTTTTTGATATCGGAATCGCCCTTTCTGCTGCGGTAATGTTCTCTTTATTTGCCGCAATAACTTTAGTACCGATGTTAGCGGGGTTATTTTTATCCCGATCTGAAGCACAACAAATGCTATCGGGTGGCGAATATCGAGGAGGTAATTGGTTAGAAAGGGCAATTGCTAAAACTTCGGCAGTGTTTAGAATTTTTCAAACTAAATTAGAAAACTTCTTATTGAGTACCGTATCTTGGTCGATCGGGCGCAAAAAAACCGGACGGCGTTTAATCGTGCTGGCAATTCCGATAATGTTGTTATTAATTAGTTTTCGATTGCTTCCACCTGCGGATTATTTACCTGAAGGAAACCGCAATTTAATCCTTTGGTTAGCCGGCCCTTTTCCGGGTACTAGCATCCCCGAAGCAGTAAAATTATCGGAGGGGCCGAGAAACTTTGTCGCCGCACAGCCAGAAGTAATGAGAACTATTTACGTTCATCGCCCCGGACTGACGGCGATCGCCGGTTTTGTCGAACCGGAATTATCTACGGGTGAAAATCTCGATAACCTAGTTAATAAAATGCGCGCTGAGAGTGCTAATTTCCCAGGATATCGCTTTTTAGTGCCGATTCGAGTCTCTATTTTCCGCGATCCAGGTAAAGAATTTGAAGTGCAAATTATCGGCGAAGATCTCGATGAATTAAACCAACTTCAAGGAGAAGTCAGCAGCCAAATTAGAACTTTAGAAGGAGTTCGCAACGTCCGATCTAATTTTGTGACAGGCGCGCCGGAATTGCAAATTATCCCGAAACGAGAACGTTTAGCTGAAGTTGGTTTATCGGAAGCAGAAATCGGACAAATGGTAGAAGCAGCTTTAGGTGGGGTAAGGGCTTCAGAATTTATCGATGGCAAACGAGAATTAGATGTTAGTGTCGAATTGCAAGATACTTTTGTTGAAAATCCCGAAGATCTGCGCCAGTTGGTACTTTACAGCAGAGAAGGTCGCCGCGTACAGTTAGAAGATGTCGCCGATGTAGTTGAAACTACCGGCCCCGATACTATCAATCACGTCGATCTGGAGCGATCGGTTACTTTAACCGTCAGCGTCGCTAGAGAAGCACCTTTAGGGGCGTTATTGGAGAGTACGGAACGAGAAATCTTAGAACCCCTCAGAGCTAGTTTACCGGCGGGATTTCGGGTAGAATTAGCCGGTTCTGCGGACGTACTTACCGAGACTCTCTCCCAGTTAGGAGCAACTTTCATCCTCTCTTTGGTAATTACTTATCTCTTATTAGTTGCACTGTACCGCTCTTTTGGCTATCCTTTCTTGATTATGGCAACCGTACCGATGGGGATGACTGGGGCATTATTAAGTTTGGTCATCGCTAATTCAATTCCTGGTGTAGTTATCCCTCTAGATATGATTACGGGATTGGGATTTGTAATTTTAACTGGAGTAGTTGTTAACAACGCAATTTTATTGGTCGATCGCGCTTTACAACTGCAAAAAGAAGAAAAAATGGCTTACGACGACTCTTTATATCATGCCGTGCGCGATCGCTTGCGTCCGATTTTTATGTCGGCTGGCACTAGCGTCCTCGGAATGTTACCTTTAGCATTATTACCCGGTAAAGGTGCTGAATTGTATCAGGGTTTGGGGATTGCTTTAACTGGAGGTTTAGCACTTTCTACTATTCTTACTCCGACCGTAATTCCTGCTTTAATGGGTTTGTTAAGGGATTTTCAACAAAAAACGCCCAAAAAAGTTCAAAAGCAAGATCCTGCTGCTGTTAACGTAGAAGTTGGCATCAGTAAATAAATTAGAGTAACCTCGGCGATCGCAACAAAAAGATCTCAACTTCTCAAGCTAGTCGATCGATATGACGGCGGGATAAAGCGATTTTATTAGCTAAGATTTTACTAGCCTGCGATCGCAATATTCCGTCAATCATTATTTTCTCTACTTAATAATCTTTTGTTTCAGTCTAAAATTAGCATTAACGACCGCCGCAACCCCCTCCACAACCTCCACCACAACTGCTTCCGCAACTACTGCCACAACTACTACAACTACTGCCAGAATCAGTACCGCAGCTACTGCCACAACTACTGCCAGAATCAGTGAGGCTACAATCGTCAATACTGGGACTAGAATTGTTACTAATGCTGCTAATAGTACCACCACAATCGGCAGCACAACCAATATTAGTAACGCAGTAATAATTATTCTGATTTTGCGCGCGCTTTTTATTAGCTAAACAATCTAATTCATAGTAAAAACCGTTTTCAATTTCAAGCACGGAATCGATCGCAAAAAGTAAGGGTAAGCGATCGGGTTTTTCAGGTTGAATGTTTTCTTTCGTGCAAGCTAATCTCCAAGCTCTTTTAATTCCTTCTTGATTATTATTATTAGATCCTGCCATTGCTTCAGCAGGAATATGATGTAAAAAGTAACCAAAAGCGCGATCGCAAAATTCTTGATATTCTCGAGTAAAGAGTATAAACTCGTGCCAAGCATCATCTACAATTTGGGATGGCATCGATACCATTTTTTGCCCCGCTTGATTGCAAACATAAAAATAATCTTTTAAAGCAGTTAAAACTTTTTCTCGTTCTTCTGGTTTTAATAAGTGCTTTTTCTTACTAAATTTACTTTTAAATCCTTCACTAAATTGATAATTTCTAATAAATTTCAATCTACTAGATTTAGAATTGTCTCGAAAATGCTTTTGAAAAATTCCTAGAAAAAAGTAACCAATTCCTAAAAGACAAGCAAATCCAAAAAATAAACAAGTCCACATTAACAATTGTTCTGATGCTAATTGGTTGTTTTCCATAAATATATTTTCCTTTTCTTAATTGATAAAAATTTTGGATTCAAAGATTTAGTCAATTTCTTTTTGTAATTTAATTGTAGCTTATCAAGCGATCGCAATTTCTTAAAAGCAATTTAATATTGGTTATTGGGAAATTCAAAAAATTTAAAATCAGATCTTCAATTCATTTATAGCAGTCGAAGCAAAGTTTACGATCGTTTTATCTATTCCCTACTACCTACTAACCTATTCTCTGCTATTACCATTATTGTCCCAACCCATAGTTCAGTTGCTATATATCTTCCTTAATTTTTGTCATTTTTTGATTTATAGCAGTTGAAATAAAGGTTAGGACATTTAAGATTGGCAAAAGGGTTAAATATTAAGGATTATCCCCCTTTCTTCTTCCTTCTGCTATGATTGAGTGCTAAATTTCTCAATAGTATCTCAAAAGATATTTGCAGGTCGCGAATTAGATTTTAGAAAATAAATATAATTTTTGATTTTTCTGAAAATAGCAATTGAATTAATTAAATTTCTAAAGCTAGTTGATAAATATGACGACGAGATAAAGCGATTTTATTAGCTAAGATTTTACTCGCCTGCGATCGCGATATTCCCTCAGCCATAATTTTCTTTAATTCTTCTTTTACTTCTGCATCTGACATTACTGTAATTTTACTTGCTTTAATACCGCCGAGGATAATAGTAAACTCTCCTTTAAGGGGGCGATCGCCGCCAAAATAAATCGTGGCATTGCCGATATTACCGCGCCAAAATTCTTCGTGTAATTTAGTTAATTCTCGACCAATTACAATCGCCCGATCCGCTCCTAATGTTTCTTTTAAGTCTTTTAAAGTTCTTCGCAAACGATGGGGAGATTCGTATAAAATTACGGTGCGAGATTCGGTTTTTAACTCTTCTAAAAGTAAGTTTCTAGTTTTATTTTTAGTGCTTAAAAAGCCTTCAAAAACAAATCGATCTGTAGGTAAACCGGAAGCCGCTAAAGCAGTTATACAAGCACTAACTCCGGGTATGGGAATAACATTAATTCCTTTTTCTACGCACAATGCTACTAATTCGTAACCCGGATCGGAAATTCCTGGCATTCCAGCATCAGATACTAATGCGATCGCATCTCCTCGACTCAAACGAGCCAATAATTCTTGATGGCGAGAAGCCTTATTATGTTCGTGATAACTAATTTGTGGCGTAGTAATTTGAAAATGGTGCAAAAGTTTGCCAGTATGTCTGGTATCTTCTGCTGCGATCGCATTGACTGATTTTAAAATTTCGATCGCCCGAAAAGTAATATCATCCAAGTTGCCGATCGGCGTACCTACTATATATAAAGTTTTAGGCTGAATTTTTTCAAACATTTTTCAATCGAGTAATAAGTAAAGGATAAAAACCAGCTTAAAGCGATCCGTTAATTCTAAATTAGTAGGATTAAGGTTGTGTTTGTATCCCTTACTTGCTACTTTTTACTTATTATTCCCACTCGATCGTGCCGGGGGGTTTAGAGGTAATATCGTAGACGACCCGATTTACCCCTTTAACCTCATTAACAATCCGATTTGAGATAGTTTCTAAGAGGTCGTAAGGGACTTTAGCCCAATCAGCAGTCATCCCGTCTTCACTGGTGATAAAACGTAAAACGATCGGATGTGCGTAAGTGCGTTTATCCCCCATTACCCCAACACTGCGAACGGGAATCAAAACCGCAAAAGCTTGCCAAAAATCGTGATACATTCCTTGTTTTTGGATTTGATCGCGAACGATATAATCCGCATCTCTGAGGATTTTCAGCCTTTCGGATGTAACTTCGCCGATAATTCTAATTGCCAAACCAGGCCCTGGAAAAGGATGACGGCGGACGATTTCTTCTGGTAAATTAATCGAACGTGCTACTTTGCGAACTTCGTCTTTAAAAAGTTTGCGTAATGGTTCTACTAACTTGAAACGCAGATTTTTCGGCAATCCTCCGACGTTGTGGTGGCTTTTAATTTTGACTGCAACTCTTTCGCCAGTTTTGGGATCGACGTTGGTATCTGCTGATTCGATTACGTCTGGATAGAGAGTACCTTGAGCGAGATAATCGAAAGGCCCCAATCGACTCGATTCTTCTTCAAATACTTTAATAAATTCGTGACCGATGCGACGGCGTTTTTCTTCTGGATCGGTTACACCGTCTAAAAGAGCTATAAATCGCTCTCTAGCACTAACATATTCTACAGGAATGTGAAATTGATGCTCGAAGATTTCCATCAACCTTTCTGGTTCCCGTTTTCGCATGAAACCTTGATCGATGAACATACAAGTCAGGCGATCGCCGATCGCCCGATGCAATAAGAAGGCTAAAGTAGAAGAATCTACCCCGCCAGAAAGGGCTAACAATACTTTTTTATCCCCTACTTTGGCTCTAATTTCTCGAATTGACTCTTCAACAAAAGCCTCCGTCGTCCAAGTAGGTTCGCACTCGCAAATATGGTAAACAAAATTTCTGATTAAAGCCAATCCGCCGACAGAATGGACTACTTCTGGGTGGAACTGAACGCCAAATAACTTTCTTTCGTGGTCTGCGACTGCCGCACAAGGTGTATTATCGGTGTGGGCTAGGAGATCGAACCCCGTTGGTAATTCCAAGCAAGAATCGGCATGAGACATCCACATGGTCGAGCCATCTTCAACATTGGTCAATAAGTCAGTCGGATCGTCGATGTGTAAAGATGCTTTGCCATATTCGCCTCGTTCGGCTCTTTCTACTTTACCGCCGAGTTGCTGCACCATTAATTGCATTCCGTAGCAAACGCCTAAAATGGGGATGCCTAAATCCCAAATTTCGCGATCGCATTCGGGTGCCCCTTCATCGTAAACTGAATTCGGCCCGCCAGATAGTATGATTCCTTTTGGCTCGATCGCCTTGAGTTGTTCGGCAGTAGTCCGATAAGATATTACCTCCGAATAAACTTGAGTTTCGCGAATTCTCCGGGCAATCAACTCTGAATATTGAGAGCCAAAGTCTAAGATAACTATTCTTTGGCGATTCAGGCTACTTTTGCGATCGCCCTCTGGAGCTGTTTCTAAAGGATCGATCGTGCTTTTTGTCTTGGTACTTACCATTGTCAAATGTATCTGTTTTTAATTAATTGGCCAGAATCGTCTGAAATGATTTTGCTCGTTTTTGACTTGTCCCTATGGGGATATTTTTAATTATCTCGAGAGTCTAAAAATTATATATTCTGAACATGGTAACATAATTACCGACTCTTTTTGAGATACTTTTGATTTGCAATTGTTATAATTGCTGGAGTTGAAAAAAAGACGACCTAATTAGCAAACCAAAAACTAGTCTAGTTTGAATTGTTTTTCGATCGAACTAACTAAAAACTCTCGAGGTAAAAATCGAGGTAAATTAACAATAATTTGATTGGTTATACTACCAGTAACTAGGGTGCATTTATTGTTCGCCAAAGCAGAAAGTGCGTCTTTGGCAACTTCTTCGGCAGTCGCTAGCTTGACATTAGAATCAAAAGCTTGTTTCGGAAATTCAGCTTCTACGGCAAAATTAGACTCTGTAGCACCCGGACAAAGAGCTAAAATATTGATGCCAGAATTGCTATTTTCTGCCCATAGAGCTTCAGTAAAATGCAAGACAAAAGCTTTAGTTGCCGAATATACTGACATATAAGGCAGAGGTTGAAAGCCAGCAATCGAAGATACGTTAATAATTCCTCCGTTAGCGCGTTCTTTCATTCCGGGCAAAAATAAATAAGTCAACTCTACTAATGCAATAGTATTTAGTTGAATCATTTGTACTTGCTTGCTAAGATCCCTTCGAGCAAATTCTCCATAATCGCCGAATCCGGCATTATTAATTAAGAGATCTACTTGTAAATCTTTTTCTGCAACTGTTTCAAAGACCGATTTGGTTGCTTGAGGGGCGGTTAAATCGCAAGAAATTACCTCAACTTCAATTGAATATTCCTCTTTTAGTTGAGCAGCTAGTTCCTCTAAGCGATCGCGCGATCGAGCAACTAAAATCAAGTTGGTTTTTGAGATGGCTAATTCTCGAGCAAAAGCTTTGCCAATTCCTGAAGAAGCTCCCGTAATTAAAGCAGTTTTCATCTGAAGAGAAATTTGAAGTTAGCAATTTTGTTGCAGATCTTAACAGAAATCGCGATCGCGGCCAAACTGATGTGAATATGACAGTTGGCAAGCTGGAATAAGGTTTTGCTTTTAGTCAATGATATTTGAGATACTAAAGACTACAGGAGGGGGTATAGAAAGGTCAAGCTTATGTCTAAAGTAAAAAAAGGTTACCTAGATAAATTAAAAACAGCGGCGATCGTTACTCTTTTGTTGGTTACTTATCAACAATTATCACAAAATCAGACAGATAATTTTGTTGATAGTTCCAGTAATAGGTTTGAGGTTGTCAAAACTAACGTTTTTTCGGGAAATTTACTAATTTCACGTTAGTAACTTCAATCGAGCGTATTGTTTGGCTTTTCAAAAACAATTTTGAAATCAACTCGAGTGGCTCAATTTCAAGCTCGTTAAATATTTTTATAAAAAATCAACTTCAAATCGCTCCTGTGCTGCAACGGAAGAGCGAAAATTTTTTTTGAGATTAAATTTTTATTGCGCTAAAAAAAAATAAACCCAGTCAAATATAAAAATAATATATATTAATTTGATTGATACTTAACCTTTCAGAGAGTGAGTTTCCGAAATCCCGCACCGACAGTAGACATAATTATCGAGTTGAGCGATCGCCCCCATCGCCCAATTATTCTGATCGAAAGGTTAAATTCTCCTTATGGTTGGGCTATTCCTGGAGGTTTTGTTGATTATGGAGAATCAGTCGAAACAGCAGCAAAAAGAGAAGCTAAAGAAGAAGTTTGTTTGGAGATTGAATTAATCGAGCAATTTTATGTTTATTCCGATCCGAAAAGAGATCCGAGAAAACATACCCTCAGTGTAGTTTTTATTGCTACTTCAAAAGGAGAAGCAAAAGCAGCCGATGATGCGAAAAACGTCAGTATGTTTAACTCTTGGAATTTACCGGCCAATCTTTGCTTCGATCACAATCAAATTCTTGAAGATTATTGGCGATATCGATATTATGGCATTCGTCCGCTCTCACAAAATTAAAAATGACTAAAAAAATAATTCGCACCACAGAAGCACCAGCACCAGTCGGCCCCTACAATCAAGCAATCTCAGCTCGAGGGACTACAATTTTTGTAGCCGGACAAATTCCCCTAGATCCCACAACTGGAGAAGTAGTCGGATCGGGAGATATTGCTCGACAAACTCAACAAGTTCTGGAAAATATGGGCGCGATTTTAAAAGCCGCAGAAGCTGACTATTCAGATGTGGTTAAAACTACGGTTTTTCTCAGTAATTTAGCCAATTTCACCCCAATGAACCGAGTTTACGCTCAATTCTTCGATGCAGAAACAGCCCCAGCTCGAGCTTGTGTTGAAGTATCTCGTCTACCGAAAGATGTCTTAGTTGAAATTGAGTGTATCGCTATTATCTAATATTTCGCCATTTTCTCCCAATTTAGGATACGGTTTGCCACTTTGACGGTAAAATTGGCAAAGATCTGGATAACACCATTCAAATAAAGTGCGATCGAAAGTTTGGGAATCTAAACGAGGTCGATCGTAAAAATTAGCTTGCAATCTTTGTCTTTGCGCTTCAAATAAAATAACTGCTGCTGCAACAGAAACGTTGAGAGATTTTACCATCCCCAACATCGGAATGATAATGTGGCCGTCTACTAAACTAGCAGCGCGATCGCTGACACCCCATTTTTCTGCACCTAATAAAATGGCTGTTGGTTGAGTGTAATCTATCTCTCGATAATCGATCGCCTTCGGACTAAAATGAGCGGCATAAACTTTAAATTTTCTTTGTTGCAATTTTCTAATCGGGGTTTCAATCTCGCGATAGTCTTGCAAATAAATCCATTTTTGCGATCCTCTGGCTATTTGTTTGAATGTGGGCGTATCTTCTGTTTCAATCGAATTGAGACAGTTAACTTCAAAGACACCAACAGCGTCGCAAGTACGAACGATCGCCGAAATATTGTGGGGTTTATGAACGTCTTCGGTTAAAACGGTTAAATCTGGTTGTCTTCGCTTGAGGACTGCTAATATTCTTTGATATCTTTCTGGGGTCACGTTAATTTAAAATAGTTTAAGTCTAATTTAAATCCTCGTTGCTCGAATTTTCAGAATTATTGTTACTTAATTTTAATCTAGAAGATTGAGGATAACTGATTAAGATAAAGCTTAACTGCTCGAGTTGAAGATAGGTATTGAGGTCTATTTTGCCAGACAACAGCATTTGTTTGTATTGTCGAGCGATTTCTTCAATTTTTGCTGCGGTAGATTCGGGGTTAGTTTGAATTGCGATTTGTAATTGTTCGAGGGATTTAAGAATTTGCTCGATCGATTCTGAATTTTGTTTTGCTTGTAAAGTTCGACATTGTTGAGTAAAGACTTGGGTCATTCGTTCGATTTGCTCGTAAACATCGATCGCAATCATGCCATCGATTAACATTAAACGATATTTTTGACGCAGTCCTTCTACGTTTGCCAGAGCTTTTTGCGGGTTGTCATCTAAGGTTGCGCGCATATCTGCGATCGCCTGTCGATTTGCTTTAATAATAGTTTCAGAACGATTTTTGCGCGACCATCTCAAGAAAAAACCGATCGAACTGGTTCCCAACAGCATAATTAAACCCGATTGTAAAGGTTGATTTTGTTGCAAATAACGTAACCAAGCATCCCGAGGATCGCCATTTTCAAATACTTGTGATGCTCCTGGATGGGCGTAAGTCAGGCCTTCATACATCACGGAGCGATCGCTAAGTCGGGCTAATTTGGCATAAAATGGAAAATACTGACGAAAAGTATCTAAAATCGACCAAGTTACTATAGCTACTCGATCTCGACTCACATCTGGACGAGTAATTAAAGCTCCGGGAGTAGAAATTGTTTGCAAATCCTGTTCTGGGAACTCTGGAATTGGTTTGTAAGTTCCGACAGGAATTGTCGCCGCGCGATAAGATTCGGGAAATTGAATTTGCAAATAATTGATTAAGCTAGAATCGATCGGGACGAAACGCAGTCCTCGAGCTTGGTTTAGTTCGGTTCTTACTTTTTGACTCGCTCCTAGAGGCCCGACATACATTACGGCATCAATTTCGCCAGCGATTAGTTGTTTTAGTCCGTTGCTAAAATTAGCATTGACTTCCTGTATGTTTAAATTTGCCGTTTGAAAAAGTCGTTTTGAAGTGAAATATATTCCGCTTCCCTTTGCTCCGACTGCAATTTTCTTATTTTCAAGGTCTGCAAAAGTATTAATTTCAGAATCGGTTCTGGCAATGATGTGAACGTACTCTTCGGTTAAAATTAACAAAGTTTGGGCTTGACCTTCCTTCATTGCGTTGCTAGCTACGTCTAACTGAACGATCGCAAAGTCTGCTTCTTTATTTAATAACCTTTCGATGTTTTGCTGAGATCCTTGAGAATTGTAATTATCTTTAATTTCAATTCGATCTATTGCTTCAGCAGAGCGGCTAATTTGTTGGGAGATTCTTTGATATCCACTGCCACCAGATCCCGAAGTTAAAGTGAGTATTTGCGAGCCACCGACGCAACTATTGAGAGTTATTACTGAAGCGATCGCCAGCAAGAATAAAGCCAATTTGCGACCGTGCTTCAATAGTAGTTGTTTAAAAATCGAGGTCGAGTCGATCCGACTAACATTTCTGTGGCTTCGATCGAGCTGAGAACCCATAAAACTTTTTTTATAAATTTTATTACGACTAAAATAATAGTAATTATATAAGTATTTCTTCACAATTGCTAAGAACAGAGCAGCTCGAATCTCCAAAAAACCAATTATTAGTCGGAGGCCCGAGGCAACAGGGAAAATAACCAGGCAAATATTTCCCTCATTCGTTCTTGCTCCGTCCTGCTTGCTCCGTCCTTATAGGCAGTAACTGCCACGGGCGGTGCGCTTATAGGCAGTAACTGTCACGGGCGTTGCGTTTTGACGCGGGGTCTCACCCCTATTGCCTATTGCCTATTTATTGCCTATTGCCTATTGCCTTTTCCCTTTTAATTACTCAAGATCGCGCCTTCAACAAATAATAATATCGTGCCGATCGCCAGCCAAATCAAACAACAATTACGAGTTAAACCTAAAGCTAGTTCGACCTTTTCCGGGCTAATTTCACTGAGGCGATCGCCCAATAAGGGTTTTTGCTTGAGCATTCCACCATAATAGTTATTTCCTCCTAATTGCACCTCTAAAGCTGCCGCATAAGCGCATTCACTCCAACCGGAATTAGGACTGGGATCTTTAACTCCATCGCGACTGCACAAATGCCAAACGTATTTTGGTTTGCCAGATAACAATGCTATTGTGATTACGGTTAAACGACAAGGCAACCAAGTCAGAATGTCTTCTAATTTAGCACTGAACCAACCGATATCGGTGTAGGGTTCTTTGAGATAGCCTACCATCGAATCTAAGGTGCTAGCTGCCTTGTAGCCCATTGCCAGAGGTGCGCTGCCAATTCCCGGTATTGCTAGACCTAAAATTGCGTAAAACAGGGGTGCTGTTACTCCATCTGTAGAATTTTCTGCTACCGTTTCCAATACGGCCCGCAAAATTTCCGAGCGCGAAAGATTTTCAGTATCTCTACCAACATACAAGTTTAGTTTAGCCCTAGCTGCGTCTAGATCTCCAGCACGAAGCGGTTGTAAAACTTCAAATGCGGCTCGACTTAAACTCTGTCCGGCAAAACAACTAGCCAGTATAATTACCTCTACAGTGATGCCGAATAAGTAATTTATTTGACTTGCTTTTGCGATCGTTAAACTAGTTATTATCCCACTGCTTAAAATCAATCCAAATGCTAATAAAAAACCTGCTAGCCGCTTGAGAAACTTGCCCCAGGGTCGATTTATTACCAACTTAGTATAGGTAGAAATTATCAATCCCATTAACTGTACTGGATGAGGCAGTATTCTCGGATCTCCTACCAGACGATCTAAGGTTGCAGCTAGTAATAAAATCAATATTTCTTTGTCAGCATTTATCATCGCGATCGGGGCAGTTTTTTTTTAATGAATATATTACTTCAACTTATTATTTCTAATTTACTGCTCTAATTAATTTTTAACTCAAATTTTCCACTTACTCGCGCTGCTTCTGTTGAATTTTGAATTTAAGTTGGCATAACTAATTTCTGATTCGATCTACATTCTCTTCCCAGTTTATTCCGTCAAAAAATTCAATCTCAAAATCAGATAAAATATCCCCATCTAAACAGCGAAGGTTAACGTCGATCGCCTCGGGATGGGATCGGGGACGATAAAAGGGATGAATGCCACAAATACGACAAAATGTATGCTTAGCCACCCCAGTATTGAAAGTATATGTTGTTAAAAATTCTGCCCCTTTTAATAATGTAAATTTTTCTTCCGGTACGATTAGATGTAAAAAACCTTTTTTACGGCAAATAGAACAATTACAATCTGTAGCAACTTGTCGCTCGACGATCGCTTTGAAGCGAATCTTACCGCAATGACAGCCTCCTTCATAGGTAATAGCTTGCTTTGACAAATTCATAATATTAAAAGTATATTTTTAAACAACAAAATTATTTCCTTCACCCCTTGCTGCTTGCCAGCTCCGAGCGTCGTAGTATAGGTCTGCTAGGGTAATACTGTAGAGAGATTCTTTCATTTTTTGATGAAGTCTGCGCCACAAACTAAATGTTACCCAATCTTCTGCCGCATTAGGATCTAAATTGCTCGGTGGCAAAGGTTCGATACTTTCTCCTACGGCTTCTAAAATTTGCCCTAGGGTAATTTTAGCGGGTTTTTCCGCTAATTGATAGCCTCCTTGATAACCTCTTATTGAATAAACTAAGCCGGCATGGCGCATTTTAATTAGTAATTTTTCTAAGTAAGGAGCGGGTAAATCTTGTCTGGTAGCGATCGATTTTACTGATGTCGGAGCTTTTCCCGAATTCAAGCTAATATCTAGTAAGGCTTTAACACTATAGCGGCTGCGAGTTGTTAGTTTCATCTGTTTGTTTGATATTGCTGCTTTCTTTACTTTGAGACTCTCAGCCTAGTTTTTAAAACAGTTTTAGCTGCTGATAAATAATTGCTGAGTTTTTTCTTGTCGATAGTGAGGCGGAAAATTACCGAGCGGGTAAACTCAATCGGTATAGTTTGATTCATTAATTTTAATCTCTAACTTAAAAATATTTACAACTATCCAGTCCGCAGTTGTGAATTCTTGAAACTTAGTCTACCTTAAGATAACCCTAAAACTAGACTGTAAATAAAAATTTTGAGAGTTATTATATTTTAGTTAGAGGTTAGTATAGCTCGAGCGATCGTTAACTCAATAAGGCGGCTAAATTTCTGCCTATCTCTGCTAAATTAGGAGCAAAGCGATACTGGATTTAAAAATTTTTATTGTCAGGTTTGTAAATAAATCTTGAAACAAAAATAAATTGAATTTATTTTTGGGATTTTTGTGTAATATGATCTTATGGATAGATAAAAATCAAAACTTTTATTGCTTAATACCGAAGGTGTTAAGCTCTATTGAACGAGCAAGTTAAATAAACGATTAGTTGTAGTGTAAATTGATGGCTAAAAAGAACCAACCAGAACCCCTAACCGGAGAAGAGTTAATCAAAAAAGTTAAAGAATTAGGAAACCTCTCTAAAGAGGAAAAAGCTAGAGCCTGCGGTTACTATACTGTGACAAAAAATGGTATAGAAAGGGTTAATATGATGAAATTTCTCAATGCCCTAATTGATGCCGAAGGGATTGAATTAGATAGTACGTCAAACGGTCACGGCAGGGGTGGACGTTCTGCAAGCTATAAAATCAGCGTTCAGTCAAACGGAAATTTATTAATCGGTTCGGCATATACTTCAAAAATGGGATTAAAAGCCGGAGATGAGTTTGAAATTACTTTAGGTAGAAAACACATTCATCTCAAGCAATTAAATGTTGATGATGGTGATGAGGAACTAGATGAAGCCTCATAAGCGATCGAGGTGGATAGAAGCAATTTAGAAAGATTATATTGCAATCTAGCTTAAAAAATTACGCGATAAAAGCAGATTCGAGGCGTTGTTAAGTTCGATTTATACTAACAACGCCTAATTGTTTTAGAAAGTGGTTATTTTAATTTTTGTTAGATTATCCGGATCGATACTTGAGATTTGTTTCAAAATTTATGATATGGTTAATTGTTTACTTATAAAAATACCAGTAAAAAAAAATCAAATGATTTGCAACTCAAGCAAGGGTTTATTGAGAATGACAGACATGATTAGGTCTAGATTTTCTAGTTTCAGTAGATACTCTGGTGACAATTGTGACAATAATTAAATATTAACTAAATAGTGTTAAATTCAAAGTGAATAGTATTATTTGAGTAAAAATCAGAATTCAAGTCCTTTTTCCAGGCAATTTTATCCAAAAATAGCTAATTTTATCTAAAAATAAGCAGAAAAATTGTCATCGTACCGATAACTAAAATTATGCCTGGGAATGTTTGCTTAAATTCGAGTTTTATTTAATTCGCGATCGCGCAAACATCTAACCTATGGACTATTTCTGAATTGCCTGTAACTAAAATAAGAGCATATGGAAGGATCATTTGAACTAACCTTACAGATAGTTATCGCTGTAGGAACGGGAATAGCAGCCCAAGTGATAGCAGAATACCTCAAAGTACCGAGTATTGTCTTTTTACTATTATTTGGTATTTTGCTAGGTTCAGACGGCTTAAACATCCTCCATCCGCATCAACTCGGTGTCGGCTTAGAAGTAATTGTTGCCTTGTGTGTTGCGATTATTTTATTTGAGGGGGGGCTGAATTTAGAATTAAGGGAATTAGGTCGAGTTTCCGGTAGTCTTCGTAACTTAGTAACTGTAGGCACGTTAGTTACTTTAGTTGGGGGTGGCATGGCGGCCCACTGGTTAGCCGAATTTCCCTGGTCGATCGCTTTTCTTTATGCTTCTTTGGTAGTAGTAACGGGGCCGACAGTAATTAGTCCTTTACTCAAACAAGTGCAAGTCGATCGCAAAGTAGCAACCCTCTTAGAAGGAGAAGGAGTATTAATCGATCCCGTCGGCGCAATTTTAGCCGTTGTTGTTTTAGATACTATCCTAAACAGCAACGCCGGTGCAACAGAAATAGTTAGCGGATTGCTATTGCGCTTGGGTATTGGAGCTATTATTGGAGCGATTAGCGGCTGGTTATTGAGCTTAATTCTCAGAAGAAGCAGTATTTCTGAAGAACTAAAAAATCTAGTAGTCCTAGCCGGAGTCTGGAGTTTATTTGGTTTAGCCCAATTTTCTCGCAGCGAATCGGGATTGATGGCTACGGTAGTAGCCGGTATTGTAGTGGGTGCCGCTTCAATTCCTGACGAGCGGATGTTGAGAAGATTTAAAGGACAATTAACAGTCCTTTCCGTCTCGGTATTGTTCGTATTATTGGCCGCAGACTTATCGATCGCCAGTATCGTTGCATTAGGATGGGGTAGCGTATTCACCGTTTTAGTCTTAATGTTTGTGATTCGCCCCATAAGTATTGCTTTGTGTACCCTTAATAGCGGTCTGAATTGGCGGCAAAAATTATTTTTAGCTTGGGTAGCTCCGAAAGGCATCGTTTCGGCTTCGGTAGCTTCTTTATTTGCAATTCTGCTGACTCAACAAGGGATTAATGGTGGAGATTCAATTAAAGCCTTAGTGTTCTTAACCATTATGATGACCGTATTCTTGCAAGGATTGACAGCTCGCTATGTAGCTGGTTGGCTGGGAATAACCACTTCTGCGGCAACTGGAGCAATTATAGTTGGCTGCAATCCTCTAGGTCGCTTAGTCGGTCGCATTTTCCAAGAATTGGGAGAATCAGTCATGCTGATCGATACAGATCCAGAAGCTTGTCAAAAAGCCGAAGCAGAGAACTTACCGGTGATTCAGACTAGTGCTTTAGATACCCACGCTCTCGAAGAAGCCGGAATTGAATCGGTAGGCACTTTTATTGCTTTGACTAGCAACGGAGAAGTCAATTCGGTAGTAGCTCAACGGGCGATCGAAGAATTCCATCCACCAAGAGTGTTCGCACTCTTTCCTCACAATCGGCAAGATAATGCCAACAGTACCGCAAATAAGATCGCTCAAGCTTTTGCTGGAGAAGTTCCGATCAAAACTTGGAATCAATATCTCAATGAGGGACAAGTTAAATTAGGCAAAAC
>JASJCW010000148.1 GCA_030065265.1 Prochloraceae cyanobacterium
TAATTGTCGATGATTCTTCTGCTTTACGAAGAACTTTAGCCTTAAGTTTGCAAAAAGCAACTTATCGAGTTCTCCTAGCTAAAGATGGCAAAGAAGCTATAGATAAATTAGAACAAAACTCTCGAGTAGATTTAATTATTTGCGATGTTGAAATGCCAAATATGAACGGTTTTGAATTCTTGAGTTATCGCCGTCAAAAAGAGCAAATAGCTCGAATTCCTACCGCAATGTTAACCTCGCGCAGTAGCAACAAACACCGCCAACTAGCAACCCAATTAGGAGCAAATGCTTATTTTTCTAAACCATACGTAGAATTAGAATTTTTAAGCGCGATTGAAAAGATGCTTCAAGAACATCAATCTGAGACTGTTTCTACTCGATAGGAATATCTCTTTGAATCTAAGTAAATTTGCCCTATTGATAAGAAAATATGATATGTTTATTAAAGTAATTGCAACGATATCATATCTTTGTCTCAAAAAAAAATCAGCACTGGAAGTGCCGATTGATGTTGTTGTTGTTTTAAATTACTAGAGAAGTCTATCCAGCACGTTCCCAAATTTGCGCAATGTATAGATTTCTTTAATAACAATCGTAACAAACAACCGGCCATTTTTGTAAAGAAAAATAAAAGTATTTGAATAAACTCTTTTAATTCTGGTAAAGATTAGCCATTTGCGGACGACCCCAAATCACCGTTTCTTGCTTGTAAATAGCCATACCTGGTTTAGCACCTTTCGGCTTATAGACGTGTTTGGGCTTAGTGTAGACTACAGGAACCCGATCGCTTTGACGAGCACGACTGTGATAAGCAGCAAGATCGGCCGCAAATTGGAGATCTTTTTCATCTGGGACTGCACCTGGTTCTAAACGCAGCAAAGCATGAGAGCCGGGAATTTCTTGAGTGTGAAACCAAAGATCGTAATCGTTAGCCGTGCGAAAAGAGAGGCGATCGTTTTGAGAATTATTGCGACCGACCCACAATTCAAAACCAGAAGGACTAATGTAACGATGGGGAGAAGATTCTTTATTCTTGTTGGCGCGGTTTTGGTGTTGGGAAGCCTCGAGATATGCTTGCGAAATTAATTCCTCGCGAATTTCTGCTAGTGTTTCTAAATCTTCGGGATTTTGATAAACTTCTAATTCACTCAAACTAGCTTCTACTTGCTCGAGATAATTAAGCTCGGCCATTACCTCTGCTAGTAAAGGTTCGACAGCAATTCTGGCCCGTTTCAGTTTTTGATTTTGCTTGTAAAGCAATTGAGCGTTTTGTACCGCATTTTTTTCTGGGTTGAGGGCAATTTTAATTGGTTTGCCAGTCTCAAAATCATCGAGGGTAATAGACTTCATTCCCGGTTGCCAAAGATGGAGATGAGCCATTAATAAATCAGCTTCTTGACGATATCGATCGGCTCGATCGGACTGTTTTAATTTGTTTCGGAAATTATCGGCCTTGACCCGTAACTTTTTCAACAAACTACCAACTTTTTGTAACAATTGGTGGCGCGACTGCTTAAATTCTTGCTGATTTAACTCGTTAGTGTAATAGCAATCTAGCAAAGCTTGAAGATCTTTTACCGGAGTAACAATCCCCCAACCCACAACAGTGTAACTAGAAGCAGTCCAACCCGGCTCGAAATTAGATTCTTCCAGCCTGTTTAACCATTCTTGCCAAAGTATAAACAATCTCTCCCAATCAGACCCATTTAAGCTAGCTGTCGATGCATTAGGATCGATTTGAGCCGCCTCCAACATCAAAAAGATTAAATTAGGACTGAGACCGCGATAGCATTTGAGTAATTGACGTTTAATTGCTCCAGGGACTAAACTGACTCGTTCTTGCCAGCTAGCAAAAGATTCGCTCAACTTCGGCACGCTTACCGTTAAAGCCGGTGGTGCTTCGTAAACTTGTCCCGTTTCTACCGTACGGACGCTAGATTGAGATGCCGTCACCTGATGGGCTACAGTAACAATGCGATCGTCAGCATCGGTCAAAACAACATTGCTGTACTTACCGATTATTTCCACGTAAAGATGCCAAGCAAGGCGATCGCCCGGACGTTTCGCAAACTGAAAATCTAAGACTCGCTCCCAAGGGTCTAAATTCTCAATTGCCGTTAAAGCAAAACCCCCCAGTTGATGGCGCAACTGATCGCTAAAAGTAAATGTATCGGGAGTACGGGGTGGAGGAGAACCAATACAAACCCTAGCCGCTTGAGGATGCCAAGCCACATCCAACCAGCCCCGACGCTCGAAAGTACGCAAAGCCAGAGAAATTGTGTAGCGATCGCGCTGAATTACTTTTTCGACTCGTGCCGGAATCCATAATTGTCTCAATTCGGCAGCAGCAGCCCGGATTGTTGTAAGATCGACAGCTTGCATAGATATAGGGAAAAAATTAAATCTCTCCTAGCTTAGCTAAAGGATACACTATACTGAAAAAAAACTAAAACAAGCTATAAAAATCCAAAATATAACTAATAGAGTTAGTTTTATCGTTGTAATGCTCAATTTTTATAGATAACATTAGAATCAGATATTTTACTCGTTGCAACTACAGGCTAAGCCACCAATAAATCATGGATATACAACTGATCAATATCGGTTTTGGCAATATCGTGTCCGCTAACCGAGTAATTGCCATTGTTAGTCCCGAGTCTGCGCCAATCAAACGCATTATTACAGATGCTCGCGATCGCGGACAACTGATCGATGCTACTTACGGACGACGTACCCGTGCAGTTATTATTACTGACTCTTCTCACATCGTTCTCTCGGCAATTCAGCCGGAAACAGTAGCTCATCGTTTTGTAGTTAGTAAAGATTCCCAAAGTAATAATAATTAAAACGCAAAAACTAAATCAAATGCAACCAGGAAAGCTGATTGTGTTGACCGGGCCGAGTGGGGTAGGTAAAGGAACTTTGGTCAAAAGTCTCCTCGATCGCAATCCCCAACTTCATTTATCTATTTCAGCTACTACCAGACAACCCCGTAGTGGAGAAGTAGATGGAGTTGATTACTATTTTTTAACTCGAGCAAAATTTAAACAAAAAATCGCCGAAAATTCACTTTTAGAATGGGCAGAATATGCCGGTAACTATTATGGAACTCCCAAAGAGCCAGTAGAAACAAAAATAGCTGCTGGAAAATTGGTACTTTTAGAAATAGAATTATTAGGAGCTAGGGCGATCGAACAAACTTATCCTCATGCTTTGCGCTTGTTTATCTTGCCGCCTTCGATTGAAGAATTAGAGCGCAGGTTACAAAGCCGAGGCAAAGACTCCGACGAGGCGATCGCCAAAAGATTGGAGCGGGCCAAAATAGAAATAGCAGCTAGCAATGAATTCGATTTTGAAATCGTTAACAATGATTTTGAAACGGCTTTAATAGAGATAGAATCTGCTATTTTTAGTTGTCAGTCGCAAAGATGAATAGTTATTTGAATTTTTTTTCTAGTACGAATTAACTCCGAACTCGCTAAAATCAAGAAAATATTGAGGGAACAAAAAGATACTCCATGATTCCTACCGTTATCGAAAGCTCTGGCCGTGGCGAACGTGCCTTTGACATATACTCTAGATTGTTGAGAGAGAGGATCGTTTTTTTAGGGCAACCCGTAACTGACGAATCAGCTAATTTAATCGTTGCCCAATTACTATATCTTGAAGCAGAAGATGCCGAGAAAGATATTTACCTCTACATCAATTCTCCCGGCGGATCTGTATCGGCAGGGCTGGGAATCTTTGATACCATGAATCAAATTCGTCCCGATGTTTGCACGATCTGCATCGGTTTGGCTGCTAGCATGGGAGCTTTTTTACTCAGTGCTGGGGCTAGAGAAAAAAGGATGAGTTTACCTAATTCTCGAATTATGATTCACCAACCCCTTGGAGGGGCCCAAGGTCAAGCAACGGATATAGAAATTCAAGCTAAGGAAATTTTATATCTCAAAAAGATGCTCAATCAGCATTTAGCCGACCATACCCAGCAACCTTTGGAAAAAATTGCTGAAGATACCGAACGGGATTTCTTTATGTCTCCAGAAGAAGCTCGTGAATACGGCTTGATCGACCGCGTCATCGAACGTCGTCCTTCTGCAAGTCAGCCTCCAGTAGCAGTTGGTTAATTTTAAAAGCATATCCCCAGAAATTTCTCTGGGGGTAATTTTTTCAGCCTCGTCTGGTTCTAAACCGGATCTGGTTGAAGTTTGAGATATTTTAAAAATTCTAACAATTCCTTACCGTCTAAACTGTGTCGCGATCGCTTGCCGTAAGTTTCCATTAAATAAGCTCGTCCGAGTTCTTTATCCCAACCCAAGCGTTTCATCTCAAAGTCTGTCTGAGCGATAACTTCGCTATATTCCAATTCGATAGTGTCTGAATTGTCCCGATCTTCGATTGCTAAATTAGGCTCTGGCTCTTCGTTTTCCTCTGGAGGAGGGATGTCAAGTTGATTTTCGACTGGCTCAAGTACCAAGTCTAGTTTGGGTTCGGGTTCAGCAATAAAACTGGTTTGTTTTGAAGGTATTTCAATCTCTTTGGTTTGAGAATTGAGAATCGATTCTTCAACAATATTCTCCGCAGGGGAAGGCTTTTCAACTATCTCTAAGCTCGGCTGGATCTGTTTTGAGAGAGGCTCTACTTTAGTTGTAAAAGGATTTTTTGCAACTGAAGTGCGATCGGCAATTTTAACTTTCGCGCTTCGATTAGTTATTGGTTCGGTGTTGTCAGCAATTTTTGGAACTATCTCTGAGTTATTGCGATTGCGCGCTGCGATCTTTGGCTCGTTAAGGTTCAAAAGAGTCAAAGCTCTGATTCTAGCTCGATCTTCAGCTTGTTCTACCGTTTCTGCGGCGGCCATACCGCTAGCAAGAGTAACGCCGTTAACTTCAATACTAGCTCTAACGATATATTTACCGCGATCTATCTTAACTAAATCGCTAATGAGACTTCCTTGAGGGTAAAGAACTCTAAATTGAGTTAACATTTATTTTCTTCTCTGCAATTTTACTCGATTTTTAAAAAGTTAGATTATTTATTCTATATTGTTTTCGCCTCTTTAAAAAAGAATATAGAAAAACACATTTGCTAAAAGACAACTAGAAATTAAAATAGTTAAAGACTGTCTAGGGTCGCCAAACTGTTATATAAAAAGTAGGTATATCTATTGTTATTTTATCTAGCTGTAACTTCATCCGACCGCTAGAAAAACAATAACGAGTTTTTCCTGCTGGGACAATCGTTAAAAAAACAATGTTGTTTTTGACGGCACTCGATTGGGACAAACTTATAAAAATAAGCTCCCGTTAATTAATCTCTTCCGAGAGATTGAAACCGTTAACAACTAAGATAGAAGACTAAAGACGGTCATACTAATACCAATTGTAGATCTCAGTCGATTCGATTTTTGCGATCGGGCCTTAAAAAATCCTTACAATAGGTCTTACGGATTATGACAAAAGATTAAAATCTACCTTGTTGTTGGGAATTATAGCGCGATCGAGTGCCGCGAGGGCAAAACTGACAAGAAGCGTTGACGATATTGCCGCTTCCGCAGCCTATTCAAGAACCAAGAACAAAGAAAAAAGGATTATTCTGAATGGAATTTTCAATCGCTACATTACTATCTCATTTTAGTGAGGATAAATTAGTTGCTGGCAAGGTATTGGAAAAAAAACTTGCTTGTGAAGACACTCAAAGCATAGAAAAACTCCAAATTGCCTTGGATATCTTAGAAAAAATAGGCATCCTCAGTAAAGAAAGAGGCAAGTATCGTCGGATTTACGAAGATGATGTGGTTGAAGCCAAACTGCGTTGTTCGAGTAAAGGATTTTGCTTTGCAATTCAAAATATAGAAGATGCCGACGATATTTACATTCGAGAAAGCCACCTCAGTAATGCTTGGAATGGCGATCGCGTCTTAGTTAAAATTATTAAAGAAGGAACTCGTCGCCGCTCTCCTGAAGGAGAAGTGAAACTAATTTTAGAGCGGGCTAATCCTTCACTATTGGCAACGGTCAAACAAAATAACGGCGATTTTAGTGCCGTACCCCTCGACGATCGCCTTTTATTTGAATTGTTTCTCAAACGAAATGGCAACAATCTCGAACAGGCCATCGACCATCTAGTTCATGTCGAAGTTTTACGCTATCCGATCGGAGCTTTGCCTCCAATTGGCAAAATCAAACGCATTTTAGGATCTGATGCCGAAGAGGCCGCAGATACCGATATCATCTGCTCCAAGCACGATTTGCCGATCGCTTTTCCAGAAGATGTCATTAAAGCTGCGACAAAAATAAAACCTAATTTTGACACCACAGAAAACGAAAACAGACAAGACTTAAGACATTTACTAACTCTGGCGATCGAAGCAGAAAGCGATCGCGGCGACATTCCTTTTATTGAAAATGCTTTTACCCTAGAAAAAACCGAAACCGGTCAATGGCAGTTAGGGGTACATATTACCGATGTTGCTCGTTATGTCGAAACAGATTCACCTCTAGATCTCGAAGCCAAGAAAAGAGGAACGGCAATTTACTTAGGGGATAAACTCTTACCTCTATTTCCAGAAGAAATAACCGTTGCTTGTTCTTTATTGCCAGGGCGCGATCGCTCGGCCGTATCGGTATTTCTCACTTTTGAGAGCTTTGACGAACCAGATAAAGGTACGGGGGGACAAGTTGTCGAATTTGAAATTTTGCCCAGTTTGATTAATGTCGATCACCTGCTCAGTTACAGTCAAGTCCAAACAATCATGTTAAGCTCTCCTGAAGAAGTAGAGCCGGAAATGGTTCGCGTCAAACAGATGCTAGAAAATCTGTTCATGTCAGATAATCCCCTCAGCCCTTTGGTTAAAGCCGAACGTCTCAAACGAGGTGGTTTTGAGATAACTGTCGATCGCACTCAATCTACTTATAAGGATGAAAGCAGATTGGGAGCTATTTTGGTAGCTTCTTACGAACCAGTCAGATCTTTACTCTGCGAATTGGTTATTTTAGTTGGCAAAGTAGTCGCCGAGCATTTATCTGCCCTGCAAGTGCCGGGAATATATTGTACTCAACCAGATCCGGACTGGGAAGAGTTAGAAGATTTGCTAAAATTAGGTGCTAATCTAGGTTTGAACTTAAAGCTCGAATCAGAAGAAGAAATTCGCCCCCAAGATTATCAAAATTTAACCCAAGAATTTAGTAAATCTTCTGCCAACAAAATTTTAAATTATTTGTTGCAGTCTACTTTAAGACAGGTAAGATATATTACTCATCCCGGAAGCCACTTCGGCCTGGCTTATACTGACGGTTATACTCATTGTGTCTCTCCCGGACAACGTTATGTAGATTTATTCATACAAAGAGTCTTAAAAGCAGTATTCGAGCAAGGACGCGATCGCAAAAGTGTCAGAGTTAAAAAAAGCGTTAATCTAAACAGTAGTAGCTGTCACGGCGAAATTAACTGGAACGTTTTACCTCCCCAACTTCACAACCAGTTAAACGACCGATCTCACGCGATCGTGTCTCATCTCAACGACCGAGATAAACTAGCTGAGGATGCCGAACGAGATCTTCAAGGCTTGAAAAAAGCCGAAAAAATGAAGGAGCGTACCGGCGAAGTTTTCCCTGGTTTGATTACGGGAGTTCAATCTTACGGCTTTTTCGTCGAAATTGAAGATTTATTAGTCGAAGGTTTGGTTCACGTTAGTTCTCTTAAAGATGATTGGTACGAGTATCGCTCTCGTCACAGTTGTTTGGTCGGTCGCAAAAATGGCATCGCTTATCGACTCGGCGATCGCGTTCAAGTAGAAGTAAAAAGTGTCGACTACTATCGCCAACAAATCGATTTAGTTACTGTTGGTGGCGGTAGCGCGGCTAGTACGGAAGATTGGGAAGATTAACACTAAAGTGTGGGGAGTAGCCAGTAAAAAGGCAAGAGCGGTGAGACCCCGCGCGAGGCTCACGCGCAAGGGAACGCTCACCAAGACAGGCAAGAGGTAAGATTGTTTAGGTTTAAAATTGGTTCATTAATTTTAAATTTTTAGGAGAGGCAAAATATTTGAACTTCTGACCTCTGCTCTGTCTGCTCCCTTACCATCCCCTCAATTTAATTTGAAAAGGGTGATGCTGCTGTGGGAAACTGACGATCGATAAACATTAATTTAAACGAGGCGATCGTGAATAAGAAAAAATTTGATTCGCACGAAGGCAAACACAAACAAAGTTTTTTCTCGCTTTTTCCTTTTGTTTTACTAATTTTAGTTTTTTTGGGTGGTTGCGTTAACTACGATGTTGGCATCGATTTTCAAAGTCAACATGGCGGTAAGATCGTGCAACGCATTGAATTGAAAGAGCAATTAATCGATCTCAGTCCCGAAGCAGCTCGAGAATGGCTGACAAGCATCGAGTCGCGATCGCAACAGTTGCAAGGCAAAAGCGAATTAATTTCTCCTCGAGAACTTTTGATTACGATTCCTTTTAGTAACGGTCAAGAATTAGCTGATAAGTTTAATCGTCTCTTTAATCCTAACTCTCAATCAATTTCTCAATTATCACAAGTTAAACAGCCAGCAATCGAGCAACTTTATGCTGAATTATCTTTGCACCAAGGGAATTTACTATTAGTCGAGCGAGAGCGTCTCAGCTTGGCCTTCGATTTGCGGGCTTTCAATCTTCTTTCCTTAGAGGAAAATAATGCCATTGTCGATCCCAAAGCGATCGCTAATCTTCAATTAAATTTAAATACTCGTTGGGGTGCTAAAAGCCTCTCGAGTCAAGATTCTTTAACGCCTAGAATTCTAGATCGAGGACATCAATTAGTCTGGCAGCTCGAACCAGGTAAAATTAATCGTATCGAAGTAGTATTTTGGGTTCCTAGTATTTTGGGTATAGGTGCGGTGGTTATTGTTTTGTTAATTATACTTGGATTTTATATCAAGTACAGAACTTTCCCCGGAACAGTTCCTTCAGCCTCAGCATTTTCGAGCCAAGAATAAAATTACAAGAATTACGGTCGTTAAATCGATCTGGCTAGAGCTTTTCAATGCGATCGCTCTAGTTTTTTATTAATCTTCTTCTTCTTCTTCAGAACCACCCACACTAATTCCCGTATTAAAAATTTGAGCGTGAGTTAAATTCACATCTTCCATTGATGCACCGTTTACATTCGCATCGTAAATCATTGCGTGAGTTAGATTGGCTCGATTCAGGTTAGCTTGCTCCAAACTAGCATTGGTTAAAAAACTTTCTGTTAAATTAGCACCTTCAAGGTTTGCTCCGGTCAGATCTGCACCTTCGAGGTTTGCTCCAATTAGGTTTGCTCCTCTGAGATCGGCATTTCTTAAATCTGCACCAATTAAATGAGCATCGCGCAGATCTGCTTCGGTGAGATCGCAATCCACGCACGCTCGAGTCGATAATAATTGTTTGAGGTGTTCGGGATTTTCCGATCGCCCGACAGTCGGAAATAATACTGTAGTTAATATCGCTAGAATCACACAAATTTTAGGTTTCATATCGATTTTTTTGGTATTTCTGCTAAGATTCTGACCGGTCTACTTTAATAGAAGTTCCTAATAGATCGTTTTGGAGTTTCTACTTCTAGGATACAAAAATAATCGGCAATTACAAAATCATTACTTATGTGTAGTTATTTTTGCTAGGAAATCGAAATAGCATAAATTCTATATTTAATTTTCTTTTTGTTGCAGATTATAAATTAATTGTCAGCCAAATCACCTCACAAACTTCCTAAAAAATAATCGGTAAAATCCTATCAAGAAAAAGTAGTACCAACTAACAAACGACTTATTCAAAAATTTGCTTCAAGACAATCGTGAAATTTCTCAAATCTAAGTAAAGCTAAACACCTTTTAATTAAAATCAAAAAGGAATAGCCAAGATGTAAAATTATTGGTTGAGAAACAGACTAAATCCCTCCTCAACTATTTTTCCCGGAGGTCTTAAACCCAGAAATTAGAAATCAGTAAAAGAGCAACACTCAAAATAGTTTTCTGTGTCGCTACGAACAAAAAAAATTAACCAAAACCAAAATACTTCGGAGCGAATATCTGCTCAATAGTCTCTAACCTATAGATTTTTGAGGCTTCATACAGTTTAGATGGCTTTAAAAAATAAAAATTAATAAATTGCAATTTTTGAACACAATAATATTAAGCTATTTAAATTATTTACTGCGATCGCTAATTGTATTTTTCTCTGATACCAATTCTTCAAAATAATGCTACAGATCTATTTTTCAATTTTTTTAACCTTCTGCCTTCTGCCTTCTGCCTATTCCCGATTGCCTGTTACCCTTGCTCACAGAATTGTAGCAACTTTAAACAGAATTGGAATGAAAGTCAAATTGTGTCCAATAATTAAAAAAATCCCCCAAAGCAGAGCTTTAGGGGAAAAATGACTTTAAATTAAGTCAAGCGAAGAAACTAAACAAAAATCCTTAGAGAGCGTTACCGCGAGGTAATACTTCTTCTGGGAATGTTAAGTTTTCGTGGGGTTGGTCTTGAGGTGCCATCCAAGCACGGAGACCTTCGTTTAATAGGATGTTTTTGGTGTAGAAGGTTTCAAATTCTGGATCTTCTGCAGCTCT
>JASJCW010000149.1 GCA_030065265.1 Prochloraceae cyanobacterium
AGCGACTTGAGTAGTTGTAAATGCAGAGCGATCGCTACCGTAAAACTCGACAGGAAAAACAGTCGTGTTGTAAGCCACAAAATAAGCAGAAATTAAAGCAGCCAATGCAACCCCTGACAAACTATAGGAAAGGATCGCATCACCTGAGAAAATAACTCTTTTTTGAATTGCAGGAAAAGGCTCTTTAATAATGTGCCAAACACCACCACCAATTAAAAGCAGTCCGATCCAAATATGGCCGCCAATAACGTCTTCTAAATTATCGACGCTAGCCATTCCTAGAGGATTCCACTGGCCGTGGTTAAAGCCAAAAATATAACCGAAAATGATTACAGGATTAAAAGTAGCATCGCTAATAAGGCGAACATCTCCAATTGCTGGATCGTAGATTCCGCCGAAAGATGTCGCTTTAGCAACTAACAAAAATGCACCCAAACCTAAAATTATTAAATGCGAGCCTAAAATAAAGCCGAGTTTTTTCGGATCGCTCCAATCATAGTGAAAATTAGGGGCAACTCCGCCTTCATCTTTTAAAATGCCTACACCTCTGAAGGTGTGAAAAAGTCCCCCAGCACCTAAAACTGCCGAAGCAATTAAATGCAACATGGCAATTACAAAATAGGGATAAGTATCGACTATTATCCCCGATTCGCCGATTCCCCAGCCCAAACGAGCCAAGTTAGGTATGACTAATAAACCCTGTTCGGCGATCGCCAGATTCGGATCTAAATTAGTTAATTCCAATAAGGTATAAGATCCGGCCCAAAACATAATTAAACCAGCATGAGCGACGTGCGCCCCTAATAATCTAGCTGAGAGATCGGTGAGACGGGCGTTTCCTACCCACCATTCATATTGAGAAGTGCGATCGATTGTTGTTGTCATCTTTTTTTCTCCCGATACGTACGAAGATAGGGAGTAAGACATAAAGAAATAACTCCCTATTTGTTAAAAGACCTATGGCTGAAATTAGAATGAGTGTATTGAAGTTAAATTGCTGGGGAAATTGGTTTCACTAGGAAATAATTTCTCCATTTTTATTGCTGACTTGTGGCAACGGAATCTAGAGCTTGGTTGACTTTACGAAAATCAAAGCCGATCGCTCTCAATGCGTGCCAAAGATGCCCTTGAAGGAAGAAGAAGGCGAGGAAGAAATGAGAGTTGGCTAACCAGCAGCGCGCTGTATGCACTCCTGCGGGTAAATCTAGTGCGGTATCGGCGAAGTAAGGAGTAACTCCTAATTTCACTTCTAGAACGGGCCCGTAAAATTCTACTGGGTAAGCTAAAGTATTTACTGCACAGAAGTAAGCAGCAACAAAACCAGCTAGAGCGATACCGCCTAAAGAGTAAGATAAGATTGCTTCGCCAGAGAAAATAAGCAAGTTTTTCGCCCAGGGTAATGGTTCTCTGATAATGTGCCAAATTCCGCCAGCGATTAAAATAATGCCCACAAAAATATGACCCCCGACTAAATCTTCTAGGCTATTTACCGAGGCAAAATGAGTTTGATATCCGTAAATAACTAAGGGATCTAAAGTAGGTTCTGTAACTACTCTTACTTGTTGGATAGTAGCATCGTAAAGTCCGCCCCAGAGCATAGCTTTACCTGCTAAAGTTAAAGCTCCGATGCCTAAAAAGAGTAAGTGATGGCCTAAAATAATGCCGAGTTTTTTGGGATCGTCCCATTTAAAATCGAAATTGGTTGCAAAACCTTTGGCTTGACTTAAGTCTTGTTCTCCTTTAAAGGTGTGGAATAATGCACCCGCACCTAGAACAGCAGAAGAAATTAAGTGTATTGCGGCTACAACTAAGTAGGGATAAGTATCTACCACTTCTCCACCTTCGCCAACACCAAATCCTAATGTGGCTAGGTGAGGTAGTAAAATAAGTCCTTGTTCCCCCATTGGCATACCCGTATTAAGACGAGATATTTCGTATAGGGTAAATGCACCAGCCCAAAAAGTAATTAATGCTGCTTGACCGGCATGGGCGGCAATAAATAAGCCTGAAAGTTTGGCAAAGCGGGCATTTCCAGCCCACCAATCGTATTTAACATCCGCATTTCCGTATGCTTGCACGGTAATTTCTCCAAATAAAGTGATTACTCTTACTTGTTTTGTATTGTGCAATAAGAATTTTTCTCATTTAATTATCGATCTTATTTTTTAACAAGTTGCTTTATTTAGCTTGTCAAAATTGCGGCGATCGCATTTCAATTTCCAGGCGCGATCGCGATACATAGCAGTCAAAGCAAAGGTTATGACAATTTTATCTATTTCCTACTAACCACTAACTATTCCCTGCTGTTACGATTATTGTCTTTACCTATATTTCATTTGCTATAGTCCTTGTAACAATTGCACTACAGCTTTTAAAATATTTGCTTTAACTCAATCTCATTAAATAAATTTATTAAAAATAAAGTCTGAAATAACTCTAATTAATCTCTATAAAATAAAAAACTAACAAAAAATATTGTCAATAAGCTCCAAGTGATGTAATCTAAAGAAACTTATTGAATATTATTCTCAAAAAGTAAATGACAGCAATATCTCAAATCGATCGAGATCCTTGGTGGGCTGGAAATGCCCGTTTAAAGGATTTATCAGCTAGATTATTAGGGGCGCACGTTGCTCACGGTGGTTTAATTGTATTTTGGGCTGGTGCAGTAACATTATTTGAGTTATCCCGCTTCGATCCGCTCAAACCAATGTACGAACAGGGTTTAATTTTATTACCGCATTTAGCAACCCAAGGTTGGGGTATTGGGGAAGGTGGTGCGATCGTAGATACTCATCCTTTCTTTGTCATCGGTGCTTTGCACCTGATTTCTTCGGCATTTCTCGGTTTTGGCGGTCTGTTTCATAGTTTATCCGGTAGCGAAACTTTGCAAAATAAGTTTTTTAGCTACGACTGGAAAGACAAAAATAAAATGACCACTATTATTGGCATTCACCTAATTTTGTTAGGTTTGGGTGCTTTCTTGCTGGTAGCTAAAGCAATGTTTTTTGGTGGTTTGTACGATCCAGAATTAGGTAATGTTCGCACGATTACCGATCCTACCCTCAATCCTGGGGTTATTTTTGGCTATCTTTTTAACAAACATTGGCTTGCTGGGGTAAATAATTTAGAGGATGTAGTTGGGGGACACATTACGATCTCATTTATCCTGATTTTTGGCGGTATTTGGCACATCAAAACCAAACCGTTTCAGTGGACGGAAAATTTATTTGTTTGGGAAGGAGAAGCCTATTTATCTTATAGCTTGGGTGCTTTAGCACTAATGGGTTTCATCGCTGCATATTTCTGTGCCATTAATACAACGGTTTACCCAGAAGTATTTTATGGCTCTGCATTAGAAGTTAAATTAGGTATTTTTCCTTATTTTAGCGATGTCGATGCTGGTGTGATATCTTCTCGCAGTTGGTTAGCTAACGCTCATTTCTTTTTAGGTTTTTTCTTTTTGCAAGGTCATATTTGGCACGCTTTACAGTCTGCTGGGTTTGATTTTCGTAAAGGTAGGATAGCAAGTAGCAAGTAGGGAGTTTTTCATTTTAAACTAATCGATTAATTCATGATTAGTAGAACAAATATGATATTTAAACTTCTGACTCTTGACTGTTGACTCTTGACTTTTGCCTTTTGATTCTTGACTGTTGACTTTTGACTGACCCGATGCGGTATATGGAGGTTTTAATAAAATGACTGCTGTAATTGCAGATAGTTCTAATCAGGATAAAATACCTGATGTTGGTTGGTGGTCTGGAAATATTCGTTTTGTCGAACTTTCCGGTAAATTATTAGGGGCGCATGTTGCCCATGCTGGTTTAATCGTACTTTGGGCTGGGGCTTTTACTTTCTTTGAAATATCTCGCTATAACCCCGATCTGCCTTTTTACGAACAAGGTTTAATTTTACTCCCTCACTTAGCTACTTTAGGCTTTGGCGTTGGTGAAGGAGGAGTAATAGTAGACACTTATCCTTACTTTTTAATTGGTGCTTTGCATCTAGTTTCTTCGGCTGTTTTGGGTGCTGGTGGTATATATCACTCTTTGTTAGGGCCGGAAGTATTACCTAAAAACGATACTTTTGCTGGTTTTTTTGCCTATGACTGGAAAGATGGCAATAAGATGACCACCATCATCGGCATTCACCTAATTTTATTAGGTTTAGGTGCTTGGTTGCTGGTCTTTAAAGCTTTATTTTGGGGCGGTATTTTCGATCCTGCAGTTAATAACGTCCGAGTTATTACCGATCCGACTATTAACCCAGTAAGAATCTTCGGCTATCTCTTCGGGGCTTTTGGCAAAGAGGGTATGGCTGCGGTAGATAATGTAGAGGATATTATTGGCGGTCATATTTGGATCGGTTCTATTTGTATTTTAGGTGGCTTGTGGCATTGCGGTACTAAACCTTTAGCTTGGGCACGGAAAGCTTTAGTCTATTCTGGAGAAGCCTATTTATCCTACAGTTTGGGCGCGATCGCCTACATGGGAATTTTTGCGGCTTATTTCGTCACCGTCAACAATACTGCTTATCCTGAAGTTTTTTACGGCCCTGTTGGAGTATTATCTACCGATACGGGAACTGTCACTGCTAGGGGTTGGTTAGCTACTTTTCACCTAGTTTTAGGTATTTTATTTCTTTTCGGCCATTGGTGGCACGCTTTTCGGGCTAGAGGCGAAACTGTTGGCTTTAATGTCGTCAAAGGTGCGGCGATTAAAAACCCTAATAACGATCCGCAGATGGGTAATTTAGCTACTCCCCTTAATTCTTCGGAATTAACTTTCAATTTCTTACAAAATTTACCCGTTTATCGTCCTAATATTTCTTCTTTAACTAGGGGTTTAGAAATTGGTATGGCCCACGGTTATTTTTTAGTCGGCCCGTTTATTGAATTAGGGCCTTTAAGAAATTCAGATCGAGCTAATTTAGTTGGTTTTACTAGCGCGGTTGGTTTGATTGCAATTTTGACGGTTTGTCTGTTTATTTATGGTAAAGTTTCTTTTAGTAATCAAGCTCGACCTCCTCTACAAACTGCGATCGCTGCATCGGGGCCAGAAGTACCAGAATCTCTCAAAACAACTGATGGATGGAATCAGTTTACTCTAGCTTTCTTTGTCGGGGCTAGTGGTGGGGCATTTTTTGCCTATTTTCTGATTAATAATTTCAATTGGTTAGGTTAAAATTTTGAGTTCGGGCGGTCGATGTTTTACACCGATCGCTATTCTTTTAATAGAACAAAAGTTCTCGAAATTTAGAACAATAAAAATGATTTAAATAAAAAATAATAAACGTTTTTTGATACAATAATTTGCGATCGAGCAGGCAAATTTTAAGCAATGCATATTCTATCTTTCAACTAATACATTATTTTGCTTTTTTGTCTAGATCGAAATAACGGAGAAAAATCGTTTATTGTTATGAAAAAAAGTTTCTTTTATATTTGTACGGCAGCGATCGCAGCAATAACTATTGTATTGTCAACTCAAATTAGAGTAAACGCTCAAAGCGATCGCGGAGTGGGAATTGACAAGATCGAAAAATCTAATGTAGAAATTGCTAGAAAATACGATGTACCTTACAACGGGATTTTTAAACAGGAATTTCCTCAAGGTTTTATCCCAGGAATCGGATCTAGTATGATGTTCGATCGCGCAAGTAAAGATGGAGATTTATATTTTTATACTATTAGCGATCGCGGGCCTAATGCAGATGCGCCAGAAACATTAGACGGTAAAAAAACTAAAGTATTTCCTGCTCCTGATTTTACGCCATTTATCGGTAAAGTAGAGATCGGATCGAGAAACAAAGCAGTTTTAAAAGAATCTCTCGATTTAAAAAGTCAAGGCAAAAAAATAAGTGGGTTGCCAATTCCTCCAGGTTTGACTGGTTCGACTAAAGAACTCCCCCTTTCAGAACAATTAGAACCACTAGACTACGATCCTAACGGTATGGATACCGAAGGGATAGATCGAGACAGTCAAGGTAATTTTTGGGTGAGCGACGAATACGGGCCTTTTATTGCTAAAGTTGATTCAAGATCTGGAGAAATTCTTGAAAAATACGCCCCAGGTGATGGATTACCAGAAATAATTAAATGGCGACAACCTAATCGAGGCATGGAAGCATTAACCGTCGCTCCTAACGGTAAAATTTATGGTGTCGTACAAAGCACCCTCCATATCAATAAAGAAACCAGAAATACAGCTAGATTTATTCGCATTGTCGAATTCGATCCTGAAACCAAACAAACAAAAATGTTTGCCTATCCCCACGAATTAGAACTTTATGCTAAAAGTCGGGATGCTAAAATTGGCGATATTGCAGCTATTAATAATCGTTGTTTTGCGATCGTAGAATTAGGAAAAATTAAGGACAAAAAAAAGAAACACCACGATAGAATTTATACGATCGATATTTCTCGGGCTACGGATTTAAGCGATCGCACTCTTTTGAACGGAAAGGCTTTAGAATACGGATCTGCAGAAGATCTCAAAGCTGCTGGAATTCGTGCGGTAGATAAAAAGCTATTATTTAACCTCAGAGATTACGGTTGGAAACCGACAAAAATCGAAGGTTTGACCATAACCGATCGCAATTCAATTGCAGTTATTAACGATAATGATTTTGGTCTAGAAGGAGTCGTTCTTGAAGGTCAAAAAGAGATCGATATGGATGATGTCAGAATTAAAAATCGCCGATTAGTCGATGAAAATGGAGAATCTACTTTCGGACAATATTTAATTTTGCCCCTGTCTAAACAAGAAACAAAAACTCAATTATGGACAATTAAATTGCCTCAATCTTTAGAAAATTATTGTCCTTCTGCTGGTTAAAATATCTGTTCTATTTTATTACAAGCCATAGCGAAAATTATTGCTATGGTTTTATTGTGTTGCGATCGCTTGCTTATCCGTCGAATCGTTCTTTTAAAGTCGAGATTAGTTTATGCCGATTGCAGATCGTCTTCTTCTAAAGCTTTTGCGATCGCATTTCTGACAAACTCTTGCCAGTTTTCTTTTTCTTTTAATTGCTTTTTCATCGATGCAGAAACTTTGAGGGCCAATTGAGTAGTTAAAGGCTCAACGCGATCGGTTTTAAAACCGTGTTTCTTTATGTTTGGGTTTCCTCCAGGTCTTGGCACGATCTTAAGTTTCTAATCAACGACAGTAAAACTATTATACTCTATGAATTCCAAACCTTTTTTAAATAAGCTTGTATAATTAGTTAACTTATTATATAATCCTAATATTAACTAAAAAGCGATCGCCTAAAATTGCAACCTCTTGCGAACAGACAACAAAACCCCTTTATATCAAAAGAATTTAAAAAAATGATAAACCAATACCTCGAATTAAAGCAAGAACAGCGAGAAATCCAAGCAAATAGCGATCGAGACGGGCAGTTTGAAAACCCTCAACAAATCCTAAAAACACCGATAATCAGTCATAAATTCAAACAAGCCCCGATTCTTTTAAGATTTGTTACCGTCGAAACAGTGGCATTTTTATTTAACATCGAAGTAGAGCAAATACACCGCATCGAATGCTGGCAACACGTTGTTTACGTCCACGCAGAAGGGATAAGTAGATTTGTCAGTTATGCCGATTTTCCCCCCGTAATCGGCAAGCAAAAGCCCGATGAGAAAGAATTTAAACGTTGGCGGAAACGCTGGTATGACAAGTCTAAAAGAAAAATCGCGCCAGAGTCTTGGGTTAAGTTTTACACGAAGAAGTTCACTCAAGCCAAATCTATATACAAACTTAGAGAGTGGGGTGAATTAATTGCTGTTTTCAAGAGTCTGTTCGAGAGTATCGATCTAGAAAGACTGCGAGAAGACTATAGATATCAAAAATTTTTAAAATTAAAATTTGCTTGCAATTGAACGTTTTTAGATGGGAAAGGGCTGCTCTGCAAGCAGTTTGAGATCGATAATAGTATAAGCCTTCAAAAATATACACAGCTTAAACTCATGAGCAAAATAACTGAAATTGTTTTTTTAGTAGAAGAAGATCCCGATGGTGGTTATACAGCTAAAGCTTTAGGAGAATCAATTTTTACCGAAGCAGATAACTTAAAAAGTTTGAGAACAATGGTCAGGGATGCAGTTCGCTGTCATTTTGAAGATGCCGATCTCCCGAAAATCGTTCGCTTACATATTGTTAGAGATGAGGTATTTGCTTTGTGAAACTTCCTAGAGATTTGTCTAGCGATGATTTGATTAAATGCTTATCTTTTAAAGGATATGAAATAACTAGGCAAACAGGCAGTCATATCAGATTAACGACTCAAAAAAATGGCAAACACAATATTACAATACCAGCTCATAATCCGATTAAAATTGGAACTTTAAACAGTATTTTGCGCGATGTTGCTCAACATTTTAATTTAAGTCGAGATGAATTATTGAAAGAATTATTTTGATATTTAAGCATCTTTGATTATATTTTATATTCACCTAGCAGAAGGCAATCTGTTGAGGTGAGAACGCAGCGATCGCACGATCGGAGATTACAAACAATGTGAAACGATTATCTAATATCAATTCCCCAAAATAATGGCACAGATCGATTTTCCGAATCTATTGCCTATTATCGCCGAAGTGTAGCAACTTTAAACAGAATTGGTATTACAGAGCTATTTTTTGGATCTGTGGCCTGTTGCCCTTAATAAATTGTTTAAATTAAATCGAAAATTAATATCTTTAAATTTGTCATAGAAACGAGCTTTAAAAATCGCTCTAAAGCAAAAAATAAGTCTAAAGACAGATGCAAAAATCTAAAAAATTTTGTGTAATATAAGTGTAATTAAATAAAATTATAAAAAGTTTATGGATATCAACTCAGTAAAATTAATCGATAAGGCGACTGCTTCAGCAGGAGAAACTCTCCAATCGATCGCAGATCTGCCAATTCTCCAAGCAATGAAAAATATGTGGGGAATTGATTGGTTAATGACCATGCTCGGGGGAGTAAATATTGAAAAAATTCTGGTAAAAGTAAACAGTTTTAAAAAAGAATATCAAGGGGAAACAGATCGAGAAATAGCCAATCGTCTGATTGCAGATAAGGCGATCGAAGCCGGTAAAGTAGGATTAATAACTAATATCATTCCGCCGATTGCTGCTGGTTTATTTGGTTTAGAATTAGCATCAATTGCTAAATTACAAGGTGAAATAATTTATGAAATCGCCGCAGTTTACGATTTAGACTTGCAAGATCCTGCTTTAAGAGGGGAAGTTGTCGGAATTTTCGGTTTAACTTTAGGGGGAAATATTCTTAAAGGAGGTCTGAATGCAGTAGAATTGATTCCTGGTATCGGAGCGATCGTCGGTGCTTCTAGTAACGCTGTTATATTTTACGCCCTAGGTCATACAGCTTGCGAATTTTATGCAACAAAATCCAAGCTAATAGAAGAGCAGCAACTAGGAAGAGAAACTCAAGACGAAAGTGATTGGAGATCGGCTTTTTTTCAATCAAAAATAGTTGATAAAGCACTAATTCATAGTATTTTGGCTAGTTACCCCGATCGCCCTTGGTCGGAAATTATGCCTATTTTACGCCAAATTTCACCCTCTTCAGTGAAAACTGTTGCTGTTAATATAAACAATCCTGAACCCTTAGAATCTTTACTTGCAAAAATATCCCCCGAATATGCCAGAATCTTATTGCAAAGATCTTATGCGATCGCCCTCTGGGAAGACGGTTCGATTAATCAAAAAGAAAAATCTATTTTAGATACTATCGCACAAAAATTCCCCCAAATATTGGGTAAATATGAAATGCAATTTAAGTAAATTGGTAATTTTATCTCAATCTATGGTGTTGCAACTATTAACGATCGACAAGTAGTTTTTTTCCAAGCTCGAGGGTTTGACAATTAGGATGACTAAAGACCTCATTTAAAGGTCTTACCTCAGCCGGATTAGCGGTTAAAACTACAGTACCATCATTTTTGCGCCACCATCCAACTGCACTTCTAACTGGCTTTTCTTGCCTAATTTTTTCTTCGAGAAAATTATTCACTTTTTTAATATTAGATCTATTTTTTGGTTTGCTCCACTCAACTATATTTTTGTTTTCGTCTAAAGATTCTCTGGGGTTGGGTGCAATACCTCCTTTACCGATAATAGTAAAAGAACTACCTCCAGCAATGCGATCGTTTTTTACAGCACAAATGTCGTTAGCAATAATATTTTCTACATCAATTGGCGTTTTCGATAATTCAATTGCAGCAGATTCAATATCATTAGAAAATACATTAAGATTAACAGTTCCATCAATTCCTAATTCTGAGGTAGCATCAATAGTTAAAAACTGAGGATAGCCAAATAAAGCATTAGTAGTAATATCGATCGTTCCACCCCGACTGCTCTTAGCCTTTGCTGTAATTTTATTATCGGTTGGATAAGCAATAATAAGCGGAGTATTAATAACAAGATTTCCTCCAGAAAAATCAACTGTTTCCCCCGCATCCGTACTGATTTCACTCTGATTTCTTAACAATAGAAACAGGCTGCTATTAATTGTAATATCCCCGCCGCCTTTTTTATTAACACTAGCAGTAATTCGACCTCGATCTAGGGTTATTTCTCGAGCTGAAATCTGAATATTGCCAACAGTACCATTTCCAGGTAAAAGGGGATCTATTTCAGGTACGTAAAAATTACTAGAACCGATTATT